>JAAFIU010000043.1 GCA_013298805.1 Cytophagales bacterium | reverse complement strand
GTAACAGCCACAAATTTTTTGGGACAGCCACTGATGTCTGTATAGTTTATCACAATATTTATACAAAATATCGTGTTGGTTTGTCCCAAAAATTTCAATAATCAAATTATCCTAATAAAGTTTATTGCGAGAGAAACGAATCAGAGTTTCGTTAAACCAATCTATTAGCTTACGAGCAAAGGCTTTCAAACACTCTTTCATCATTCCAAGTTACGAGCGGCTTTGTCATTGCGAGCGTAGCGAATCGGAGTTTCGTTAAACCAATCTGTTAGCCTACGAGCAAGGGCTTTCAAACACCCTTTCATCATTCCAAGTTACGAGCAGCTTTATCATTGCGAGAGTAGCGAATCGGAGTTTAGTTAAACCAATCTGTTTGCTTACGAGCAACACCCTTTCATCATTCCAACAGATTGCTTCGTGCCTCGCAATGACAAAGCCCGTAGGCAAAGGCTTTTAAATATTCTTTCATTATAATAATGATAGTTTATTTTTGGGAATAGTCGTAGCCAGCCGTTGTGCGGTGTTTTCCACCCACAACACGAGCGAAAGCAAGCACCAATTATGAAAGCAAGATATTTTTGTTTATACAACTGGCGAGTTTCTTTCGCTCGTGTTGTGGGTGAAAACACCGCACAACGGCACGCCGAGATTCTTTCTCAAAAGGAAGACCAACAACGGCACAAATAGTGAACGAAATTAAAACTTTCGGCTTTGTCATTGCGAGCGTAGCGAAGCAATCTGTTAGCTTACAGGCAAAGGCTTTCAAACACCCTTTCATCATTCCAACAGATTGCTTCGTTTCTCTCGCAATGACAAAGCCCATAAGCAAAGGCTTTTAAATATACTTTATTATTTCAACAATGAGCGGACGCTCTATGAAGTTTTAGAACGTAGGAACGCTTCGCTAAACCTACGTCCAGACTCAGCCTCTATTTACAAAAATAAGAAGACTTTGCTCTCTCCTGAACACTACCATTTTCATTATACGAAATACTTTCAATCGTGTTTCCTTTATCATCATAACTTATCTCACCTGATGTGTAGAACTCATTAGGCATAGAAGGCTTTAATCCAGCATAAATGATTTTTTGTATTTCTCCGTTTGTGTGATAGAAGTATTCATGCTCAACGTAATTTATTCCAAAATCATAGTAGTAAATTATATCTTTTATGACTTTTTTCAAAGTATTATATTCATATTTATATTCTCGAACTAACCCCTCTCTCGGAGTAAATGTTTGCTCACTAACAAGTAACCCATTATCATAAATGTATTTAATTTGAACACCATAATTATAATTTGCTTCAATCAATTTTTTATTAGAATTATACTTAAATAAAATTGTTTGAATTGAGTTGTCGGAAAAAGTATTTGTAGTTTTTATTTTCAGATTATTATTATCATATTCATTTATTTCGCTTGAAGAGAAGACTCCATCTTGAATAGTTTTTTCTGTTAGTAATTTACCTTTGGAGTTATATGTAGTTAATTTTTCATCATAACTATTTTTATAATAAGCATAATAATATCTGGTCATTAACCCCTTCTCATTAAACTCGTTAACATAGTATATACGTCCATCACTTAAAGCCGACTCTCGTTTCTTTAATTTATTGTTAGAATAATATTCATAAAAATCTTTTTGCACAAAACCTTTATTGAAATATGAAGTTGAGACAATCAGATTGTTTTTACTATCATAAATATTTTCATAAGTTCTTTCATATTTTATTGGAGATGAAGAATTTTTGTCAAGAGTGCCTATTGATTTGATTATATTGCCTTGAGGGTCAAATTCGTTATAAGACTCATAAACCAATTGATTATTTTCGGAATATACTAAACGAGATTTTTCTTTACAGTTGACATTGAGAGGGGGTGGAATTTCCTCATCAATCTCAATCTCAGGCTCAATATTAGTTGTTTTGCACGAGAAAATGTAGAAGAAAAGAAGTAACAAAAGGAGGTAATGGAGAATTGGTTTCATTGTATAGAATTTAATATTTGAACAAAAAAATTAGCTTTTCAAAAAGTTCTTAAATAACCATTTTGAAAAGCTAATTTACAGAAAAATATAATAATCACTCTACCTATTCATAAAATCCCCGCCAACAATCTCATTCAATCCTTCCGTAGAACGATTGAATTCGTAAGCATAAGACTCCACTTTTTGTCCTTCAAAATGTACGTTAATGGTATTTCTGATGAAAACACTGTTTACGTTATCGCTGGCAAAAAATTCTTCGTATTCGTCTAAAATGGCTAATAATTTGATTGGACTTGTTAATTTGTATAACTCTCCAATCGTCTTATCTGCCTGATTATCAGTTGATACAAAAGCTGGATAGCCTTCTTCTTCAATCATAAATAATTTGCCTTGCGCATTTGCCATACCGACAAATTCAGCGTTTTTCTCAATGAATTTGTGCAATTCGTTTCCTGCTTCTTTGCGTAATGTTCCGTAAACGAAAAGGTATTCATTTTTATCAGGCTCGGGTAATCTTGCTTCTTCAACCGTCAAAACTAAATCTTCTTGTTCCACTACCGTTCCTTCCGTTAGTACCACTCTGCCCACAATTCCTTCGTAAGGCGACGATACAATTGACTCCATTTTCATGGCTTCAATGATGTACAACGGTGCATTTTTCTTGATTTCGTCGCCCGCTTTTACCAAGACTCTACTCAAACGTCCTTGCAACGGAGCGCCAATATCACCTTTGGTAGTCGCCTTCACGTGTTGGGCTTTCACAATCTTGATAGTCCTGTCTAAAACCTTGATTCTTCGAGCTTGTCCGTTCAGTTCAAAAGTGATATTTCTTAAACCTGATTCGTCGGGTTCAGATTGATTTAAGTATTTGACAATGATGGTTTTACCTTCGTCAATGTTAATCAAAATCTCTTCATCTGGTTTCAAACCGTACAAAAATGCGGGTGTTGGAATCAACGAAACTTCACCGTAAAGTTGTTGGTTTTTGTAATAATCTTCGTATACTTTCGGATACATTTTGTACGAAAGATAATCCAATTCTCCTTGCTCATTTTCTGGAAATTTCGCTTGGAAATCCGCAAAATCTTTCTCAAAATCAATCGGTAAAATCGAATCATTCGGGCGAGTTGTCATCGCTGTTTCACCTTTCAAGATAATTTCTTGCAATTGTTTCGGGAAACCACCGTAAGGCTGACCCAAACCACCTTTGAAGAAATCTTTAACCGATTCTGGAAACGAAAGCGTTGCCCCACGAGCATATACGTCTTCGGCGGTTAATGAATTGGCAGTCATAAAAATTGCCATATCACCCACTACTTTCGAAGAAGGCGTAACTTTCACGATGTCACCAAATAATTTGTTAGCTTCGTGGTAGTTATGCTTCATTAATTCAAATTTATCACCCACGCCCAAGGCAATCGCTTGTCCACGTAAATTAGTATATTGTCCCCCTGGAATTTCATTGTCGTAAACCTCAGCCGTACCCGCTTTCAATTCCGATTCAAACGGATAATACATCTGACGGACATCTTCCCAATAGTTTGAATATTGGTTCAATAACGGTAAATCCATTTCACATTCACGCTCGTGTCCTTGCATCATGGCCACGATAGAGTTGAAGTTTGGTTGAGAAGTCAAACCAGACATGGCACCCAAAGAACAATCAATAATATCAACGCCCGCTTCAATGGCTTTCAAATACGTTGCCGCTTGAATTGAAGAAGTATCGTGCGTGTGTAAATGCACAGGAATTGACAAAGCTTGGCGTAACTCTGTCACTAACAATTGAGCTTGATAGGGTCTTAATAAACCCGCCATATCTTTGATACACAAAATATTAGCTCCTTCATCTTCCAAAGTACGAGCCATATCTAAGTAATATTGTAACGAATATTTATCATTCGTGAAAACATCACCTGTATAGCAAATTGAAGCTTCGGCAATGGCATTTGTACGCTCACGAACGGCTCTGATGGAAACTTTCATCGCTTCAACCCAGTTTAATGAGTCAAAAATTCTGAATACATCAATCCCTGATTCGGCTGATTTTTCTACAAATTTTTCAATCAAATTATCTGGATACGCCGAATAACCAACCGCATTTGAACCTCTGAAAAGCATTTGCAAAAGCATATTTGGCATCGCTTCACGGAATTCTTGCAGACGCTTCCACGGAGATTCGTTCAAGAAACGCATTGCTACGTCAAACGTGGCACCACCCCAAACTTCCATGGAGAATAATTGTGGGAAGTTTTTAGAATAACTTTCGGCAACCGCCATCATATCTTTGGTACGCACACGGGTGGCGAGTAAAGACTGGTGACCATCTCTGAAAGTGGTATCGGTATATAAAATTTGCTTTTGTTCTTTGATGTATTGACTGAATTTTTCAGCTCCCATCGAGTCCAAAAGCTGTTTGTTACCTTTTGGATGTTCCCCGAACGGATGTTCGCCAAAAGTATCAAAAGCAGGAACAACTGGTGTTCTGAAAGAACGGTCTAATTTCACTTTTACATCAGGATTTCCATTGACCACAACATCCCCTAAATAGTGAAGGATTTTCGTAGAACGGTCTCTCGACGTTTTGAAATTGAATAGTTCTGGGTGCGAGTCAATAAATTGAACCACACATTTTCCTTGTTGGAAAACAGGGTGAGCAATTACATTACGCAAAAAAGGAATATTCGTTTTTACCCCACGAATACGGAATTCTGTCAAAGCACGAGCCAAACGTTGAGAAGCCCCTTTCAAGGTACGTCCACGAGCGGAAACTTTCACCAACATTGAGTCGAAGTATGGCGAAATTTTTACCCCAGGATAAGACGAACCTTCATCTAAACGAATACCAAAACCAGCGGCATTACGATAAGCGATGATTGTACCAAAATCTGGTTTGAAACCATTTGCAGGGTCTTCGGTAGTGATTCTACATTGAATTGCATAGCCATTTAAAGGAATATCTTCTTGCTTTAAAATATAAATTCCGTTGTCCGAAAGTTTATAATTCATCGCAATTAAAATCTGAGTCCTCACAATATCCACACCCGTAACCTCCTCAGTAATAGTATGTTCCACCTGAATACGTGGATTTACTTCGATAAAGAAAATATTTTCGTCTTTATCAACTAAAAACTCAACCGTACCTGCATTGTAGTAATTTACTGCTTTACCAATTGCCAAAGCGTGTGCGTATAATTTCTGACGAGTTTCTTCTTTTAAACCAAAAGAAGGAGCAATTTCTACCACCTTCTGGAAACGTCTTTGTACTGAACAATCACGCTCGTAAAGGTGAACTAAATTACCGTGTTGGTCACCAAGTAATTGAACCTCAATGTGTTTTGGTTGGTCGATAAATTTTTCAATGAAGATAGTATCATCGCCAAAAGCATTTTTTGCTTCGTTTTTTGCTTCGTTGAATGCTTTTGAAAATTCATCTTCCTGACGAACAACACGCATACCACGTCCGCCACCACCAGCGGCAGCTTTCACCATTACAGGAAAACCGATTTTCTTGGCTTCTGAAAGGGCTATATCACCGTTGATTAATTCCTCTTTTGAGTCTTCAATCATGGGTACATTAGCTTTTCGAGCAGCTACTTTTGCCGCCACTTTATCGCCCAGTGCATCCATTGCTTCGGGAGATGGTCCAATAAATTTGATACCTTCTTCACGACAACGGCGAGCTAAAGTTACATTTTCAGAAAGGAAACCATAACCTGGATGAACTGCATCAATTTTCTTTTCTTTACAAAGTTTGATGATTCCTTCAATGTCCAAATAAGGTTTTAAAGGCTCATCATCTTTCCCGATTTGATAAGCTTCATCAGCTTTATATCGGTGAAGAGAATAACGGTCTTCAAAAGTATAAACCGCTACCGTGCGAATCCCCAATTCGGAAGCAGCACGCATGATACGAATAGCAATTTCACCACGATTAGCGATGAGAATACTACTAATTTTTTGAACGTAAGATTGAGCCATTTTTATATTTATTACTTTAAGGATAACAATTGAAATCTAACAGAATAAAACACCTTATACTTTACAAAATTCAAAAAATAATTGGGTATTTTGCATAAATCCAATAATAAAATTTGGTTATATTAGAAAGATGCAATTTTCTTCGGGTTCGTTACTATTTTTGGGAGTTAAGATTTTTTGTTATCTTTAAAGTAAAATCAAAAAGTATTCTTAATTATGATTCACGCAAATTTAGTAGAACAAATTTTAGATTTGGCGGATGCTCCATTTTTGCATCAACAAATTGGAATTAAACTGGCAGAGGAACGAATAAGGAGAGAGAAATTTTACAACGATATCGACGAATCCATGAAAGTTGAATTCATCAATGGAGAAATTATCGTGCATTCTCCTATCATGAAAAGGCATAATGAGGCAAATGGACTTTTATTTCATTTATTAGATATTCACGTCCGAAAAAATAAATTAGGATTTGTAGGTATCGAAAAAATTATGGTTGTTTTTACTCGTAATGATTACGAACCAGATTTAGTATTTTTTGACAATGACAAATCAGAAAATTTTCAACCGACTCAAACGCTTTTTCCTGTTCCAGATTTTGTGGTGGAGGTTCTTTCAAAAGGAACTAAAAAGCATGATAGAGGAATTAAATTTGATGATTATGAAACCCATAAAGTTCAAGAATATTGGATAATTGACCCTGATAATGAGATAGTTGAACAGTATATTTTAAAAGAAGATATTTATGAATTAGTTTATAAATCACCGCAAGGAATGATAAAAAGTGTAGTAGTGAAAGATTTTGAAATTCCGATTCGGGCAATTTTTGATGCAGATATTAATTTTGAAGTTTTACAAAAAATGATTCGTGAGTAATACAAAAAAGGTTTGGGCAATGCTCAAACCTTTTTTGTTTCAATAGAATTTATGAAATTGCAGAAATAATTGTATCACGGGAATCCTTCCCGTGAAATTGAACGTAATACTCAGGAAAGATTTCCGAGGTACAAATTATCAAATATCAATAACGTGGAACATCAAAAACCAATTATAGGCATTACCCTCGGCGATTATAACGGTATCGGCCCCGAAGTAATACTAAAAGCCCTTACTAATAAACGCATTTTACAAATTTGTACACCTGTTATTTATGGTTCGCAAAGAGTTTTAGGATTTTACAGAAAATCATTAGAATTGAAAGATTGGACATTGAACGGAATCCAATCCATTCAGCAAGTCAATCATAAATTAACCAATGTTATTACTTGTTTTGACGACAAAGCAACCGAAGTTACTCCTGGTAAAGTTACCCAAGAAGCAGGTGCTGCGGCATTGGCGTGTTTACAAAAAGCTACGGAAGACTTAAAAGCAGGGTCAATTCAAGCGATTGTAACAGCCCCGATTAACAAACATAATATTCAGTCAGAAACGTTTAAATTCCCTGGTCATACAGAATATTTTACTGAGGCTTTTGAAGCCAAAGAATCATTGATGTTTTTGGTTTCGGATGTTTTGCGAGTGGGCGTTGTAACAGGACATATTCCGCTTGGACGAGTGCGTGGAGCAATAAATCAGGATAAAATCAGTCAGAAACTTGCCTTAATGTTTGCATCTTTGAAGAATGATTTTGGGATTCAAAAGCCTAAAATTGCGGTTTTAGGATTGAATCCACACGCTGGTGAAGATGGACTTTTAGGTGATGAAGAGAAAACTACGATTACGCCAGTTTTGGAACAATTCAAGAAAAAAGGAAATTTGGTTTTTGGTCCTTTTCCTGCCGATGGCTTTTTTGGTGCGGCACAATTTAAACATTATGATGCCGTTTTAGCGATGTATCACGACCAAGGTTTAATTCCGTTTAAATATATTTCGTTTGAAATGGGCGTAAATTATACCGCAGGACTTTCAATTGTTCGTACTTCTCCCGACCACGGAACGGCGTATGATATTGCAGGAAAAAATACGGCTTCGGAATCGTCTATGTTACAGGCTATTTTTACCGCAATTGATATTGTGAAGAATAGAAATGAAATGAACAGAATAGCATAAAAGACAATGAAAATCTCGCATTATCTCATTTATTACAAATAACCAATCAAAACAATGTCAATTGAACAACAATCTCGTAGAGAATTCTTAAAAACTGGTGCTTTAGCGGCCGCTGGTTTTACTTTGTTAAGCAGTGAATTATTTGCAGGTGGAAAGAAACCTGTAACTCGTAATATTGGCGTACAATTATGGTCGGTGAAAGAGGATATGGCAAAAGATGCCGCTGGAACGCTTGCTAAAGTGGCTAAAATGGGTTACAAACAAGTAGAAGGTTTTGGCTATTCTGACGGGAAATTCTTTGGTTTACCTGCTGACCAATTCGCTAAAGTTTTGGCTGAAAATGGTTTGAAAATGCCTTCTGCTCACGGAATGATTACGAGCAAAGATTACGTGAATGGACAATTATCTGACGGATTCAAAAGAATGGCAGATGATGCTAAAAAAGTAGGTCAGAAGTACGTAATTGCTCCTTATATGGTTGATGAAGACCGTTCAAAAGGAAAATTAATGGCTGAAATGTTTAACAAAGCAGGCGAACATTGCAAGTCTTTGGGAATGAAATTTGGCTATCATAATCACGATTTTGAATTTGTAAAATATGACGGTGTAAGTTTATACAAAACACTTTTGGACAATACGCAAAAGGATTTAGTAACTTTTGAAATGGACTTGTATTGGGTGAAATATGCCAAAGAAAACCCAATTGAATGGTTCAAAAAGTATCAAGGACGTTTTACGCATTTCCACGTTAAAGACCACGACCCAATCAAAAATGTAAGTGTTGAAGTTGGCGAAGGAGATATTAATTTCCAAGAGATTTTCAACTCAAAATTATCGGGTGCGAAATATTTTATTGTAGAATTAGAGGCTTACAAACGTACTCCATTAGAAGGAATTGAAATTAGTTTGAATAACTTGAAAAAGTTAAAGTTTTAATTTCCTGTAAATTTTCCAGAGAAAAATGAACCTGTCCGTTAAACGACAGGTTTTTTATTTGTACCTCGATTCTCCTGAATCGAAAAACTGTAAACTGATTCGCCAGAATCGAAAAAATTGAATGAAAAAAATACTAATTGTTGACGATTTGCACGAAAATATCTTCCCATTGTTAGCAGAGATGAATTTTGAGGTGAATTATCAACCAAACATAAAACGTCCTGAGATTTTAGATATTATCAAAGATTACGAAGGACTAATCATTAGAAGCAAAACCAAAGTTGATATTGATTTTTTAAGTCATTGTGATAATTTAAAATTCATTGCCCGAGCAGGAGCAGGTTTAGATTTAATTGACTTACAGGAAGTTGAACGTAAAAACATCAAAGTTTTTGCTGCCAATGAAGGCAATTCAGATGCCGTAGCCGAACATACTTTGGGCATGATTTTGGGGCTTTTCAACAAAATCAATTGGGCAGATTCAGAAGTGCGTCAGAGAGTTTGGCAACGAGAGCAAAATCGGGGAATTGAGTTAAAAGGTATGACCGTTGGGATAATCGGTTTTGGCAATATGGGTGTTGCCGTTGCTCAACGATTAATCGGTTTTGGCGTAACAGTTTTGGCTTATGATATTTTGGATAAGGACTGGTCTGAATACGGTTTTTTAGCAAAAAAAGCCACGATGGAGGAAATTTTTGAACAAGCTGATTTACTCACTATTCACGTACCGCTTACGCCCGAAACCAAAATGATGGTGAATGATGCGTTCATTCAGAAATTCAAGAAAAATATCTTCTTGGTAAATACTTCACGTGGCGAAGTGGCTTCGGTAAAAGCAATTTTGAATGGATTGAACTCGGGGAAATTGCGTGGAACGTGTTTGGATGTTTTGGAAAATGAAAAATTACAAACCCTAACACCCGAACAAGATGAAGTTTACACTCAATTATTTGAAATGAGAAACGTTATACTTTCACCACACATTGCAGGTTGGACAGTTGAGAGTTATCGGAAAATCAATGAAGTGTTGGTGAGTAAAATTAGAGAACAGATTTTTAGAGGGTAGATTTTAGAGAAGTAAGTAAAATGACGAATCACGATTCCAACAAATTTTATTTATTGAGCAATTAGTGGCTTAAAAGAGCCTTGAAATCAAGCAGAATTTCTACTAAAATTTTGGCAAACCTTCCCTCCTCTTTGTTTAAAACCTCTTCAAAACTTAGCCATTTTACATCCTTAATAATTTGTTCTTCCATTTCGGGGTCAAAACCAATTTGGATTTCGCCAGATACAATTTTTACTTCATAAAATAACTCAATGGCATGAAGTGGTGGTTTTACAAACTCATTGATTTTGAGAAAATTACCAACTGAAATTATCGTATTAGTTTCTTCCAAAAACTCTCGTTTAAGACAGTCTTCAATGGTTTCGCCAAACTGTAAACCTCCTCCTGGGGGCGACCAAAATTCGCCACTTTCATTCATTCCCGAATGATTTATGAGGAGAATTTTGCCGTCTTGCACGCATATTCCGCATACTCGTACCCGAAGTTGATTTCCGTATTGATTAATAATTTCTTGGTTCATTTACCGTAGCTCGAAGTGGCACTTCGAGAAAAATCGTACATTCTCGAAGTGCCACTTCGAGCTACAATCTTAAACAAACTGCATATTATGTAAATCAGCGTACCAACCGTCTTTGCTTAAAAGTTCTTCGTGCGTACCTGATTCTTTGATTTCTCCTTTGTCCAAAACCAAAATTTTACTGGCATTTTGAATCGTTGAAAGTCTATGGGCAATCACAATAGCGGTACGGCCTTTCATCAATTTGGAAATGGCATTTTGAATCATTTCTTCGGTTTCGGTATCTACCGACGACGTTGCTTCATCCAAAACAATCACCTTCGGATTATGCACCAAAGCACGCACAAAAGAAATTAACTGACGTTGCCCAACCGATAAAGTAGCACCACGTTCCATCACGTTATAATCATATCCATTTGGCAATCTTTCGATAAACTCATTCGCCCCCACCAATTTTGCGGCTTCGATTACTTTTTCTCTCGTAATTCGTTTATCACCCAAAGTAATATTATATTCAATGGTGTCCGAAAACAAGAAAACATCCTGTAAAACCACGCCAATTTGTTTGCGAAGGCTATCCAATTCGTATTCTTGTAAGTTAATATTGTCAATAAAAATCTTGCCTTTGTTGATGTCATAAAAACGGCTTAAAAGATTCACCGTCGAAGATTTCCCCGCTCCCGTGGCTCCTACCAAAGCAATCGTTTCACCTTCTTTTACGTGGAAAGAAATATCTTTCAGTACATATTCTTCATCATTATACGCAAACCAAACATTTTCAAAACGAACATCACCTTTCAAATTATCCGCCTTCACTTTTCCATCATTTACGGCATAATCTTCTGAATCTAAAAGCGTTAAAATTCTTTCCGTAGAAACAATTCCCATTTGAAGCGTATTGAAGCGGTCAGCAAGAAAACGAATTGGACGGAAAAACAAATTCATAAACATAATAAATGCCGTGAGTGTACCCAAAGTCATGTCATGAGCCAAAATTTGTTTTGAACCAAACCATACAATCAAACCCGTACCAGCCGCCAAGATAACGTCTGCCACAGGATAGTAAACAGAATACGCCCAAATTGATTTAATATTAGCATCACGGTGTACGTCATTGATTTTCAAAAACTTATCATATTCCAATTTCTCCGCATTGAAAATCTGAACGATATTCATTCCTGTAATATGTTCCTGCACGAAAGAGTTGAGATTGGCAACGGCAAGACGAACTTCATTGAAAGATTTTTTGATATATTCTTTAAAAATATAGGTCGATGTCACCATAAAAGGCACAGTACAGAGACAAATCAGGGTCAATCGCCAATCGGTATAAAGCATTACGCCCGTAATCAAAACCAATTGTAAAATATCACCTGCAATGGCAGCCAAGCCTTCCGAGAAAACGTCATTAAGCGTTTCAATATCCGAAACGGTACGAGTAACCAAGCGTCCGATAGGCGTGTCATCAAAGAATTTTAAACGGAGACGGAGGATTTTAGCATATAGTTTTACCCGAATATCACGGATAACTGTTTGCCCAAGCCAACCTGCCATAAAAGCACTGATAAATTGGAGTAAACCCTGCAAAAGCAAAACGCCAATCATTGCCAAAAGCATGAGAGCGAGTTTCGGATAATTGCCCGAAGAAATGTAATTATCTATGGTATAGCGAATTAGCAAAGGATTCAACGGAACAACACACGCCGAAACCATAATAAGTGTCACCAGTGTCCAAAATCTTAAACGATAAGGTTTAAGAAAACTATAAATTCTACTGAGTATTTGAACGTCAAATATTTGACCGCTTTTTTCTTCTTTTTTCAATTTGAGCAATAATTGGTTTGTATTCTCAAAATTAACATAAGAAAATTAGAAATGGTTTGGAATGACGTAATAACATAGAATAAAAGGGGACAACTTTCAGGAAAAGTTCGTCATCGGTGACTTGCAAAAAATTAGTTAATTCAATTCAAACGCTACTTCCGCATTCTCTCAATTCCCCTAAAAGATGTTTCTTCTCTGTCCTTGAATTTACCAATCCCCAAAAAGTATAACATTTCAGCACGAAAATTTCTTTAAATCATGGAATTGTGAAATTTCTTCCATAATTTTGCACCCGAAAATAGAGTGAATTAGTGATTTAGAGAGCGAATGCAAAAGACGAATATTGTCCCTTGCTGAAGAACCTAAAACCAATCACTTTGTTAAACTGAAAAAAATCACAAAACAAAAATAATAATGGCATCAGTCAGACCAGATGAAGTGTCAGCCATTTTGAGAGAACAACTCTCAGGAGCGAAATCAGAGGCTGAACTCCAAGAAGTAGGTACCGTATTGCAAATCGGTGATGGTGTAGCCCGTATCTACGGACTCACTAAAGTACAAGCGGGTGAATTACTCGTTTTTGATAACGGCTTAAGAGCCTTAGCATTGAACCTCGAAGAAGATAACGTTGGGGCTGTATTGTTAGGAGATGCAACGGGTGTTAAAGAAGGCGATACCGTAAAACGTACTGACGAAATTGCATCAATCAAAGTTGGTGACGGTATCTGCGGACGTGTAGTGAACACGCTTGGTGAGCCAATCGATGGTAACGGACCTATCACAGGTGACTTGTACGATATGCCAATGGAACGTAAAGCTCCAGGGGTAATCTTCCGTCAACCTGTAACAGAACCATTACAAACAGGTATCAAAGCGATTGACGCAATGATTCCAGTAGGTCGTGGACAACGTGAATTGGTTATTGGTGACCGTCAAACAGGTAAAACAACCGTTTGTATTGACACTATCATCAATCAAAAAGAATTTTATGAAGCAGGAAAACCAGTTTACTGTATTTATGTAGCCTGTGGACAAAAAGCTTCAACTATCAAGCAAATCGAGCAAACGCTTCGTAAAGCTGGTGCAATGGATTATACAGTAATCGTTGCGGCATCTTCTTCAGACCCTGCTCCAATGCAATTCTTTGCTCCGTTTACGGGTGCGGCTATCGGTGAATTCTTCCGTGATACAGGTCGTTCAGCATTGATTATTTATGACGATTTATCGAAACAAGCGGTTTCTTACCGTGAAGTTTCTCTTCTACTTCGCCGTCCTCCAGGACGTGAAGCATATCCAGGAGACGTTTTCTATCTTCACAGTCGTTTGTTAGAGCGTGCTGCAAAGATTAACACGTCCGACGAGATTGCAAGAAACATGAATGACCTTCCAGAATCTATCAAGCATCTGGTAAAAGGTGGTGGTTCATTAACAGCCCTTCCAATCATCGAAACACAAGCGGGTGACGTTTCTGCCTATATCCCGACTAACGTAATCTCAATTACGGACGGTCAGATATTCTTGGAATCTAACCTTTTCAACGCAGGTATTCGTCCAGCAATCAACGTAGGTATCTCGGTATCACGTGTGGGTGGTAACGCTCAGATTAAATCAATGAAAAAAGTAGCAGGTACTTTGAAACTTGACCAAGCACAATTCCGTGAATTGGAAGCGTTTGCTAAGTTTGGTTCAGACCTTGATGCTTCAACTAAATTGACAATTGAACGTGGCAAGCGTAACCTTGAAATGTTGAAACAACAAAATGGTCACCCTCAACGTGTTGAAGACCAAGTTGCGATGATTTTCCTTTCAACAAAAGGGCTTTTAGATAATGTAGCAGTAAATAAAGTTCGTGAGTTTGAAAAAGACTTCGTAAACGTAATGAACGCTACGCAAAAATCAACAATGGAAGCCTTGAAAGCAGGTAAATTTGATGATTCTTTAACTGACGTTTTAACGAAAGTATCTAAAGAAGTAGCTCCAAAATATGCTTAATTTTAGGTATGAGTTATAAGGTATAAATTATAAGGTGTCATCACCAATAACTTATACCTTATAATTTACAATAGAATTATGAAGTCAAGAGTATGAAAATATGAGTTTGAGTGAATACCAATGACGGTAAATTACTCATACCTCATACCTCATACCTCATAACTAAAACAAACATGGCCTCATTAAAGGAAGTCCGTAACCGAATAGTATCGGTAAATTCCACTCAGCAAATAACCAAAGCCATGAAAATGGTTTCGGCAGCAAAGCTTCGTCGTGCTACTGATGCAATCGTTCAGATGCGCCCGTATTCTCAGAAATTAACTGAAATGATTGCTACTGTTTCGGCAAATGCTGAAGGAGCAAGTGATAATCCATACACAAAAGTACGTGAGATAAATAACGTATTGGTAATTGTAGTAACCTCAGACCGTGGTCTTTGTGGAGCATTCAATGCCAACGTTGGAAAGTTAGCCGTTAGCCTTATCAATGAAAAATATGCTACTCAACAAGCCGCTGGCAATGTTGAAATAATGGCAATTGGTAAAAAAGGTGGCGAATATCTTTCACGTCGTGGATATAATGTAAATACAAAATTTGTTGATATTTATACCCGTTTAAGTTTTGCCGCCGTTCGTGAAGCTGCCGAAGAAGCAATGAAAGGCTTTGAAACAGGTAAATATGATGTAGTAGAAGTTGTTTATAATCAATTCAAAAACGTAGCAACACAAATTTTGGTAGCAGAACAAATGCTTCCAGTTGTTGAGAAAAAAGAAGTTGCTACAAAAGCAAGTTCTTCGGTTAACTACATTTTTGAACCTTCTGAAGAAGAAATTATAAACGAATTAATGCCAAAAGCATTAAAATTGCAGGTTTACAAAGCTGTTTTAGAATCTAATGCTTCAGAACACGGAGCAAGAATGACAGCAATGGACAAAGCAACGGATAATGCTGGTGAATTAATTAAAGAATTAAAATTACAATACAACCGTTCTCGTCAAGCTGCAATTACCAACGAAATCCTTGAGATTGTGGGTGGTGCAGAAGCATTGGCAGCAGCTTAGTATTAAAGAATATTCTTCAAACGGCTTTTCAAGAAATTGGGAAGCCGTTTTTTTTGTTTTTAGTAATTCTATAAGATTTTTTGTAATTTTTGACAATCAAAATACAAAACATTCAAACTATGAAAATTCCTCCACTCTCTTCAGAAGAAATTGAAAGCTACCATCGTAATGGATTTGTAATCAGAAGAAACTTCTTTAACGATGAAGAAATCAGTAAACTTTACAAAATTTCCATTGAAGACGATGCCATTAGTAAAAATGCCTTAGACCTCAATGACCAAACTGGAAAAAAAACAAAACTTACTCTTTGGTTTACACCCAATAACGATACATTTGGGTATCTGACTCGATGTGAAAGAATGATTGAGAATGTAGCACTATTATTAGATTCTGATGCTCCTGTTTGCCATTTTCATTCAAAATTGATGCAAAAAGAACCACGTGTGGGCGGTGCTTGGGAATGGCATCAAGACTATGGCTATTGGTATAAAAATCAATTTATGTTTCCAGACCAATTGATTTCTGTGATGGTAGCTCTCACAGAAGCAAACAAAGGCAATGGTTGTTTACAAGTCATAAAAGGTTCACATAAATTAGGGAGAGTTAATCATGGCTTTGCGGGTGAGCAAGTCGGGGCGGATATGGTATTTGTTGAAAATGCCCTCAAAACAATGGAGCTTGTTTACGTGGAACTTCAACCTGGAGATGTTTTATTTTTTCATAGTAATTTACTGCATCGTTCAGAAGCAAATTTATCTGATGCACCTCGCTGGTCGTTAATTTCATGTTATAATTCACAATCTAATTTAGCCTACAATGAAAAATCCACTTCTTATTATACACCTGTGGATATTGTTCCTGACGAGGCAATTTTACGTTGGCAAGCTGCGGGAGTATCGAGCAATGATTTTCTGAAAAAGGAAGAAGACCCTGCGTTAAAAGAAACAGGTTGGGAAAAAGATGTTATCTCGATTTAGCTATTATTAAAAGCTGTGAAATAAAAATCATACACAGCATTCTCAAAAATGATTTGATAATATCTAAAAATTGTTTTATTTCAATAAAAATTAAATCACTAAATACAAAATGAAAACTGCTGTAATTATTATCAATATCATCTTTTTGCTGATATTGATTCCTTCGGTAATGAGTGCGATGATGTCTCCCATGATGTTTGATGCACCCGGTTCTGATAAATCTCAAAAAACATGGATTCTTTTCAGTTGTATGGTTGCTCTGCCAGTCCTGATTATTATTGCCCAAATAATTTCTTGGATTGCCTTTTTTAATCAAAACTATAAATTGGCGATGACAATTAATGCTTTACCAATTCTTGACATTCTACTAATAGGGTTACTTTTTTTATTTATGAGCAATTTCACAGATTAAATTTCCTAAACACACAAAACTAACCATGAAATCACCAAAAATTGGCGGGTATCGCTTACCTGGCAAAGCTCCTGCAAGTGCCAATAAATACTCAGCGGATAAAATTGACAAACTCCCACCCAAAGTAGATTTACGCAAATTTATGACGACTGTTGAAGAACAAGTCGGAAATAGTTGCGTGGCAAATGCTCTGACAGGAGCTTATGAATATCTCGCCAAAAGAGAATTAGAAGACGAAACGGATGTTAGCCGCTTATTTGTGTATTATAATGCTCGTTATTTAGACGATATGCACCAAGAAGATGCTGGGTCATACATGGAAACTGCCATCAAAGGTTTAAAAGAATATGGTGCGTGTTCGGAAAGTAATTGGCCTAATCAAGATGATTTGATATTAGAAGAACCTAACTCAGATGCTTATTCTGAAGCAGAAAGTTTCAAAATTATTGACTCAAAGCACTTAGAAACAGATTTAATAGTTTGGAAAAGTGCATTGGCGGAAGGTTATCCAATTGCTTTTGCACTCAATACGTTTGATTCTTTTGATGATGCCTGTAATAATAAAGGGCGTGTACCAATGCCTAAAAAAACGGATAATGTTCGTGATACACACGGTTGGCACGCTATGTTAGCCGTTGGGTATTCTGACCCAGACAAGGTTTTTATTGTTCGAAATTCGTGGGGTGAAGAATGGGGCGATAAAGGATATTGTTATATTCCTTATGATTATGTGATTCATGATGAATATAATGGACACGATTCTTGGATTATCAAGGCAATCGACGAATCTAATTACGGAGAAGAAGTTTGGGATGAGGACGAAAGTTCTTCATTTACCGATGAAGAGTCAACCGTTATTGAAGATTTTTATTTGTTGACACAAGACCCTGACGGTTTTATTGAAGATTTGGAAGCTTTATTAGAAGAATACACCGAATCAGAAGAAAATTATTATTTCGACTATGAAGTAGCAGAAGAAGATGAAGGCGGAAATTGTGAAATTTCAATGAGTGATTTTTATCTCGATACTGAAGACGAAGACGGATTCCTTGAAGCACTCGAAGAACTCTGCATAGAATATGCTGTCGATGATGAAGAGTACGATTATCAAGTTGCAGGGTATGAAGAGGAGGAAGAGGAGGAAGAGGAAGAAGGCGATGATGAGGAAGAGGAAGATGAGGAACAAGGCGATGATGAGGAAGAAGAAGAGGAAGAAGAAGAAGATGATGATGATGAGGAAGAAGAAGACGATACAGAAGAAGAGGACGATGAGGAAGAAGAGGACGATGAGGAGGAAGAAGAAGAATCTTCTAAAAAATGAGAACGCTAAAATCTTACAAAATAATACCTTCGGCATAAAGCTGAAGGTATTTTTTGTTGTAGGAAACTATTAGTATTTTTACAACGTTTTCAAACTAAATCAAGCAGAATCTAATACGTTGTTTCTGCGGATATTCAAACAAAAAATATTTCATGAAAAAATTATTTTACGCAATTATTGCAACTGCATTAATCAATTTTGGTACAAATGCTCAGGCTGTCAAAACTCCTGCACCAAGTACAACCCAAACCATTAAGCAAGATTTTGCTTTATCTTCAATCGAAATCATTTACTCTCGTCCAAATATGAAAGGACGTACTGTATTTGGAGATTTAGCTCCTTTCGGAAAATTATGGAGAACTGGTGCCAATGCTGCAACCAGAATTACTTTTGGTGAAGATGTAAAAGTAGGTGGCGTTGCCGTTAAAGCAGGAACGTATGTTCTTTATACTATTCCTAACAAAGATGAATGGGAAGTTATCCTTAATAAAGGCATTAATAACTGGGGAATTGATGGCTACAAAGCAGACGAAGACGTTGCCAAATTTAAGGTAAAACCAATGGCTTTACCGATGAATATTGAAACTTTTACGATGCAGATTGCCAATGTAATGCCTGCAAGTGCTGATATTCAAGTGATGTGGGAAAAAACAGCTATCGCTATTCCTGTAACGGCTGATATTGATGCCAAAATTGCCAAATCAATCGAGTCTGCGATGACCGTTGATAATCGCCCGTATTTCCAAGCGGCAAGTTATTATTTTGAAACAGGAAAAGACCTTTCAAAAGCATTAGTTTGGGCTGATAAAGCAATTGAATTAAATCCTAAAGCATTCTGGATTATGCACTTAAAAGCAAAAATTCAAGCAAAATTAGGAGATAAAGTTGCGGCAATTAAAACTGCCAATGAATCTATTTCCTCAGCAAAAGAAGCTAAAAATGATGATTACGTAGCTTTGAATGAGAAATTAATTGCGTCAATGAAATAAATCTTAGTTCATTGTTCAATAAGTTATTTTAACTTCCCGAAAGTTTGACCCCTAACGGAGTTATTTCGGGAAGTTCCCCAATCAATGATTTTAGGACAAAAATTGTCCAGAAAACTTATTAAACAACATAAAAATCCTATCTTCAAATAATTTAATCAATCGTAGTTCAGACGGTTATCCTACAAAATTTGCATTTTTCAAAAATTACCCACACCTTTGCACCACAAAAATTTAAAAGGCATTCAAAATGCCACAGTAATCATGAAGTTAATACATATTTTCTGCTAAAAGCTCCTCTCGGTTTCTGCAAAATCCAAATCTTGGACACAGCCCCGATGGGCAAATCAAATTATTATCAATTTCTTATACATTTTATTGGCGTATTTCGTAAACATAAAATCATTATATGTATTTTTGAGTTAATACATTTATGCTTTTACGTATATGTTTCCATAATATTTTATCAAATGGCTGGTAATGAGAAAATTAGAATAAACGCATTCTAATCAAAACCATCAATTGATAACCCACTCACATTAAAAAAAATGTCAATTCAACCTAAAGTAAATATAAATCTCGAAGAAATAAACACGAAAAAACAACGACTTGAAACTATCAAAACGGAGTTAAAGCGTGAATTTATCGGTATCGACTACATCATTGAAGAATTAGTTGATTATATACAAATTTGGTATTTAATGCCTGAAATCCTTACCCGCCCCATTATTGTCAATTTATGGGGAATGACAGGCGTTGGAAAAACGGATTTAATCAGAAAATTAGTTTCAAAATTAGAATACCAAGACCGATTTGTAGAAGTTGAACTTTCAAACGGTGAAAGCACTTGGAATAGCAATGTTTCGTCTATTTTGGAAACCAATGGAATCAACGATGCCAAACCTGCCATTGTTTTATTCGATGAAATTCAAAGATTTTACACCATAGATTCAGAAGGAAAACCACTTTTAAACACTCGTTTTCAAGATTTTTGGGAATTGTTATCCGATGGAAAATTAGCAAAACGTGATGCCAAAGAATCCATTGATGATTATCTTCAACGGTATCTTTATGCGGCCATGCAACGCCAAAAACGGAAGCAAAAGCTAAAAGATGCCCCACCAATGCCACCCGACCCGATGAATCCTATGGGTGGAAATTATGATGAAGAAGAAGCAACCGTTGGCGTTTGGGAAGCCCAAAGTTTGAAAAAGATTTTTGACTTGAAAGAAAGCGTCGCTGAAATTGCTGAAATGCGTGAGGAAGATGTCTTGATGATGATGCAACAAACTCGGGAGAAAAAGAAGGTTTACGAACCCATCAATCATGCGAAGACCTTGATTATCATTTCGGGAAATTTGGACGAAGCTTATTCAATGGCAAACGAAACGGGAGAAACCGATATTGATGCTGATATTTTTAGAGCATATACCGAAAAAATTACGATTGTTGATATAAAAAATGCTCTTTCTCGGAAATTCAAACCCGAACAAGTAGCCCGATTTGGCAACATTCACCTGATTTACAAGTCTTTACGAAAAGGAGATTTTGAAAATTTGATTAAAGATGAAATCTTAAAAATCGTCAAAAAGAATAAAGAACATTTTGGCGTTGATATTGAAATTTCGAGTAATCTTAATCAATTAATTTACCAAAATGGTGTATTTCCAGTACAAGGAGTTCGTCCAGTTTTTTCGAGTATAACTGATATTGTTGAAGCCAATTTATCAAAATTATTGTTTGAAGCCTTCATGGGAAATCTCATGCACATTGCGATGGACTATGATTTTGACAGAAAGAAAATTGTCGCTCAATTGGCGGGTAAAAAGACGATTGAATTAGATTACGTTGGTAAAATCGACCAAATTCGTCAAGATAATTCACCTGATATGGTAGCAAATATTGCCGTTCATGAGTCTGGTCATGCCATTGCTTACGGAATTTTGTTAGGACTTGCTCCGCTTCAACTAAAATCACGGGTTGCGTCACGATATGCACAAGGGTTTTCATTTCCGCATTTAATCCATTTATCTAAAGAAAATATCATCAATAAAATCAAGATATTTTTAGCGGGTGGAATTGCCGAAGAAATGATTTTTGGGGAAGAAAAAGCAACAATTTCTCGTTCATTCGACCGTGAAGAAGCCACTTCCATGATTATGGAGTACATTCGTAAATACGGTTTCGATAAAAATTATCAAGCCTATTACGCACATTCTGGCCCTTATAGCATGGATTTGAGCGTAACCGATTGGGCAATTGAACGCATGATTCGAGATTTGACGAATGAAACAAAGGAACTCTTAGAGAAAAACCAAGATTTCTTAGTTTTCTTATCAAAAGAATTGGCTCAGAAAGGCAGTTTAAAACCAATGGAAGTGGTAAAAATCGCCGAGCAATTTGGTCATAAATTTGAAGTAAAGGAAGAGAATTATTTGCATTTAGCGAATTATGAGGGGATTTTGAATCAGTCTTAAAAGTTTAAACAATTTAGAAATCATGAATATATTATTGGAAGTAAATGATAGCAAAGCTGCCTTCATGATGGAATTACTAAATAATTTTTCATTTGTAAAAGCCAAGCCCATTTCTCCTGCAAAGGCTTTATTAATGGAAGAAATTAAAGAGGCCGTTGATAATTTAAAATTGGTTGAAAAAGGGAAATTAAAAGCACAACCTTTAGATGAATTATTGAATGAGCTTTGAAATTATGGCTATCCCGCCTTTCAATCGTCAATTAAAAAGGCTGGCTAAAAAATACCCATCAATTGGTAAAGATTTAAAAGAATTAGGGGAAAAATTAAAAGAAAATCCCATTCAAGGAGTTGCGTTAGGACAAGACTGTTACAAATTAAGATTATCAATCAGCAGTAAAGGAAAAGGGGAGTCTGGCGGAGCAAGAATAATTACTTGCGTGAGAATTGTAAATGAAACAGTTTTCCTATTGACAATTTATGATAAATCAGAACAAGAAAACTTATCAGATAAAGAATTGAACGAATTACTCGAATTTCTAACTGATGAAGAGTGATGTTCAAAAACAATAAAATAATTTATGCACAGCACAGAAGAACAAAAAGAAACGGCGGTGTTGGTGGCTGTACAAACACAGAAACAAACCGCAGAACAAACCAAAGAATATTTAGACGAATTAGCATTTCTTGCCGATACTTCACAAATTGAAACGCTTTATACTTTTACGCAAAAATTAGAAAAGCCCGAA
>JAAFIU010000298.1 GCA_013298805.1 Cytophagales bacterium | reverse complement strand
GTGTTTTCTATTGAACAACAATACGACGATAATTATATTTTTGCTCCACTGACTTTTGCTCAAAATCTATTCGATTATAACGACGAACGAACTTCTTTAGAAATTCAAGTGGTTAATTCAGAGGAGATTAGTAAAGTACAAGAGACTGTTAAAGCGGCATTGGGCGAAGGATTTACCGTGCAGAATCAGGATGAACAACACGCCAGTTTATTGAGAGCCATCAAGATTGAAAAACTCTTTGTTTTTTTGACCCTTACTTTTATTATTGGTATTGCCAGTTTTAATATATTTTTTTCACTGTCGATGTTGGCAATTGAGAAAAAAGAGGACATCAAAACGCTTTATGCTATTGGTGCAAATGCTGGAATGATTCAAAAAATATTTTTATCAGAAGGGGCAATTGTGGCGTTTTCTGGGGCAATTATTGGACTTGTTTTGGGCTTCGGCTTGTGTTGGTTACAACAAACTTACGGCTTGGTTTCAATGGGAATCGTCGGAGCGTTGATTGATGCTTATCCCGTAAAAATGCAATTCTGGGATTTCTTCTTCACGGCTTTAGTTGTGGTAATTATTACGATGATTGCGTCCTATTTCCCTGCCAAGAAAGCGGCTATTTCGAGGTGAAATTCGATATTTGATGTTAGTTATCCCAACATCAAACATCGAAAAACGAATTAACTATATTTTTCTCTTATCTGAAATAATATCCAGAAACCTATAAATGCACCTATAAGTCCGCTAAACCAGCTTCCCATGCACAAATTATAAATTACGCTGATAAACTGAGCATAGTACAAATACTTCCAACCCTCTTTTTTCTGATTAAATAATCCTGAAATAGCCAAGCCATTTAACGCTACCATAACGATTAAGAAAATCATTCCGATTCCGTAAATAAAACTACCTGCAAACCATGCAAACGGAGAAAGTAACGTTCCTAAGCCAGCACCCAAAACGCCAAAAATAACGTTAATGATAGCCAAAAATGGAGCTATTTTAACGAACAACTCTTTGATATTATCAGGAAATGGGGGTAATTGTTTGGTGAAAATTGGTTCTAATTCTTTTTCGAGTGGGAGGGTATTGGTTTCCATAATATGTTTGGGATTATGTGATAAAATTTATTTACCTCAATTTGGACAAAATATGGTTGATTATCAAATATTTGAGAAAATATTGAGTAAATGGAAATTGAGAAAATAGGCTGCTTATAAAAGCGAAATGATTAATGCTAAACTATTTATGTAAACGTTCGAGTGTGCGGATATAGCAATCTTTGTAGTAGTAGCTTTCGCCGTAAAGCTTTGCCATCATAATTGCCCCTTCGTATTCCATGATAGATTGTTCGGCTAATTTTTTGGCTTCATCGAGCGTGTGCGTATGTGAATATAGATGGACGAGTGCATTTGTCCACCCCGTGAGAATTGCTTGTAAAACTTCTTTAAATTGTGGATAGAGATTGACCATTTCCAGAATCGTATTTCCTACAATACATCCCCCATCCTTACTGAATACTGTTTTTGAAAATCGTTTTAGCATCGTTTCCATGCGTTCTTCTACGGATAATGTAGGGTCATGAGCAATCGGAAAAACCTGTTCTTGCAAGAAAATATTAACACTCATTAAAACCTCTTTCATCAAAGTTTCTTTGCTATCAAAATAATGATAAAAACTGCCTTTCAGTAAACCAACGGCATTAGCAAGGTCGGTCATTGAGGTATTATGATATCCTCGATGACGAAAAACTTCTAATGATTTGGCAAGAATTTCTTCTTTAGTTACTTTCTGAATGGGCATCTTTCATTGGTTTTAGTACGCAGACTTCAGTCTGTGTTATGGAATAATCTCCTTAACACAAAAATAACCCTTTTTGAGAAGTTTTCAATATTCCCGTTTTTGTTAATGAATGTTAAAGTATTAGTTAGGGGAATTTCTTGAATAAATTCTTATTAATTTCGTTAAGATTAAAACTAAAAGGTTCAAGACAACTTACCAATGAAAAACATTATCGCCCTAATTACGCTACTTTTTATTACGCAAACTACTTTCTCGCAACATCGTATTGAGTTAAAAATCAAAGGATTGAGAGATTCAACGCTTTATTTGGTTCATCATTATGAAGATACTTTTTTGTCGCAAGATACAGCCAAAGTTGATGCTTCTGGATTAGCGGTTTTTCAAGGAAAAAAGAAGTTGCCTCTCGGTTTTTATGTAGTAGCAATGGGCAGAAGTAGAATCTTTGATTTAGTTATTAACGACCAAAATTTTTCGATAGAAACCGATACCGCAGATTATAGCAATCATCTTAAAATTAAAGGTTCAGTAGAAGCGTCGCTATTCCAAGATTTTGTAGTACAAGCTAATGCAAAAGCTCAGAAACTTAGAGGAGCAAACGCTACTCAAAAGCAAGCTATTTATGCTGAAATTGAACAATTTCAAAAGGACTATGTACAAAAAAATGGGGGTACATTTACGAGTAATATTCTTCGGGCAGGGGTTGATATTGATGTGCCGCCGCTACCCGTAAAACCTACTTTACAAGATACCATTGCCCAGTCGAATTACTATTTCAAACACTATTGGGACAATGTGAATTTGGGAGACGACCGTATGTTACGCACGCCATTCATCGGAAAAAGAATGGATACTTATCTTCAAAATATTAGTTATTTTGAACCCGATACCATTAATCAAATTGCCAATGCAATCATTGGTAAAACCCCTTTTAAGTCAGATTTAAGAAAATATGTAGTAGGTAAATTTGCCCAAAAATTTATCGCCCCCGAAATCATGGGGCGTGAAGGTGTGTACATTTATGTTGCGGAAAAATACATTATCAATGAGCCAGAATCAGGTTGGGATACTTCGTCCATTCGCAGAAATAAAGATTATGTAATGAAGATGAAACCTGTATTGATTGGTAGTAAAATCTCCAATATGGATATGACCGATACCTTGGATATTTATACACCGCTCTTTGGAGTAAAAGCTAATTATACACTTTTGATGATTTATGACCCAGAATGTCATCATTGCCAAGAAACAACAAAGAAATTGTTGGATGAATTCCCAAAATTGGAAGCCAAAGGTGTGAAAATTTATATGGCTTGTGGGACAAGGGACAAGAAAAAATGGTTAAACTTCGTCCGTGATTTTAAAACGCAGAAATTTATTAACGTTTTTGATTCGTACACCATGACGGATTTTGCAAATAAATTTAATACGACTGTTTATCCTAATATTTTCCTTTTGGATAAAGACAAGAAAATTTTAGCTAACAAAAAGTTAGATGTTGAGCAATATTTGAAAATGATTTCGCAAGAGGAGGATAAGAATAAAAAAGTTAAGAAGTAGGTTTACAGATAATATCACTTTTATCTAAAAATAACCAAGAAAAACATGAAATTGAATCTAAAAACAATCTTAATATTTTCTTTTGTGGCGTTGTCATTCGGGACGTTTGCTCAGAATGACACGCCCACCAAAGGCATCACTATTTTATCCTATAATCACGTTGGTTTAGCCGTAAAAGACTTAAAAACCAGCGTGACTTTTTACCGTGAGATTATCGGTTTATCACCCTTAGACGTTCCTGATAATCTGTTAGCAGTTAGACGTTGGTTTAAAATTGCTCCAGGTCAAGAACTACATTTATTGTTGGGAAGAGAACAGCCCGTTGCCAATAACGACAAAAATGCAGCTCACTTTTCATTATCAATTCCAACCAATTCTGCTGATGGAATTGAGGCATTTTTGAAAGAGAAAAATGTGCCTTATCATCGCCAAAAACGTTTTGATGGTGCTTTCCAAATTTACGTTACCGACCCAGATGGTTATGTAATTGAATTGAACGAGCCGAAGAAATAGGTTTTAAGTCAATAAGTCTGTAAGTATCTAAGTAAATAAGTCATAAGGAATCTCCCTGAGATAGAACGACTTACAGACTTACAGACTTACAGACTTACAGACTTACAGACTTACAGACTTACAGACTTAAAATTACTTTTCTAAACTCCTCCAAATGCTCATCAGTAAAATCTAAATGAGTTACAAAACGAACTAAGTGTTTTCCGAATGTTGCAGCTTTAATGCCTTTTTCGTTGAGTCTTTGAACATAATCAGATGATAAAATTTTATCATTCAGTCTGAAAATAACTATATTAGTATCAACTGGATAAATTTCTTCAACCTCAGGTAATTGCTCAATAATTTTCCCGATTTCTCTCGCACGAGCGTGGTCTTCTGTCAGTCGATTGATATTATTATCTAAAGCATAAACCCCAGCGGCGGCTAAATAACCCGCTTGTCGCCAGCCACCACCGAAACGCTTTCTCACTCTACGAGCTTGCTTAATAAACGTTTTTGTGCCTAAAAGTACCGAACCTACGGGCGTTCCTAAACCTTTTGATAAACAAACCGACATCGAATCAAACGCTTTTCCGTATTCCAAAGGACTTTCTTTTGTTTCAACCAAAGCGTTAAAAATCCTTGCTCCGTCTAAATGCAAGGGAAGATTATTTTCAAGACAAACTTGTTTGATTTTCTGTATTTCTGCGAGTTCATAATACGCTCCTCCGCCTTTATTTACGGTATTTTCTAAGGAAACCAATCGAGTAATTGGGTGGTGAATATTATCGGGTTGAATAGCTTCACGGATTTGTTCAGCCGTTAAGCGTCCACGATTTCCTTGTAATAAATTGACTGAAGCCAAAGAATTTGCGGCAATTCCACCGCCTTCGTACAAGTATATGTGCGAGAGAGCATCACAAATCACTTCGTCGCCCTGTCTGACGTGAACATTAATGGCAATTTGATTGGTCATCGTTCCCGAGGTGCAGAAAAGTCCATCTTCGTAGCCAAACATTCGAGCCGCTTTTTCTTCGAGTGCTTTTACGGTTGGGTCATCTTCAAAAACATCGTCGCCAACTGCTGCCGAAAACATCGCTTCTAACATGGCAGGAGTAGGTTTTGTAAATGTGTCGCTTCTTAATTCAATGGTCATAATTTGTTGATTTATAAATGATGTGTAAATTTCAGAAATATTTTCTCTATTTTAAATTATTCTTTCATGAAGGCTTGAGAAAAATGG
>JAAFIU010000407.1 GCA_013298805.1 Cytophagales bacterium | reverse complement strand
TCTTCTAACTCATCCCAAGCTTCAACTTTGGTTTTGTAATAGTTTTCAACAACATTTCGCTTGATTTTCATGGTTGGTGTGAGCATATTATTTTCTACTGTCCAAGCATCCTTGACGACCACAGCTTTTTTGAGAGCTTCGTAATTTTTAAAATTGGGGTTTACTCGTTTTAACGTCTCTTCCAAACTTTCCATTAAACTTTCTCTTGGCATATTTTTGCCGATTTCGGAAGGCACAACCAAGGCAATTGGTTGTGGTAGTCCCGTGCCAACAACGCAAACTTGTTCAATAACAGGATTGACAGATAGCATATTTTCAATAGGAGCGGGGACAATATATTCACCCTTCGCCGACTTGAACATATCCTTAACCCGACCCGTAATTTTTAAATATCCTTCCGAATCAATTTCGCCCATATCTCCCGTATAAAGCCAACCATCTTTCAATAATGATTCCGTCAAAATGGGTTCTTTGTAATAACCAAGCGTATTCCAAGGGGCTTTCATCTGGATTTCACCCGTTTCTGGGTCAATTCTTGTAACAACTTTTGGGTATGGTTTTCCCACCGTTCCACTTTTCACGTCATCAGCAGGCATTATAGAATGAGCTCCCACATTTTCAGACATTCCGTAAGCTTCTCTGATGGTTATTCCTAATTTTTTGTACCAATCCAATAAACTCGGAGGCATCGGGGCAGCACCTGTCAAAATTATTTTTGCGTTGGAAAGTCCTAAACCTTTCTGAATTTTTCTTTTGATAATGGCTTTTACCACGGGAATTTTCAAAAGCATATCCAAGCGACTTTGGGGCATTTTTGAAAGAATTCCCAATTGAAATTTTGTCCAAATACGTGGCACTGCTAAAAAGTGGGTTGGCATAGCTGTTTGCAAGTTTTTCTGAAAACTTTCCAGCGTATCGGCAAAGAAAACTGTTCCGCCCGTAGCCATACTTGCTGATTCTACAATGTTTCTTTCGGCAATGTGACAAAGTGGCAAATAGGAGAAGAAGCGAGCATTGGGTAAGTCTAAAGCAACCTCTTGTTTGGTATAAGTAATGGCTTCAATAATAGCTCCGTAAGTAAGCATTACGCCTTTGGGTACACCCGTAGTTCCAGAAGTATAAATAATGGTACAAATGTCTTCATATTTAGGCTGAATATTCTCTTGGAGTGGTGCATGGGCGTTAATAATGCTGTCCCATTCGTCTATTTCTGTACTTGGGCAGCCATCGTAAAAACTTGGATAGGCAATACATTTTACGCTTTCTGGAATACCCGCTTTCATGGTTTTCCAACTATCTAATTTGCCTACAAACAATACTTTACATTCTGAATGCACCAAAACCTGATTGATTTGCTCGTCGATTAAAGTTGGATAAAAAGGAACAGAAATGTGTCCAGCCATAGCAATTGCCAAGTCAGAAATAATCCAATGGGCGCAATTTTTAGAAACAATACCGATATGACTTTTTTCGGGTAGATTCATCGCTTTCAACGCCGTCGCCATTCTCCGAGCTTGATTTCCCGTTTCTTTGAAAGAATAATGTTTATATTCGTCACCCAATGGCTGACTGAGGTAGATATTATCGGGCGTATTAGTTTCCCAATGGTAGAAATTTTCTACGAGGGATTTGTATTCTTGAATCATGATTAAGTGGTTTTTAGAAATTGCACAATAAGTTATTAAATTTTACGTAATTTAATTACATTTGTTCTTGAAAAATTTCAATTAGCGACATTTTTCATTCCTAACAATAAAAATACACATTCATGAAGTTACAAGCGGTATTTCGGATTTTGCTTATTGGTTGTTTACTGCTGATACTTGGCTATGTTTTCTTTCAAAGTTTTGATTCATTTGCTTCGCTGTCTTTTAAAAAACGATAAGTCTTTAAGTTAGAATTAGAAATGTCGTTCAGTTGTAAGTTCTTAGGGCTTACAGACGTTTAAATCACAAACTCGACTTCCTTAAAGTCAAAATACAAAACTATTCCTTCCGTTTCGATACCTAATTTTCCTGTCTCGTCAATACCAATAATTTGTCCTGTAAACATTTGACCATTTCGCCTGAAATAGTGATATTTTTGGAATCGGTACATATTAGCTAAATACCGATTTTTCAGAGCCTCATAGTCACCTTGTTTGATTCTTAGATAGTTTTTTTCTAAGTTTTCTAACAGTTTTGTTAGCATTTCAGAAAGGTCATATTTTAGCGGATTTTGGCTCGCTTTTCGTAAAGAAGTTGCCCGTAAATTACCAAATTCCATTTGATTGATATTGAGTCCAATTCCTACCACAGAATAGCCAATGTTATAGCCTTGTAATGTATTTTCAATCAAAATTCCGCCCATTTTTTTGTCTTCATAATAAATATCATTCGACCACTTTACACTTAAATTTTCATCAATAAATTCAGATAAAAAATCAAAAACGCCCAGAGATACGGCTACATTGAGCTGAAATTGGTCACTTGCTTTGAGAAAAGCAGGTTTAAAAATGACTGAAAATGTGAGATTTTCGCCGATACTTGCCTCCCAAACGTTGCCCCGTTGTCCACGTCCTGCGGTTTGATTATCGGTAATTATGACTGTTCCTTCAAAAACGTTAATCCCTGACTGAATCATTTCAGCGGTAATATCGTTAGTTGAATGACACTTTGGCATATATTTCAGCGTTTTGCCAGTAAATAATGTATTGGGTTGAATTTTGTACAAGGTTATTTCGTAATTTTAAAGTCTAAAATGATAAATGAGTTTGACAGCTAATAAATTGCCTAATGTGAAGTTATGGTTTGTGATTGGAATATCAAAACGTCATTCATTACGAAAACTCAAAAATATTAATTATAAATAAAAAGTAAAAATAGTCAGGTTTTAAAAACTCGTGACTAAAAGATTACAGCTAAAAAATGACAGAAGTTAAAGCGAAAAAAGATATCAGTTCAGAGGAATTGAGCCAGATTGTGGTAAAAGGAATGCAAGAAAGAAAGGCATTGGACATTGTAGTGATGGATATGAGGCAGGTGAAAA
>JAAFIU010000106.1 GCA_013298805.1 Cytophagales bacterium | reverse complement strand
AAAAAGTAATAAAAAAGTCGATAAGAACTCAGCTATTCTCAAAATCAGTAAAAATTACTCTAATCTTTTGCAAAAAGTGGCATAAACCAAAAGCTGTCCCAAAATTACTTTTGAGACAGCCTCTTACTTCAATTATGTTTTACTTACGCCTGAGCATCAATCCATTTCTTAGCATTTACAAATGCTTCTAACCAAGGACTAACTTCGTCTTTTTGTCCTCTTTCTGGGTAATTTGCCCAGTTCCACGGGAAGGTTGAACGCTCAATGTGTGGCATCATTACCAAATGTCTTCCCGTAGCATCACACATCATGGCGGTGTTATAATCTGAACCATTTGGATTGGCAGGATAACCTTCATAGCCGTATTTTGCCACGATATTATACTGGTCTTCTGAATATGGTAAGTTAAATTTCCCTTCTCCGTGCGATACCCAAACGCCTAAAGTTGCTCCTTCCAAAGTAGAAAGCATCACTGAATTATTTTGCTGAATTTTCACCGAAGTAAAAATGCTTTCGTGTTTGTGCGAAACGTTGTGCTGCATTTTTCCATGAACTTCATGGTCTGGATTAATCAACTCCAATTCCATCAACAACTGACAACCATTACAAATTCCCACCGAAAGCGTGTCTTCACGTTTGAAGAAGTTTTTCAAGGCTGTATTGGCTTTTTCGTTGTACAAGAATGCTCCTGCCCAACCTTTCGCTGAACCCAAAACGTCTGAATTTGAGAATCCACCAACTGCACCGATAAACTGAATATCTTCCAAAGTTTCACGACCAGAAATTAAATCGGTCATGTGAACGTCTTTTACATCAAAACCTGCCAAGAACATCGCATTGGCCATTTCACGTTCTGAATTTGAGCCTTTTTCACGAATAATTGCCGCTTTTGGTCTTGGTTTTGAAGCATCAATCACAGGTTTCTTTCCGTCAAATTGCGTAGGGAAAGTATAAGTCAATGGTTGATTTTTGTAGTTAGTGTAACGCTCCAAAGAAGTTCCATTTTTCGACTGTCTTGAATCTAAAAGGAATGAAGTTTTGTACCAAGTATCTCTTAATTCCGAAACACTAAACGTAAATGAATCAGCGTTATTTTTAACCGTAACCGAATTACCTTCAGCCACTTGCCCAATATTGAAAAAGGCAATATTATTTTGAGCAAAAACGGCTTCAACTTCCGCATCCGCTTGGAAAACAATACTAATATTTTCGTTGAAAAGGGCTTTCACGCTATCAGTTTCTCCCAAAGAACTTAAATCGTAATTTGCTCCTAAATTCACATCGGCAAAACACATTTCTAATAAAGTGGTAATCAAACCGCCACTACCTACGTCGTGACCTGCTTTAATTTTTCCTGCTTTAATTAAGTCTTGCAAGGTATTGAAAGCCGTTTTGAAATACGCTGAATCCGTAATGGTTGGAACAGATTTCCCTACTTTATTCAAAATTTGTGCAAATGAACTTCCGCCTAATTTGAATGAATCTTGCGATAAATTTAAGTAGTAAATATTTCCACCGTTTCTTTTCAGAACAGGTTCAACGACTTGCGTAATATCCGAGCAATTTCCACCCGCTGAGATAATCACCGTTCCTGGGGCAATTACTTCATCGTTTGGATATTTTTGTTTCATCGAAAGTGAATCTTTTCCCGTTGGAATATTGATTCCTAATTCAATGGCAAAGTCTGAACAACCTTTCACGGCTTCGTATAAACGTGCATCTTCGCCCGCATTTTTACACGCCCACATCCAGTTGGCTGATAATGAAACCGATTTTAAACCGTCTTTCAAAGGTGCAAAAACGATGTTAGATAATGCTTCACCAATAGCCGTTCTTGAACCTGCAACAGGGTCAACCAACGATGCCACTGGCGAATGTCCAACGGTAGTAGCAATTCCTTCTTTTCCTTTAAAATCCAGTGCCATCACCCCAACATTATTCAAAGGCAATTGCAAAGGTCCCGCACATTGTTGTTTAGCAACTCGCCCGCCTACGCAACGGTCAACTTTATTAGTCAACCAATCTTTACAAGCAACTGCCTCTAATTGAAGCACTTGATTTAAGTAAACAGGGATATTTTCAGCCGAATAATCTAATTCTGCGTAATTTCTTTCGATGGTTTTATCCTCCATAATCACTTTTGGAGAACTTCCGAACATATCTTCAATCGCAAAATCCATTGGTTTCGCTCCCGTTAACTTCGATTCGAACGTAAAACGATGATTTCCTGTAATATCCCCCACAACGTACATAGGTGAACGTTCACGTTCTGCAATTCGTTGAAGGATGTCCAAATCAGCTTCGCCAATCACTAAACCCATACGTTCTTGCGACTCATTTCCGATAATTTCTTTTGCCGAAAGCGTTGGGTCGCCCACTGGTAATTTATCTAAATCAATCAAACCGCCTGTTTCTTCAACCAATTCAGAAAGACAGTTTAAGTGTCCACCCGCACCGTGGTCGTGAATAGAAACAATTGGATTATGGTCACTTTCTACCAAACCACGAATGGCATTAGCAGCACGTTTTTGCATTTCTGGATTAGAACGTTGAATGGCATTTAATTCAATCCCCGAACCAAACGCACCAGTATCAGCCGAAGAAACTGCCGCTCCTCCCATACCAATTCGGTAGTTTTCACCACCTAAAATCACCACTTTATCGCCCACACTTGGCTTTTGTTTAATGGCTTGACTTTCTTTTCCGTAGCCAATACCACCCGCCAACATAATCACTTTATCAAAGCCTAATTTACGGTTCTTTTGTTCTCCTCCTTCGGGGGAGTTAGAGGGGGTTTCTTCGTGTTCAAAAGTTAAGACCGAACCCGTAATCAATGGCTGACCGAATTTATTACCAAAATCAGACGCACCATTTGAGGCTTTAATCAAGATGTCCATCGGCGTTTGATACAACCAATCACGCTCATTCATGGCATTTTCCCACGGACGATTTTCTTCCAAACGTGAATAAGAAGTCATATAAACGGCTGTTCCTGCCAACGGCAAAGAACCCTGTCCACCCGCCAAACGGTCACGAATTTCACCTCCCGAACCCGTTGCTGCACCGTTGAAAGGCTCAACCGTAGTCGGGAAATTATGCGTTTCTGCCTTTACAGAAATTACAGAATCAAATTCCTTTTCAGCGTAAAAATCGGGCTTATCAGCACTTAGAGGGGCAAATTGAGTAACTTTTGGACCTTTGATGAAGGCAACGTTGTCTTTATAAGCAGAAACAATATCGTTTGGATTTTCTTGCGAAGTCTTCTTGATTAATTTGAAAAGCGAAGTTTCTTTTTCTTCTCCGTCAATAACAAAAGTACCGTTAAAAATTTTATGTCGACAATGTTCTGAGTTTACTTGGGAGAATCCGAAAACCTCCGAATCCGTTAATTTTCTACCTAATTTTACGGATAAATTATTCAAATAATCAACCTCCTCAACACTCAGCGATAAACCTTCTTGTTTATTGTAAGCCGCAATATCTTCAATTTCTAAAATCGGCTCGGGTTGAACATTAATCGTATAAATTGATTGATTGATTTGCGTATATTTTTGAGAAAGCATCGGGTCGAAATCCGTAAAATCTTCCGATACTTCGGTAAATTCTTCAATTCTGATAATGCCCGAAATACCCATATTCTGCGTAATTTCAACGGCATTGGTACTCCAAGGCGTAATCATAGCGGCACGTGGCCCAATGAAGAACGCATTCAGCGTAGCCTCATTTGAGTTGGTGATAGTGAACTGATTATCAGCTTGACTGTTGAACAACCAAAACAACTTTTTGAGGTCTTCTTGTGAAAAGTTTTCGTTCGTTTGAACCGCAAAAACGGTGTTGGATTGGTCAGCAATCAGATGGCTTCCGAAGAAATGAATCATTTTTTAAGCAATTTTGATTTAACATTGAAGAATACAAATTTAGGGCTTAAAAATGAACAAAGCGAAATATTTATGCTTGGATTTGGTAGTGATGGAATTTAAGCGATTACCATTTAATAAATTGGCTTGGTTGGGGAGATGGGATTTTGTAGATTGTGGGAGGTTCTTAAAAATCTAACAATACAAATAATACGAAAAGAATAGTACAAAGAAAAATTGGCAAAATAAAAAACAATGCAAAATGTACAACAAAGCTTTCGAATATTTGGTAATTGGCGGTAAGCATAAAAATATAAACATATGAAAATACAATCCCATAAAGACAATTTTAGCGACTTAACAACAGAAGATTTAATCAAAAAGAAAAACGCTACATCTTTAACCACTGGTTTATTGGCAGGAGTTTTAGTGGCACTATTTATTGTAACTACATTGCAGACAATCAATAAAGGGGTTACAGCTTTAGTCGGTGTTCCGTTTGCACTTTTACCTTCGTTGATTCAAAGTTATAGCCAAGTCAAGTCCATAAACAAAGAATTAAAAAGTAGAAATATAAACTGATTTTGTTTGTGACCAATTTCTTAGCACCCAACTGGTGCAAGTGTTAAGCGTAGCGTCACTATACCTAAAATTTATTCAGTTTGTAACTGAATGATAAAAATGATATAAAATAATTCCATTCTCCATCAGTCGCTTGACTCTTGGCGAGTGACGACTATTCCACGGCTTCAAGCCGATGCCATATTGGCTGGAAGCCTAAGAATACTTATCACTCGTCAAGAGGCAAGCGATTATTGGAGATAGCGGATTGAAATAATTATTTTTCTACCATTCGACATTAAAATATCGAATCGTAAGACGATCAAATATCAATTTATTTTGTACAATATTGAAACAGCTCAACAATTCTAAGTTTTCCTAAAGGGGCAATAGAATCAGTTAAACAAATATACCAATCAAGTAAAGAAACGCTTTCTGCAAAGACGGGATGTTCGTTTTTATAGACTTCTTTTAGATTTTTTCGGTTCATTGGCAAAAGGTCATCATTTGCAGTTTTGCTGAAATAATATAATTCACTGGACGATTCACTATCTACTTCTAAACGGTAAATAAAGATGCCTTCTGTATTGATAATTTCAAAACAATTCTTCCCCCAAAAACGAAACGCTTTATTTCCTTTACGGTAGCCGTAGGCATTTTTAGACGTAAATAAATGACTGCACGAAGAACTCACGAGCCTAACACCATCGTTACGTTCGACTAAGCGTTGGGTATTTTTTTGGTCAACAACCCAGACTTCTTGCATTGCATAACTTTGGGAGGAAAGAAATACCCCATCTTGAGTATTAGCATGATGTATGCCCGATAATAAGAATACTGTGTAAAGTAAATTCATAAGCTTAATGTTCGACAAAATTATTTACTCGATTAAAAAATACTTTCTTACGAGTTTATACAAAGGTCATATTTGAACATTAGCCTTAGATTATGGGTATGTTACCTAAATGTTAAATCGTTAGTCGGGAGACGAAGTCACTTGTGTTTTTACGAGTTGCGACTGCTCGTTGTTTAAGATATTCAACAACGTTGTACTTTTAAGGAAATCTGTAGCAAGAAAAATATCAAACAGCAAGTCTTACATAACTCCCTAAAATTTACACAAATTTCATCGTAGTCAGGGTAGAATTATCAGTTAGAAATGATAGTTTTGTTGAAAAAATCGACAATCTATGAAAAGGACATTTCATCTGTTTTTACTTTTATTAAGTAATTCTTTCGGTAGTTTTTCTCAGCAAAAAACAAATATTATGACCTTCAATATCCGTCTGGAAACCGTTCAGGATGGAGAAAATCAATGGTCAAAACGTAAGGAAAATCTTGCGAGTATGCTCGAGTTTTACGAGGCTGATATTTGCGGAATGCAGGAGGTTTTAGTTGGTCAAATCAGAGATTTAACTAAATTACTTCCTACCTATACGTATGTGGGCGTTGGGCGTGACGATGCCAAAGAAGGCGGAGAATTCTCACCCATTTTCTTCAAAAAAGATAAATATACTATTTTAGAAAGCAATACTTTTTGGTTAAGCCAAACGCCCGAAAAACCAAGCAAAAGTTGGGATGCCGCACTAAATCGTATAGTTACCTACGCTAAATTCAAGGATAACAAAACGAAAAAAGTATTTTACGTTTTTAATACCCATTTCGACCATATTGGGCAAGTGGCTCGTCGTGAAAGTGCTAAAATGTTGGTAGCCAAAATCAAGGCAATTGACCCCAAAATCCCTGTAATTTTAACGGGAGATTTTAACAGTACACCGACAGAAGAACCAACCATCATTATCAACGAAGGCTTGATTGATGCTCAAAAGGTATCGAAACAAGCTCATTTTGGACCAGTAAGTACGTTTAATGGTTTTGAGTCTAAAGAAATAGCAGGCAAATTGATTGACTATATTTTCTTGAATACCGATAAAATCAAAGTCCTCAAACACGCTACTTTGAGTAATACTTGGGGCGGTCGTTTTGCTTCTGACCACCATGCTGTTTTGGCGCAACTTAAGTTTTAGCATTATCAGTTCCTAAAATATCTAATTTCGTTATGATTCATTTTAGCTTTTTTGAAATCGTAAATATTCTTGGCACATTGTCTTTCGCTATTTCGGGAACTTCGGCGGCGATGCGTAAGGAATTAGATATTTTCGGAATTGTCATCATTGCGTTTGTTACCGCTATCGGTGGAGGAACTTTACGGGATATTTTAATCGGGAGATTACCAGTAGCTTGGTTACAAGATAACGTAGCCATGACAGTCATCATTCTGGGTACAATTACGACTATCGCTTTTGGTACTTGGGTAACAAAATTGAATTATACACTCTTCATTTTTGATGCTTTGGGACTTGGCTTTTGTACCATTATTGGCATACAGAAAGGAATGGAATTACAATTTTCTCCAGGTATCTGTATTGCATTGGGAGCGATGACGGGTTGCTTTGGAGGCGTAATTCGAGATACTTTACTCAACGAAATTCCACTCATTTTCCGCAAAGAAATATACGCCTCTGCTTGTATTGCAGGTGGTTTAGCTTACTACGGTTTACTTTATTTTCAGGTAGAAAATAATTTGGCTCAGGTAATTTGTATTGTGTTTATCGTATTATTGAGAATTGTTGTTGTGAAATATCAATGGTCATTACCTTCCGTTTATTTCAAAAAAGAATCATAATTTGCAATAATTTACCATTCTTTTTTCTCCACTGACATAGGGTTGTCACTCCAAAGTTTTAGCTTTGAGAAATAATATTCAAGTAACAATCGTCTCGTATGCAAAAACCAGAAATAGATATTTTTTGCCCAACAAGCCAAGAAGATTGGAGATTGTGGTTAATGGAAAATCATAGTTCAAAACAATCCGTTTGGCTTGTTTACTATAAAAAGAAATCAAAAATGCCATCACTTACATGGAGTCAGGCAGTTGATGAAGCACTATGTTTTGGGTGGATAGACAGCACCGCCAAACCAATTGACGATGAAAAATATATGCAGTTTTTCAGCAAACGGAAACCCAAAAGTGTATGGTCGAAGGTTAATAAAGATAAAGTTGAGCGATTCATTGTCAACGGGTTGATGACTAAAGCAGGATTTGATTGTATAGAAAAAGCCAAACAAAATGGCTCATGGACAATCTTAGACGATGTGGAAGAATTGAAAATTCCTGAAGATTTAGAAAGTGCTTTCAATACAAAATCAGGTTCAAAAGATTATTTTCTCAGTCTCAGCAAATCGGTTAGAAAAAGTATTTTGCAAAATCTTGTGGTAGCCAAAAGACCAGAAACTCGCCAAAAAAGAATTATTGAAATCACTGAACTTGCTAATAAAAAGTGAATTACCTATAATTTTTCCTCCCATATTACGTTTCCCAAAAAATTGGCATATCATCTACTGATATGCTTTTTTAATGCTCTGATTCTAAATAATTAGTATCATTTTTATTTCCCTCATATTCCATTACACAGAGTTTACATTCAATACAATTTGGTAAAATATTCAATCACTTGAGTATTTTTTTGTCATTTTTTGAACATATTTTTAATAAAAATAAGTATTTATACTTATTCATTGTTTAATTTTGAACTCATTTTCAGTATTTCACAAAAATAAGTATTTCAAACAAATGGAAGAAATTACAAAACTAACCACACAACAAACCGAACTTATACACGCCATTGACTCTGTTTGGGTGGCTCTTTGTGCGGCTTTGATTTTTCAAATGGAAGGTGGCTTTGCCTTATTGGAAGCTGGCTTTATTCGTTCTAAAAATGTTATGAGTATTATTGCCAAAGTTCTGATTGATATTATGGTCGGAGGATTGGTATTTTATATCGTTGGCTTCGGAATTGCTTACGGAAAATCAAACGGCTTTTGGGCATTTGGCATGGGAATTCCAACGGGAGATTTAGGTTTAGGACTTACCGTTTCAAACTCATTATTTTGGTTTATTCAAATGGGCTTTTGCATTGCTGCCATTTCTATTGTTTCGGGTGGGGTTGCTGAACGCATGAAAGTTTGGGCATATTTTTTATTCGTTGCCATTTTCTGTGCTTTCATTTATCCATTAGCCGCCAACTGGGTCTGGAATCCAAATGGTTGGTTGATGCAAAGAGGTTTTAATGACTTTGCGGGTTCATCGGCAGTACACGCTTTGGGCGGTTTTGCGGCACTTGCAGGAGCAATTGTTTTAGGACCAAGACAAGGAAAATATAATGCAGATGGAACAATCAACGCAATTCCAGGACATAATTTAACATTGGCATCAGTTGGTGCATTTATCTTGTGGTTCGGTTGGTTTGGATTCAACCCAGGTTCTACTTTGGCAGCCGTTGGTAAGTGGGAATTAATTGGAAAAGTAGCTACCAATACTTTTTTGGCATCAGCAGCGGGCGGCATTGCCACAATGGTTTACACAATGCTTCGCTACAAAAAGATTGATGTTACAATGGTAATTAATGGAATTTTGGCGGGTTTAGTAGCGATTACCGCAGGTTGCAATTTGGTAAGTCATAATTGTGCTATTATAATTGGTTTAATTGCAGGAATTATCATTGATATTGCCGTAGTGGCAATTGACCGTTTGAAAGTAGATGACCCTGTGGGTGCAATTGCGGTACACGGTGTAAATGGTTTATTTGGAACTGTTGCCGTAGGTTTGTTTGCCGAAGAAAAAGGGCTATTTATGGGTGGCAATGCAGATTTATTCGTTACTCAATTATTAGGTGTAAGTGCTATTGCTTTATTTTCATTTGTGAGTTCTTACGCTATTTTTGTTGTGATGAAAAAAACGATTGGTATCCGTATCAAACGTAGAGAGGAATTGGCGGGTATTGATGCCGTTGATTTTGGTGTAGAAGCATACACATCATTTGAATAAAGACTTGTGAAACACAAACCATAAAGAAAAAAAACATGAAAAGAGTTGAAGCAATAGTAAAACCATCGAAGTTGGAAGCCATTCAAAAAGGGCTTACCCTTGCAGAAATGCCTTGTATGACGGTTATTCCTGTAAAAGGAGCGGGTATGCAAAAAGGCTATTCAGAGATATATAGAGGGACAGAAAAACCAATGATTTTGATGTCTAAGGTAATGATTATCTGCGTAGTGAGTGACGAAAATCTGGAAAAATGTATCGACGTAATTCTCGAAAATGCGTCGGAAGGAAATGTCGGCGACGGTAAAATTTTCGTTTATGAAGTTTATGATGCGGTCAGAATTAGGAACGGAGAAAGAGGAAATGCGGCGATTCGATAAGAAAAAGAGGTCTGAGAAGACCTCTTTTTCTTTATCTATAAAACCTTATTAAAAAGCGGTATCATCCGCACTTGGTCCATAAGTACCTGGAATTGGCACGTCTAATAATCGTAAGAAAACACCTAATTGAGCTCTATGGTGAATGGTTTGGCATAAAGCATGATGAATAGTTTCCCCTTTGGTCATTACCATGTGGATATGATCGCCTGAGCGTAATGTCCAATTTTCTGAAATTTTACCTTCATTTTCTGGCACTAATTGAGAACGTCCATCAACTAAAGAGGACTCAAATAATGCTAATAATTCTGCCGTGTTGTTGATAATTGTTGGATTATAAGGAGCAGACGCAAAATCCAATTCATCTGTCGTTAAAGCCATTGTTATCCAAGTTGGTAATTCGGCAAGGTGTGTTGCTAATGCTCGAATGGTCATACTTTTGGGGTGAGGTTGCCAATCGTATTTATCATCAGGAATGATAGATAACATTTTACGAGTTACGAGCGATTCTTGCTCTAATTCTTTGAGGTACATTGCAATCATTGACATAGTTTTCTTTTGTTTTTTTGTTAACGACACAAAGAAACTACCTCCTACTGACAACCCTATGTCAGTGCATTTTTAGAAATTTTCATTTTTTTAAAATTAATATTTTACAGGAAGTTGAGGCATATATTCACTCAGTGAAATATGGTCATTTTTCGTGAAGGCTTGATAGGTATCTTGGATATGAGACATTCGTGAGACATTAAAATCTCGATATTCATTACGCTTATGACACCATGCAATGAGATGCCAGCCAAAAGCGTAGAAGATTAACCCAATTGGTTCAACCTGACGGGTACTACATTCTTGATTATTGTTTTTATAGGAAAAAGAAATGATATTCTTTGAAGCAATTGTCTGTTGTAGAATAGCCAAATGCTCATAGTCCTGCGTGCGACATTCTGGAATTTGATACTTTATATTATCGGTAAGTAGATCTATTTTCTCCTTTTGCTTCGTAGGCAAAATTGACTTTATCTTATTGAGTGCATTTGAATAATGCTTCTGAATTGATTTATCCGTAAAACCATAAACCAACGATTCCGTCAATAATAGTGCATTTGCCTCCTCAGTTGAAAGCGAAATTGGTGGCAAAAAATAGCCTTGTACGATAAAATATCCTTTGTTTGGTTCAAAACTTAACGGAATACCCGACTCGCTCAATGCTTTTAAATCTCGATAAACGGTTCGGACACTAATCTTGAATTTTTCCGCAATCGTCTCTGCCAAAACATATTTTCTCGATTGCAAAAAAGTCAATATTGCAAAAAGTCTATCAATGCGATTCATCAGTAATTTGTCTTAATGTAAATGGTGATTTAATTCTATTTCTAACTATTTCAAATATACGTTGCTTTCGTAAATTTTACAATTACTCATTATCTAAGTCAACGCAGTCAGCGTTCAAAATGCTGACTGCGTTAAATTGACTATATTATTAAAGAACTATTTTAATCAAGTTGAACGCTGACTACATTATTCCAATTAACAAAAAAGAGGTAATCCGTTTCCAGATTACCTCTTCTAAAATCAAACCAAACTATCACAAAGTAGTTATCAGTTTCCCAATTCTTAATAACTACTCCCAAATTATACTAAATCAAAACGGTCAAGATTCATTACTTTCGTCCACGCTGATATAAAGTCTTTCACGAATTTATCTTTAGAATCTCCGCAACCATAAACTTCAGCAATACCACGTAATTCTGAGTTAGAACCGAAAATCAAATCTACACGAGAAGCTGTAAATTTAAGTTCTCCAGTTTTACGGTCACGACCTTCAAATCCTTGTTGAGATTCTGATACTGATTTCCAAGTTGTACCCAAATCAAGCAAATTCAAGAAGAAATCGTTTGTCAATGTTTCAGGATTGTTCGTAAAAACTCCCAATTGAGATTTATCAAAATTAGTATTCAATACACGTAAACCACCAACCAATACTGTCATTTCTGGAGCCGTAAGTGTCAACAATTGAGCTTTATCAAGTAATAATTCTTCTGCTGAAGTGGTAAAACGAGCTTTTTGGTAATTTCTAAAACCATCAGCTGAAGGTTCTAATGCCGCAAACGACTCAACGTCAGTTTCTGCTTGTGAAGCATCAGTACGTCCTGCGGTAAATGGTACTGTTACCTCAATTCCTGCATTTTTAGCCGCTTGTTCAATACCAACACCACCCGCTAAAACGATTAAATCAGCAATTGAAACAGTTTTACCAGTGCTATCAAATGTAGCTTTGATTCCTTCAAGAGTATCCAAAACTTTCGATAATTGAGAAGGATTATTTACTGCCCAATATTTTTGAGGAGCAAGACGAATTCTTGCACCATTAGCACCACCACGTTTGTCAGAACCACGGAAAGTTGATGCCGAAGCCCAAGCAGTTGATACTAATTCTGATACCGACAAACCAGAAGCAATAATGTGACCTTTTAAAGTTGCAACATCTTGCTCGTTAATCAATTCATAAGTACGTGCAGGAATTGGATCTTGCCAAATCAAAATTTCTGAAGGTACTTCTTTTCCTAAGTATCTCGAAATTGGTCCCATGTCACGGTGTGTCAATTTGTACCATGCACGAGCAAAAGCATCTGCAAATTCGTCAGGATTTTCAAAGAAACGTCTTGAAATTTTCTCATAAGCAGGGTCAACTCTCAAGGCAATATCCGTTGTCAACATCGTTGGAGCGTGCGTTAAAGCTGGGTCGTGGGCATCAGGTACTGTACCTGCACCTGCTCCTGCTTTTGGTTTCCACTGATGAGCTCCCGCTGGACTTTTACTCAATTCCCACTCAAAACCAAATAAGTTTTCGAAGTAATTGTTACTCCAATGTGTAGGCGTAGTTGTCCATGCACCTTCCAAACCACTCGTAATTGTATCTATTCCACTACCACTTCCGAAGGTATTTTTCCATCCAAGACTTTGCTCCTCAATTCCCGCTGCGGCTGGTTCTTTACCAACGTATTTACTTGGGTCGGCAGCACCGTGCGTTTTACCAAATGTGTGTCCACCTGCAATTAAAGCAACAGTTTCTTCGTCATTCATCGCCATTCTTGCAAACGTTTCACGAATATCACGAGCGGAAGCGTAAGGGTCTGGATTTCCATTTGGCCCTTCCGGATTCACGTAAATAAGTCCCATTTGTACTGCTGCCAAAGGGTTTTCAAGGTCACGGTCGCCAGTGTAGCGGTCATCACCTCCTAACCATTCTTTTTCAGAACCCCAATATACATCCTCCTCTGGCTCCCAAACATCTTCACGTCCACCGCCAAAACCAAAAGGTTTAAAACCCATTGATTCTAAAGCACAGTTTCCTGTCAAAACCATAAGGTCAGCCCAAGAGAGTTTTTTACCATATTTTTGTTTGATAGGCCAAAGCAACAAACGTGCTTTATCAAGGTTGGCGTTATCTGGCCAGCTATTCAAAGGGGCAAAACGTTGTGTTCCTGCACCTGCTCCACCACGACCATCTTGAATACGATACGTTCCTGCACTGTGCCAAGCCATACGAATAAAGAATGGGCCATAATGACCATAATCCGCTGGCCACCACTCTTGTGAGGTAGTCATCAATTCAAAAATATCAGCTTTTACAGCGTCTAAATCAAGCGACTTAAACTCTTCTGCATAATTAAAATCTTCTCCCATCGGATTTGATAAAGAAGAATGCTGACGTAAAATATTTAACTTCAACTGGTTAGGCCACCAATCACGGTTTCTTGTACCTTCACCTGCACTTTTCAAAATTGATGTCGTATTTCCGTGAGGAAAAGGACATTTACCTCCCTCATTCATATTATTTGAGTTGTTTTCCATTTTTAACAGATTTTTGATGTTTAATAGGACAAATGTATAAGATATATTTTAATAATTTTCATCTATATATTCTATGTAAATATAAGTTTAATCTATGCTAAATTTGAGGTATAAGTTTTATACAATTTACAGCATTTATAGTTCACCTAAGCAAATATATAATCAGATAAAAAAGAGATTATAATCAGTTATTTATCTATTTTACTAAATGGAAAGCTGTAAAATTAAAAGAGGCTGTCTCAAAAGGGCAGTCTCTTTTCTTTTTACGGGTTATTTTGTAAATTAGATTTATGAAACAGCCAAATCATCGGGTAGTTTTTAAGCCCTATACTCCCAATCAGTTAAGTCTAT
>JAAFIU010000225.1 GCA_013298805.1 Cytophagales bacterium | reverse complement strand
GCTTCTTCCGCATTGGCGGCTTCACCAACGATATTAATTTTGGGAAAATTTTCAAGCAAGCGTTTCAGTTCATTTCTTGCCAAACGTTCGTCATCTACGATTAGAGCTTTCATATTATTCAGTTATCAGTAAACAGTTATTATCAGTTATCAGTTTTTTTAGTTAGAACGTTGCTAACTCCAATTTGCAAATTGGGACGAGCGTGGGAACGTGGATATAATCAACCCACCTTCACCAAATTAGTAATCTTCGTCAAAGGATTGACTTTCTCAGATTCTATTTGTGGAATTGGAATCGTGATTTCTGCCGTTACCACTTCTTTGGCAGATTGAAATATTTTGAATTTTGATTCTGGACCAAATAATAATTCTAAGCGATGGGCGGTATTTTGTAAGCCAAACCCTTCTGACTCTGTACTTTCCAAAACGCCTGTGTTACTGATAGTTATCAATAAAATTTTATTAATTACTTGTGCTTCCAAACTCACAAACCCACCTTTTACTGGTTTTGAAACGCCGTGCTTAATGGCATTTTCTACTAAAGTCTGTAACAACATTGGCGGAACTTGTACCGTCAATGATTCGGGATAAATATTCTTGCGTACTTGTAAACGCTCTTCGTAACGGATTTTTTCTAAGGCTAAATAATCTTCTACCGTTCTTAATTCTTCTGAAAGTGAAACCGTTTTGCGTCTATCCGCCAACAAAGAACTTCTCAGAATATTGGACAATTGCGTAACGGCTTTTTGAGCTTTATCGGGGTCTTCCAAAATCAAGGCACGAATACTATTGAGGGCATTAAACATAAAATGCGGGTTCATTTGAGCCCTCAAAACCTTCGATTCTGTTTCTTTTACCGATGATTCTAAGCGAATTTTATCAACTTCAACTTCAGATTTTCGTTCAAAATAATGCGAAGCGTAATAGAAAAGCGTCCAAATCATCAAAGGTTTTGCCCAATTGAAAATGTATTGTAGGATAAAGAAAAATGACCATAAATCAGCCTCTTCGTGTTCTCGTAGAAGATATGAGTCGAGAGGAATATTCACCAAAGCCATAAAAATCGACATTGTTCCTACCGCCAATAAAATACGGGGCATCACTTTTTCGATTGAAAGCTCTACCCAACCATATTTTTTAATGACTTTTCGGAAGTTGTTTGTCATTACAATAGCAATAACAACATTCAAATCGGCGGCAATAAACCAGTCAAGTGACCACCCATAGTTAGCCACATATATAAACGCCTCATTGGCAAGCCAAGCCGACCAACCAAAGATTTGTAATGTCCAATATAGTTTTGTTCTTGACATGAATTTTGAATAAGGATTTTATCTTTAGACAACAACAATTTAGCGTAATCCTCTGGAAAACGTTGAAAAAATTGAGTAAACGGAAAGTAATATGGATAAACGGAAGATTTTGGAAGGTCAATTATGCAGAAAGACTTTCCAAATGCGAAACATCACAGGCTAATTCAACCGTAAATGTTGAGGATTTATAATCGTAAATGAGTTTGTATAAACACAAATTAGCATGGTCAAATTTGTCCATTTCGTGCAGAGGACGCTCCAATAAATGCGTCAATAGAATACGAATAGCACGCCCGTGCATAGCTACTAAAACGGTTGTTTCTTCTGGGCGACTAAGAATTATCTCAAAAACAGGTTTCTGACGAAGTACCACGTCTTTGGGACTTTCACCACCTTCGGATGGCATATCCGTTTTGCCTTCTACCCAACTATCAATCAACACTTTATAATATTCGTTGTCACGACTATTCGGGATTTTTCCTTCACGCACGCCCCAACTAATCTCATTTAAGCCTTCATGTTGTTCCCAAGGAAGCCCTTTTTCGATAAATTTCTTAACGGATTGATGCGTTCTTTGCAAAGCAGAAGTATAAACTTTGTCGAAGTCAAGATGTTGATAAGCTTGAAAAAAAGCTTCAGCTTGGGCTTGTCCCAACTCATTGAGGGAAGAATCTACGCCACTTCCTTGAACAACTCCCTGACGGTTGAAATCAGTTTCTCCGTGACGAATTAAATAAATAGTCTTGGTATGATGAATTGGTGGCTGGTCGTTCGACATTGATTCGTAAAGTTTAATTTATGCAAAAAGCGATTTGCGAAAAGTAAATAGTCCAACAATACTTTGAGAGAAAATCAACTTCCTATAACCACTACATTCTATTACACTTCTGTGGTTATTAATTTTCACGCAAAAGTACAGGTTTTCAGCCAAATGCGAACACATATTTAAAGATTGATGGTAAATAAGATATATTGATGATATTTTTGTTGAAGCATAGCCTGATTTGGCTAAAACGTAGTTTTCCAAAGTTGTTATAAATTCACTTAAAAGAAAAAATGATAAATACCTCTGTTTCATTAGAAATGCTCAATAAAATGAGCGAAAATAATATGGTTGGACTTCTTGACATAGAATTCACCGAACTAAACCCTGAATATATCTGTGCCAAAATGCCCGTTGATAATAGAACCAAACAACCCATGGGGCTTCTGCACGGTGGTGCTTCGGTGGTTTTGGCAGAATCAGTAGGTAGTATTGCTTCTTATCTATCTATCGACCCAGAAAAACAGGCAGCGGTGGGCGTAGAAATCAATGCAAATCACTTAAAATCTGCTCGTGAAGGATACGTTTATGCCAAATGTACACCCTTAAAAGTGGGCAGAACCATGCACATTTGGGACATAAAAATTACCAACGAAGCAGGAGATTTAGTCTGTGTTAGTCGATTGACTACGGCGATTATTGAGAAGCGTTAAATGACACTATAATATATTGAAATTCTCAGATGATTTTATCTCCATAATAGGCATCTGAGAATTTTAGAGAGTTCCAAACAATATTTCCTGCCTAACTTTGTTCTAAGAAAAACAAGCAATTATGAATCAATTACAATTCTGGGCGAATTGGCAAAAGCCTACCCGTATTCTTTATCTTTTCTCGTTATCAATTCTTGTTGTATCGCTGATAATTTTTGGAATAGCCTATTTCAAAGGTTTAGAAAATGTTATTCACTGGAATGTTCTCAGTGAATTGAATGATTTGCCCGTTGTGCTTGACCAATTTAAAATTTCGCCCAACGAAACGCTTACCATTCCTGCCAAAGCAATAACCGTTACGGAGCAATTTGTGGCTTCGTCGATGGAAATTAACACGCTCGGTAATTATATTTTCTTAGGATTTTTCGTCTTGGGTTTCTTACTAATCCTTTCAGCATTATCTGCCGTAAATCGCTTTTGGTATTTAATATTTATGGGGTCGGTTATTTTATTGATTGTGACCTTTAATTTTGGCTTAATTTTCAATCTTGCCAACAATTATCTCAATGTTGGATTCATCGTTTTGTACGTTGGAACAAGCTATTTCTTCCACGCTTTTCGCCCTGATATTGATATTCTAAAACGCTTCGGAACATTTCTTTTGATTACTATTTTAGTTGGTATTGGTATCTTTAAATTTTCATCTGTAAGCCATCCTTTTTTACTGCTCGCCAGTTACCGAACTGCGGGGGCGATGCTTTTAAGTGTAGGTTTTATTTTCTTAATTTCTTACGAAATCATCAATGGATTTTTGTTCATTACAACCTCAACAAAAAGCAGCCAATCATTAACCAACTTTTTGATAATCAGCCTTATATATTTAGCAAACGTATTATTAACATTTCTAAACAACAACAAGATTATCGACTGGGACATGATTTATTTGGGTCCGTTTTTGTTGTTAATCATCTCAACTATTTTAGGAATTTGGAGTTTCCGAAACCGTAGAAATTTGAGTGCTTCAATCATGGATTTTGAAGAATCTGGAGCATTTATTTATGTAGGTTTAGCCATTATTACACTTACCACTTGTGGACTTTCTTTTGCTACTGCCAACGACCCAATGACCGAAGCCTTAGAAGATGCGATTACGTATTCTCATTTAGCAATGGGACTCATGTTTTTCGGGTATATTCTCGTAAATTTTTCGGGACTTTTCAAGCAAGGTTTAGAGATTTATAAAGTGGTTTTTAAGCCATTGAAATTCCCTGTCTGGATGTTCCAAATTTTAGCGGTTATCGTAATTGCCTCTTTATTGGTTCTAAAAGACTTTTTCCCTGTAAAACAAGCCTCCGCCGCCTTTTACAATGGTCTTGGCGATTATTACACTACTGAAAAAGACTATAAATTTGCCGAAGTTGAATATAAATTAGCCTTAGCTTACGAACATCGCAACCATAAAACCAATTACGCTTTAGCATCGCTTTCACTCACGCAGGGCGACAACGAAACGGCGGGCGTTTATTTCCGTCAGGCTTTGGCGAAAAACCCTTCTGCGTACTCGTATGAAGCACTTAGTCGCTCATTATTTGATGCAAAAAATTTCTTTAACGCTGTTTTTACCTTAAAAGAAGGCTTGCAGAAATTCCCAAAATCGGGTGAATTACAGAACAATTTGGCGTATCTCTACAACAAGTCGAACCTACCCGATTCTACCGTAATTTACTACGAAATGGCGGTAAAAAATGCTAAAAAATCAGAAGTGCCAGCCAGTAATTTATTAGCATTTTGGGCAACAAACGGAAAGAGCAGCACCGCCAAAGATATGTTGAGCAAAACCGAAAATATTGCGTATAATTCATATCAAGGCAATAAATTAGCCCTAAAATTAGTAGCTCAATCTACCGAAAATACCCAAACGGCAACTCCTCCACTTAGCAAAGGAAATGTGTCAGATTTTGCCTGGACTTACAATTATGCTTTGGCACAAAAATCGCACGGCGATACACTTTCACTTCGTACCCTCGCCGAGGAAGAAGGCAATGAAGAATATGCCGAAGACCTTTCCTTTGCCAATATGGTTCAAGATTATTACAAAGGCGATAAATTGTTAGCATTTCAGAATTTACAAATGTGGGCAAACTCCGACTCCACCGATAAGAAAGGGAAATATTTTGGCGTTTTATTAAATACATTTTTGAAAAAAGAAGTTCTTGCAAACACAAAAACACCTGATTTTAAGACCATTAAAGAAGCAGAACAAGTTTTAAAGCAGTTTCCTTTGAACGAAATTGTTGTTGAAAAAGCCGTTAATCTTTACAACCAAAATAAACAACCCGAAAAAGCCTACGACGTAGTAATGCGAGCCATTTCTTGGCGAAAAGATTCGCCAAAATTGTACGAAATCTATATCACACAAGCCCAAAATATCGGGATGAAAGACTACGCCGTTGACGGTTTGTCCATACTCCAAAAACTATCCCCAACCGATTATCAGCGTTTTCTGCCAACCTATCAAGCCAAACAACAATCCATCGAAAAGGCAAGTGCTGGCTTTCAGTAAATTGTTAAGTTTGTTTTGTAGAATGGGTTTTGATATTGGCTCATCTCAACAAACTTGAATCATAACTATGAGCATCTAAGCTCTACCGATATATTTTTAACATGGAAATCATCAAAACTACCAATATTTCAAGACGTTACGTCATGGGTGAAGAAATTATTCAAGCTCTCAAAGACGTTTCTATTTCAGTAAATCGGGGCGAATACGTGGCTTTCATGGGTCCTTCGGGTTCGGGAAAATCAACTTTAATGAACATTGTTGGTTGTTTAGACACGCCTACTTCAGGACAATATATCCTTAATAATCAGGACGTTAGCCAAATGACCGAAAACGAATTGGCAACCGTTCGTAATAAAGAAATTGGGTTTGTATTCCAAACGTTTAACCTGTTACCCCGTCAATCGTCGCTTGAAAATGTAGCTTTACCTTTAATTTATGCGGGTTACAACAAAGCTGACCGTATCGAAAAAGCCATGCTAACCCTCAAAGGCGTTGGACTTGAAAACAGGGCTCATCACAAACCAAACGAACTTTCGGGTGGACAACGCCAGCGTGTTGCCATTGCTCGTGCTTTGGTAAACGACCCCTCAATTCTATTAGCCGATGAACCAACGGGAAACTTGGACACTAAGACTTCCTACGAAATCATGGATTTATTCGACCAATTGTACTCAAAAGGCAACACCATCGTAATGGTAACGCACGAAGACGACATTGCTCAATACGCTCACCGCATCGTTCGCTTACGTGATGGCTTAGTAGAAAGCGACAAAATTAATCCAAATGTAAAAAAAGCGAAAGAGTTGATGATGAGTTTGAAATCGCAGGATTAGGAGTTGGTGATTAGTTATTGGTTAATTGTAATTGGTTGAAAACTATGAGCTTTTTTACAAATTTATTCCATTCGAGAGCAAAAGAAAATTGGAAGTCATTAGCCGATGAAATTGGTGCAGATTTTGTTGATGGTGGAATTTGGAAAACGGATAAAGTGACTTTTAGTTACAGAAATACAAAAATCTCATTAGATACCTTTTCAAAAGGTAATGGGAGGAGTTCAAAAACTTATACAAGAATCATTTGTCCGTACATTACCAAAAATAGATTTACATTTGAAATTTCTTCGGAGAATACGATTACCTACGCAGCAAAATATATTGGAATAAATGATATTGAAATCGGAGATGCAAAATTTGATGCTGAAATCTATTTAAAGTCAAATCAAAAAAAAACTTTATTAAAATTTTTAGACCCAAAATATCTGCAAGATAAACTTCTTGAAGCATTTGAAGGTACAGATTTAGTATTGAAAATAAATGATGACCATCCTGTTTTCTTCTTAAAAAAAATACCTACAAAAATACTTTGGATACAAATTGAAAATATAGGTATTGAATCAGACATTGAAATTCTAAAACAGTGGTTCACCCTCTGCAAACTCATCCTCGACCGCTTAATTGAAATCGGAGAAGCCGAAGATGTAAGTCCTAATATTTAATAGTTTTAAAAAATAAATACTTTTTTTTCAATCAAGGGCTTGTAAAATCAAAAAAAGTCCGTACCTTTGCAGTCCAATCAAATGGAAACAACACCGCAGGATGGAGCAGTAGGTAGCTCGTTGGGCTCATAACCCAAAGGTCACAGGTTCGAGTCCTGTTCCTGCTACTAAATAAAAGCGTAACTTACTCAGAAAAAGTAGTTACGCTTTTTTGTTTTGCATTATACTTACACAAATGGAACAAATCAATCATAAAGCAGGCTTCGTCAGTATCGTTGGGAAACCTAACGTTGGTAAATCAACCTTAATGAATGTTTTGGTGGGTGAACGCCTCAGTATCATCACATCAAAGGCTCAAA
>JAAFIU010000238.1 GCA_013298805.1 Cytophagales bacterium | reverse complement strand
TTTAAGGAAAACGGCATTACTTTTGCAACCCATTCAATCAACAAGATGGTCTTGTGGCCGAGTGGCTAGGCAGAGCTCTGCAAAAGCTTCCACAGCGGTTCGAATCCGCTCGAGACCTCACCAATAACACCTTAAAGCCCTGTATTTCAGGGCTTTAGTTGTTTTAGGGGTACAATGTGTCGTAACAAAATATCCCTTAGAATACTATTCAGTCAATTAGAGTGCATTAGGTTTGTTACTTTTTTTGTTACCGTAGATTCAAACCAAGCGTATTTAAGTTTGAACCGAATTATAAAACATTCGGGAAACATGGTAACAAAATTTACAGATTTCAGCCTAAGATTTGACCGCAAAAATCAAATTAATCTAAATGACATTACGAGTACAGGACTAATTGAGATTAGAATGTACTACGATGGAAAAGCAAGCTACAAAAGTACAGGGTACAGAATCACAAGCGACCAATGGAATAAAAAGAAGAATGCACCTAAAGATAGTTTGATGCTCAGGAATATTGAAATGATGATTTCGGAGTTAAAAACCTTTGAATCTGAATATAGAGCCATTCATAAAACTTGGTGCTTAGATAATTTTAAACAAAAGGATAAACCAGTACCCGAGCCGCCAAAAAAGAAAGTATCATTTACGGAATTTTTTCAAGAGCAGTTAGACGGAGAGAAAGCATTGAAACAACCTTCTTTACGCACTCGAAGGTTATCTTTTGACTATTTTAAGAAGTTTAGAGAAAATGTACGTTTTGACGAAGTAAATTATCACTTAATACAGTCCTTTGACTTATTCCTACACGCACAAAAAGCAAGTGGGCGTAAGTTGCACCTCAATACAATACAAAAGCACCACAAGCACGTAAGAAAATACATTTTGCAAGCAATCAAACATCGTTACATAACGAGTATTGATAACCCGTATCTTGATTTCAAACCACCATCACAACAAGGTGAGAGCAATTTTTTAACGTGGGAAGAATTGGAAAGATTTGAAACGGTAGAATTTACGTCTAAAGAGTCACTATTGGAACGTTGTAGGGATATGTTTTTAATGGCGTGTTATACAGGGCTTAGATTTAACGATATTTATAAAATAAGACCTTCTTCACATAATTGAATCTTCGGAAGGCTTAGAACTTAATTATAACGCCAATAAAACCAAAAAGTTTGGTCAGAAATTCCTATACCTCCTATTTGATGGCAAACCTCAGACAATAGCTGAAAAATATAAGAATATTGATGATGATAAACCACTTTTCAAAGGCTTGACTAACCCCAAAGTAAATTTAGCCTTAAAAACAATAGCCAAACGTGCGAATGTAGCCAAAGCTACAAAGTTCAAAGATTCCCGAAATACGTTTGCTAATATTATGCTGACAAAAGTATCTATGAATGTAGTGCAGGATGAAATGCAACATTCTATGTTATCAACAACACAAGTTTATTTGAAAAATAACCCTGAGTTAAAAAAACAGGCACTTTCTAAAATCAATTGGAACAATGGAAACAACAGAAAAGCCCAAAAGGACATATCAGAAACATAAGACGGAGAAGAAAATTACTGTTAAGCATTATTTGATTGATAATGTCAAAGAAGACTTTGATTTAGAGTATCCTACTATATATCCCATCTACGTTCAAGTAACTTATAAAAGAAAAAATACAAAATTTAGGTGCAAAATCCCTTTCTCTTATTTAGATAAACTTCCACCAATTCCTGTTTTTGAAAATCTAAGTGATTTTGAGGAATTTTACATTAAACATTATGATAATTACTTTGAAAATGCTTTAACCAGAGATTTGAATTTTATTTATTGGATTGTAAAACAACAAATAAATAAAAAGGGAGACGATTTTGATATATCCGAATTACCCGAAATCTATCATAATCCAGCTTTTGAATTATCAAACTTTGTAGAACTATGTTTAAAGTTAGAGATACAAAGGACTTTATGCAACATTAACAATATAGATATAAATCACGAAATTTTACCACACATCAAATTTCCTGTTCCATACAAATCATCTTCACTTGCTAATTATGAATATCATATTAGGGAATATCCTGAACTAATTGTTGTAAAAAGTAAGTATAGTCCACATATTTGGTTACTTGGTATTCATATAGAACTTGGGGAGCGTTCAGATACCATATTTGTCAATCCTGCTCAATTTGGTGTTATAAATGAAGAAGATGGAGATTTTATTATTTTTCAACCTTCAATATTTGATTATTTAACAAAAATATTTCATAAACTTCTTGATGATACGTTTAAAGATAAACAAATGATAAACCATCTTATTTCTGATTTGGATTTATTGTTTTCAGAATATTATCCAGAATATTTTGAAAAATTTCATAATATCTAAATTTAGAATCCGACTACTAATCTTAAATTATTTTTGATTTTTTACCATATATAGTCATTAAAAAACATAATATTTAAAAAAGTGTGCATCCTTAGGAACTTTTTTTACAAAAAAAGTGAGAATAAATAGGAACAATTTTGTAAAATTGCATATCCAATTAAACTTAACAAAGTTCAACGATATGCAAAACGCAATACAAGAGTTCACTCCAAGTACCAATTTCGAGAAGTTCGTACTCGCAAGTTTGGCAGAAATCAAACGCCAACTACCCAACGCTAACGCCATTCCCACAGGCGATTATCTCACCCCTGTTGAAGTTTGTTCCATTCTTAAAATCTCCAAAGGTAAATTTTATCAGTTAGTTTCTGATGAAGTATTAACTACCATTAAACCCGACCCCAAAGGACGTAAAACGTATGTATTACGCTCGCAAGTAGAAAACTTATTCCCCAAAGATTTCCGTAAAAATTAAATTCCGTTGTAAAGTCATTTTATTGACTTTACAACGGAATTTAATTTTTAGACTTTAACCACAAAAAAAGCCATTGTGCGACAACACAACGGCTAAAAATTTTGTAGGCTAAAAATTTAAAAATCAATCTTTTAACCCCTTTCTGACAAGGGTAAAATTACAATGAAATCATTAGAAAAACAAGAAATTTTAGAGGATAAATCCGTAATAAAATTAAACGCCATTCCTACAAAACAGCCCATCGTAGAATCGGAAGATGAAGACGAAAAACAAAAAAGAAAATTAAAGCAAATCGCCTTAAATTATATCAGAATAAGAGACGATTATTATAAAATAGTGTTCCGTCCAGATAAATCAGGAAAGTTATATAAAGACCTACTTAGACTATCTAAAACAACTATTACAGACGACTATTCAAAGAAAATTTTGAATTGGATAAAAAAATATGATGATTTTACCTTAGTTGCTTCACACATCAACTATCAGCAAGTTATCAATGGTTTTTATAATCAATACCACGAAGTAACCCACAAGCCTACTGAGGGCAACTATGTCAATATTTTTCACATTCTTACTCACATATTTGGAGAAAGCCACATAGATTTTATTTTGGATTATATCCAAATTTTGTACACTAATCCAAATCAATGCTTGCCTATTCTTTTGATAGAATCTTCCGAGAAAAACACAGGTAAAACAACTCTTTCAAACTTGCTTTATTGGATATTCCAATACAATGCCATTAAGTTGGGTAACAGCGATTTACAAAGTGATTTTGGTGGTTTTTGGTTGCAACGTCTTCTAATTATAGTGGACGAAACAAGTCTTGAAAAACAAGGGGTTACACAAATGCTGAAACGACTTTCAACGGAAACGGGAAAGGTTACTTCAAACGAAAAAAACAAGGCTCAACGTGAAGTAGATTTTATAGGAAAATTCATCTTCTTATCTAATGACGAAGGTAAAGCCCTACAAATCGAAAGAGGCGACCCACGATGGGCAGCTTTCAAAGCTCCAACCTTTGCAGAAAAAGGCTATAAAGACGACCCCCAAATTAGCCAAAAGATACAGCAAGAAATTCCTGCCTTTTTATATTTTCTGATGAACAGAACGTTAGTGCATCCCTTAAAATCAAGAATGTATTTTGACCCAGAAGTGTATCGTACTTCTCAATTAATGCTGTACTATGAAAATAGCATTACGTTGGTGGCTCAGGCTATTAAGCAGTTGGTTAAAGATACTTTTATGATGTTCCCAGACGAAACAGAATTGAGATTTTCAATTACAAATATTATGGACGAATTGAAGGGAAACGTTAGAAATTTAGACCGTAAAAAGGTTAGGCAAGCACTTGAAAAAGAATTGAATTTAAAGGAATTAAAAAAGAATGAGTACACTTATTTAAGCCTTGCAAGTGCGGAGCGTGGGCATACTTCAAATACGATTTCTAACAATGTAACCTTTCAATTTTTAAAAAATCTTAATTCTTAGAAAAGTACAATCAGGGTTTTAAAAAAAATGTTTTTTTGGAAATTTTGGAAACTTTTTGGAAATGAAAAAAGGCTCAAAAGTCCCTGTTTCAGAAAGTGCTTAAAAAATGGAAATTTTGGAAATAGGCTATATTTTGTATTTAATTATTTAATTATCAGATAGTTGTGAATTTCCAAAAAATTTCCAAAACGTTTCCGAATTTCCAAAAATATTTAATAAAATAGACTATTTCCAAATTTTCATTTTTTTTGCAACTTTTCAAATACGGGACTTGTGAAGGTCGTAAAAAAAGGCAGTGCAATTTTCATAAATTTAAAAACAATGAAAACACCCCAACAAATCAAAGAATTAAAGCAAGTTTCCATCGTAAATTATCTACGTGGAAAAGGAATTTATCCGACCTCAAAAAATGGCAAATGTTATTTATATCTGTCTCCGCTTCGTGAAGAAAAGACAGCTTCGTTTTCGGTAGATGCTGACAGAAATACTTTTCTTGATTTTGGTAATTCCGACACGAAAACCACAAGTATCATTGATTTAGTAATGCTAATGGAAAAAGTAAACTTTCTTGATGCTTGTAAAATATTAGAGGGTTTGGACGGTGAAAAGAAAACAGAATTTCAAACGGATAATTTTTCTCTTTTAACCGTCAAGACCTCTGAAAAAACAGTAAAGAACTACCAAATTACAGCCGTTAAGGACTTACAGCACCCAGCACTAATTCGATACGCAGAAAGTCGCCAAATTAACTTTAAAACAGCCTTTACATTCCTTAAAGAGATACATTACTCGAATAGTAAAGGGAAATTCTTTGGCTTAGGCTATCAAACAGACAATGGAGGGTATGTTTTGCGGAGCGAAATAATGAAAAAGCCTATGAATTTAGGCACAACGGGCATTAAAACCTTTGAAGTGCCTGAGAGCAATGCCATATCCATTTTTGAGGGAATGTTTGATTTTTTGGCTTGTGTTGAATACTGCAAACGTCTGCCACGATGCACCGCCATTATTTTAAATTCTGTCTCGAATTTATCCAAAGCAATGCCACAATTAATAGGAGCAACCAATATTTACAGTTATCTGGACAATGATGATGCAGGACGTAAAGCAACCCAAAAAATGATAGATGCAGGGGTTAATATTTTAGATAAATCTGATATTTATACAGGCTACAAAGATTTTAGCGAGTATTGGTCAATGCTAAATAAACCGCCCTGAATAGTATGGGCATAAGCATTTTTTTATTTATATAGGCACAACGTATATACAACGTAGGCACAAACTTTTAACACAATTGTAGGCACAATAAATACACAATGTAGGCACAACGATTGTCCCAAATGTAGGCACAATAAAAGCACATTGTAGGCACAATTGATTTAATGCTAATGTAGGCACAAAAAAGTACAAAATAGGCACAACTAATTTAACGCCGTTGTAGGCACAAACAAACAAGAAAATGACATTAGTAACAGCAGTTATAAATTTTAAAGGTGGAGTCGCTAAAACCACTACGTCCATGAACTTAGGGGCAGGGTTAAGGAAACTCAAGGAACGTGTTTTGGTGATAGATACTGACCCACAAGGCAACGTAGCGGTCAATTTGCAGGGTTCAGAGGAGAGTGTTTTAGACCCTCAGTCTTTGACTATTTCAGCATTATATCAAAATCCAAAAATTGACCCAAATAAGGCAATTATAAAGGGAACATATTTTGACTATATTCCTAATAATTTGTACGCCTATCAACGGACAAATGGCATGAGTGACTACCGTTTACTGAAACAAATCATTAATAAAGTCAAGCACAATTACGACCAAATTATCATTGATACTCCCCCTTATCTTGGCTTGGATGCAATTAACGCTATCTATGCTGCTGATACTTTGATGTTAGTTACTGACTTTTCCAGAGCGAGTTGCACGGGCGTACAGATATTAGTTTCTGTTTTGGATAAGTGGCACGATAAGCAAATCAGTTCGGTTTTTAGAAATAAGCCTAAAACGATACTTTTCACGATGCACCAAAAGAATACAGTTTTACATCGTGAGTTACTTGAATCGGTTGAAGATAGTAAAGCCGTTGGAATGGGAATAATGCTAAAAGAACGCATACCAAGACTTTTGAAGGTAGTAGAAGATGGCTATTCGGGAATACCAACCATTATTTCTAATCCAAGAAATAAAGTAGCTCTTGAGTACAAAAGTTTAGCTGACACTTGGTATTTCGCTCGAACAACAGGCACAATTACGGGAAGTAGATACGTGGATTTCTATGATAAAGCCAAAGAAAAATTCTGGGAATTTTCATATTTTTCTTTTCTTTGAACCACAGATATTACACGGTGAATTAATTTGGCTTTAATAGCATTTAAAACGGACATTTTTTT
>JAAFIU010000255.1 GCA_013298805.1 Cytophagales bacterium | reverse complement strand
TATTTTATAAGTTTAGCCAACTTTTGAAAAGTTGGCTAAACTCAATCACAATATATCAAATCTTAAAATTTGATATGAATGCTACACAAAATTCTCTAATTTTTCATCCGCCAAAATAAATGGCTGACTGTACAACCTTTTACCAGTTGCTTTGAAAATGGCATTGGCGATTGCCCCACCCGTTGGCGGAAGTGCAGGTTCTCCCAAACCCGTTGGGTCAATGCCATTATTGACAAAATGTACTTCTATTTCTGGCACTTCATTGTAACGAATCAAGCGATATTTGTCGTAGTTACTTTCTTCGGGAGCTCCATTTTTAAATTTCAAATTGGCAAACATGGCGTGACCAAAGCCATCTACAATTGCTCCGTAAACTTGGTTTCTCGCTCCACTCTGATTAACAACAACGCCGCAATCGGTAACGGCAAATACTTTTTTCAAAGTAGGTTTTCCCTTTTTCACTTCTACTTGTGCCACTTGTGCAACATACGAAAGGTGGGAGAAATAAACGCTAAACCCTTGAAAAATACCTTTTTTCTGTTTACCCCAATTCGATTTTTCGGCTACCATTTTGATCGTTTCAATAAAACGATTTGGCTCATAAGTGATCTTTCCAACGGGATTTGATTTTACTTTTTCCAACAATTCTAAACGAAATTGGATTGGGTCTTTTCCTGCTGCCACCGCAACTTCATCTAAGAATGATTGTTCGGCACTGGCTAAGAAATTGGTAATTGGAGCTCGCCAAGGTCCTGTGGTAATTGGCGATTTATAATCAACCGATTCTATTAAAACATTTTCTACTGCTCCTACTGGAAAATTGTCTTGACGAGTTGAATTACCTGCATTCATACCAACTCCTTTCAAATAAAAACCAGTCATGTTTCCGTTTTTGTCAATCGAGGCTTTGAAGCGATATTTTACGGCAGGACGATAAATTCCACCTGTCATATCGTCTTCACGTGTCCACATTACACGTACAGGAGCTTTAATGATACTTGATAATTCGGCGGCTTCCAAAGCATAATCACTATTTAATCTTCTTCCGAAACCTCCGCCCATTTTGGTTAATTCAACGGTTACTTTTTCGGGAGCGATATTTAATAATTTGGCTACTTGTTGTTGAGCACTTTGTGGATTCTGAGTTGGCCCTGCTAATTCAACGCCATCTTCACGCACATGAGCAAAGAAGTTCATCGGCTCCATCGGGTTGTGCGGAATGAAAGGACATTGATATTCCGCTTCAATTACTTTATGAGCATTTTTGAAAGCCGTTTCAATATCGCCGTCTTTTCTACGAACTTCGGCTTCTTTTTTATTCATCAATTCGTTGAAAATCCTGTTGTGGTCGTCGGTACTTTCAAGGTCTTTTTCTTTTTCCCACTCGTATTTTACCGTTTTACGAGCCTGCATTACTTCCCAAGTTGACTTCCCGACAATTGCTACTTTATTGCCAAATGAAACCACATTGACAATTCCTGACATTTTTTTAGCTTCGGTCGCATCAAATGATTTAAGTTTCATGCCAAAAGCAGGCGGACGCTGAATTTGGGCGTGCAACATTCCTTCTTTCTTATAATCAATACCAAAAAGTGGTTTTCCGACCAATAAATCTGGATTATCAACACCTTTAACGGTGCTTCCAATTAATTGATAATCAGCAAATTTCTTTAATTCTACTTTTTCTGGAGCTTTCAGTTTAGACGCTTCTTCTGCCAATTCTCCGTAACTTAATTTCTTTCCCGATGTATGAATGACAAAACCTTTTTCGGTTTTCAATTCACTAATATTTACGTTCCAACGCTGGGCTGCAGCTTCTTTCAGTAAATATTTTGCCGTTGCCCCCGCTTTGCGTAATCTGTCCCACGAGTGTTTAATTGCTCCACTCCCACCCGTTACTTGGCGTTCAAATTTTTTATCTAAATCGGCTTGTTTAACGATAACGTCTTTCCAATCTACGTCTAATTCCTCCGCAACAATAATTGGGAAAGCTGTTTTGATGCCTTGTCCAATTTCAGGATTTGGCGAATAAATAATTACTTTCCCCGTTGTTTCAATCGCTAAGAATGAATTGAAATCTAAAGAAGAAGCAAGCGTTGAATTGATAATTTCAGCTTCAGAGGCATTTGCAGAAAACCAATTAAAACCGAGAATCAGCCCTCCAGTAATACCCGAAGTTATTTTTAAAAAATTTCTTCTTGATTGAATATTTTCCATTGTTTTGGGTTTTAATTACGGTTATTTCATTTTTTCTGCTGCCAATTTAACGGCTTTCTCAATTCTATGATAAGTACCACAACGGCAGATATTTCCGCTCATTGCCGCACTAATATCTTTGTCGGTCGGTTTAGGATTACTGGCCAATAAAGCCGATGCCGACATCATTTGTCCTGCTTGACAATAACCGCATTGAGGCACGTCTAATTCGTCCCAAGCTTGTTGAACTGGGTGCGTTCCATTTTCAGAAAGTCCCTCGACTGTGGTAATTTCCATACCTGTAACTGCCGAAATTGGCAAAATGCAAGAGCGTGTAGCTGAGCCATTTAGGTGAACAGTACAAGCTCCACACTGAGCAATACCACAACCATATTTGGTACCAACCAAACCAATGTGGTCACGCAAAACCCACAAAAGTGGTGTATTTGGGTCAACATCAGTATTGTATGTTTTTCCGTTGATTTTTAGAGATAAATTTGCCATGAAGTTTTTGGGAATTAATGCTAATATCTTAAACGAAAATACGGAAAATAAGTTTAAGTTTATTGTCTTTTAGACGTATGCCGTGTTTTGTAGGGTATAAACTTTATTTTAAACAAAATGAGGTTTATTTAAGCGAATTATATTCACAAAATACACCTCATCTAATTTAGTAATAACCTAAAAATCAAGGGATTTTTACTACAATTCTACTTTGATTGTGTCCTGCCATTACGCCCAAGCCATTTTTAATGTTGGTGTAGGTCAAAACAGGTTCCGCAAAAGGATTTCCATTCGCTTTTCTAATTTTATCAATTGCCGTATTGTAATAATAATAGGCTTTATCGGTATTAGCCACGTAAACTTCAACATACCTTTCGGTTGGCGTAACCGCAAGATTATTTCCTCCTTGTCCTCCTCCATTATTTCCTGTTCCACCAAATGTTCCCCAGTTATTGTACGAGCGTAAATCGAATGCTTGAGCCAACAACGTTTGATTTTCTTGTCCTTTATCGGCAATATATTCGTATTTAGTTGTCCAATTAATACGCAATTTGGTATTGTTCGAAGCGTCTTTGTAAGTTCCCTTTTGATAAAAAAACTGGCCAACACTATAAAAACTTTCCTCATTTGGAATGTCTAAAAATTTTACACCAATACTTGGATATGAAATAGGATTTCCACGTCGGTCAGTTCCTGATAGAATTTCCTGAGCGGCAGAAATATCTTTTTCCGACACAACTTTAGTCGGAATTGTACAAGAACTTTCTACCGATGTAAAATTAGGAGCAGAGATTTTTAAACTGTACGTTTTTCCTGCAATAATTGGGAAGTTTTTGGCTGATAAAAAATATCTTGCTCGGGTTGTATAAACATATTCTCCATCGGCATCATAAGAAGATGGAAGTTGTTTCGATAAATATGGAATTGTCACTGATTTTTGACCGTCAGAAAGCACAACCGTCGCATTCTGAATGTTAGGATAACGCTCTGCTCCTTCCAAAATATCACCAATAACGGGAGCTGTTTGGGTTACAGAAACTTCAATCAGAGTATCTTGAGGAGAAAGAAAACACTGCACCACCAAGCGGTCGGAATACGGAATATCAATATCCGTCACCAAACTTTTGCAAGAGGTAAGTAAGAAAATTGATACGAAAAAAGAAACAAATATTTTCATGTGAGTTATGAATAAAGAGTTATTAGGAATGGTTTTCGAGTTGTAAAACTCATAACTCATCACTTATAACTCATAACTAAACTAAAATTTAAAACTATAAGACACCGCAGGTAAAAGCGTAAAAATTGAATACTGAGCTAAGGTTTTAGTGGTAATACCCGTTGCTGGATTATTCGTACTTTTGAAATCATAGAAATATGGATTCCGACGATTGTAAAGATTATAAACGCTAAATTCCCAAGTACGTTCGTGGTGTTTCATCTTCTTGTGAAACTGAATACTGGCATCTAAACGATGATATGGTGCGGCTCGGTAACTGTTTCGTTCGCCATAATCTGGCAATTCTCTAAACTCTCCACGATAATTAATTGCCGCTACACCAGCTTGGTCAACACCCGCAATTTTATACCCCGAACGATACGTGGCATCGGGTAATGTAATGGCATTTCCAGTTCCGTAAACCCACGTTGCAGAAAGTGTAATTCGTGGCTTTAATTGATAAATTCCAACAATTGAAGCATCATGGCGACGGTCGTATTTTGCCCAAAATTCTTTTCCAAAATTGAGTTCATCAAATTGGTGACGAATCCATGAAAGTGTATAGCCAACCCAACCTGTCAATCGTCCAGATTTTTTCTGAATCAAAAACTCACTACCATAAGCCCAACCTTGTCCAGCCGTAACTTTATCTTCAAACGGAATTACGTTCACCTGACTTCTCGCCAAACCTTGCGGCCCATCTATCGAAAGCGTTGCAAAAGTGCTACCTTCTTTATAGGCAATAATGTTATCCATTTTTTTATAATAGCCTTCTAAAGTAAGCGTCAGTCCTTTTTCGGGTAAATCTTTTGCAAAACCAAAAGCTACTTGTTGCGAGCGTTCGGGTTTTACCAAACTCGTAGAAGGCACCCAAAGGTCGGTGGGTAAACCTACCCCCGAATTTGAAAGCAAGTGAATATATTGGTTCATTTTGGCGTAAGATGCCTTCACCGCTAAATTATTAGGCAAAGTCAAAGCCACCGAAAGACGTGGTTCAGGATTTTGGTACGAAACCGTATTGGTCGTAAAAGAAGTAAAGCGAAGCCCCAAATTGATACGTAAATTAGAAAAAGGACGGTAAGTATCCTCCACATACGCACCCGACTCCACTGCATCAATAATATCCGTCGATTCTCGAATAGTATTCAATGAACTATCAGCAACCACCAAAGCCGAAGGCGTAAAACGGTGAGCCGTTGCTTGTACTCCGAATTTGATACTATGCTGAGAATTAGGGTAAAAATCAAAATCAACTTTTGCTCCAAAATCTCGAATACTACTGCTATAACTTAAATTATAAAGCGAAGTATTAGTCGTTAAAATTGAACCTTTATTTTCGATGGAAGTCTCAAATTGGTACGAACTATGAATCAAAGAAACATTTGAAAACAGTTTTTCATTGAAGATATGATTCCAACGGATTGTACCCGTTGCATTTCCCCAATTCAAGCCTGCATTATTGGTTCTATTTAACTGAACATCCGCAATTACGCCTTTATCTCTTCCAAAATATCCACTCAAAAATAAGCGGTTGGTATTATTGAAATCGTAATTTACTTTGGCATTTAGGTCATAAAAATAATAGGTACTTCCCGCATTTTGTGAAGGAATAAACAGAGCCGCAGGAATATCCACGTAGGTACGTCTGCCCGAAACCAAAAACGATGAACGATGATTTTTAGAAATGGGACCTTGCACTACCAAACGACTCGCAATTAAGCCAACGCCACCTTCTACTTGTATTTTTTCTTTATTCCCATCTTTCATTTGCATCTCAATGACAGAAGATAAACGTCCGCCATATCGTGCAGGAAATCCGCCTTTGGTCAATTCCACACTTTTGAGAGCATCACCGTTAAAAACTGAGAAAAAACCGAACAAATGATAAGCATTATAAACGGGAGCATCGTCTAAAATCAGAAGGTTTTGGTCAGCACCACCCCCACGCACGTAAATACCCACATTTCCTTCAGAACCTTTTTGTACTCCAGGCATTAGTTGCAACACTTTCAAAACGTCCTTTTCGCCCATAAAAGCAGGAATTTCTTTTATCTGCTGAATAGGAATTGACACCTGACTCATTTGAGCCGTTTCTGAAACTTTTTGTTGTTGTGGGCTATCCGCCAAAACTCGAACTTCATCCAATTGACGATTTTCAGGACTTAGTTCAATATTAAGTGTCTGGCTTTTAAGCGATGTTATTTCTTTTACATTTTGTTTATAGCCAACAAAACTGAATACCAAAGTTATTTTTTCGTTGGTATTAACGGTAAGCGAATAAAAACCGTAATTATTGGTTTGAGTACCCATTTTCTGTCCCTGCACGTAAA
>JAAFIU010000343.1 GCA_013298805.1 Cytophagales bacterium | reverse complement strand
ACAATTTTAGCATTGTGATGTGTATATTTTTTCAAGTGAGTTTTGTAACCTCAATAAAATCCACCATCTTTGTGACGGCAAATTACCAGCTCCCTCCGAATCCCCCAGGTCTTGACCGAAGCAAGGGTAGGCAGGTTGTAGCGGTGAATTTGCCTTTTTTTTTGCCCTTTTGGGTAAAGATGAAAGGAAAAATGGAAACAGAAGAAATGTAGGTAGTTATATAAATTCCATACTCCATCAAATCCCTTTCCTCCTGTCTCCTTTACTACATTCCTTCTTTATAATTTCACAAATTTCTTCACGAATCTTTTTTCTCCTTGCTCTGCATTTATAAAGTATGTTCCCTTTTGCAATTTTTGAACATCCAAAGAATATGTTTTTTGTCCTGCCTTCAATTCATTTTCAAAAAGTGCTTTTCCTGCCAAATCATTGATTTTTAAGGCAAAAGTTCCTTTCGATAATTCGGGAATTTCAATGTAAATAAAATCATTACTTGGGTTTGGATATACTTTTATATCATCCGTAATTTCATTTTCAGTTGCTAAAACTGTTGCATCTAATGCTTTCCAAGGCACTAAACTATCTTGGGGTTTGGGTAATGGCGTTGAAGTATAAATATGAAACTCTCCTGCTTTCAAAGCAAAACGAGTGTTTACATCCGTTATTTCGGTTACAGTTCCCGTAAAGAAATCGTACCATTTGCCCGTTGTCGGAAAAATATTAGCGACTAAATTATCCGTAACATCTAAATTGGCGATAGAAATCAAGTTATTATTCGAGCCATTTAAACTCACTTTTTTAACTAATCCTGTTACATCCAACTGAAAATCTGTTGTTTTGGCAACTTCTAAATTGGTTTTGATTTTTATTAATTCCGAAAAAACTTTGTACAATTTCAGGCGGTCTGCATCTTCAAAATATTCCCAGTGAATTGGTTTACGTCCCGTTCTGCCATTTTGGTCAATCGAAACATCATAACCTAATTCACCAAACTGCCAAATCATTTTAGGGCCAGGAATTGTCAAGAATGTGGCTGCTGAGGCTTTTACACGCTCTAATATAGTTGGTAATGAAAATACAGCACTTCTATTCTTAACGGCATCATATACAACTCTTTCTTCATCGTGGCTTTCCATGTACCCAACTGCCCCTGGATTTTTGAAACCTCGTGCTTTATAAGAATAACGGGTAAAATCAGAAGAAAAACCCTTAACCGCATTTCGAGCATCTCCGTTTTGATTTGCCCAAACCATCATTCCCATATCGGTGAGGGTTTGTTCCTCTTGGTCTTCCGAAAATAACTCTAAAATTACGTAAGCATCCTTATCATAGCTTCTTATTTTGTCATAATATCCTTTCCAAATATCAACTCTACTTTGGTCATAAAGTCTAAAAAAACTGTCGTTTGTACTTTGTCTTTGCGTGAATCCTTTTGCTAAGTCAAAACGATAACCATCAATTTTATACTCTTTGAGCCAAAATTCATTGGCCCGATTTACGTAGTCTTTCGTGGCTTGACTTTCATGGTTGAAATCAAAAAATACACTAAAGGGATGCGTTGCTTGTTGATTAAAGAAAGGTGAATCTGTTGATGGTTGAGCACCATCCCAATACATTTTCACATAAGGAAATTCATAATCAGCTTGGTTATAAACTACGTCTAAAACTACGGCAATGCCATTTTCGTGACAAACGTCGATAAATTTCTTCAAATCATCTTTTGTTCCGTAGGCTTTATCAGGAGCTAAATAATAAATGGGATTATAACCCCAAGAATCATTATTTGAGAATTCAGCGATGGGCATTAATTCAATGCAATTCACGCCTAAATTTTTGAAATACGAAATACGGTCGATAGCGTTTTTATATGAACCATCTCTATCAAAATCTCGAATGTGCATTTCATAAATTACTAAATTGCTTTGAATAGGGCGTTTGAAGTTGGTAATTTTCCAAGGATAGGGCGTTTGTCCCGTTTGAAAAACCGAAGCAATCGCTTTTACATTGACAGGCAAAGGCTTGATATCAGGATAAGTAGCTGACGAAATACCTCTATCATTATTAGGGTCAAGGATTTTCTCACAATAAGGGTCGCCAACGGCTAATGTTCCATTGATTAAATATTGAAAAGCATATTCTTGTCCTTTAGTAAGACCCTCAATATCAACCCAATAACGATTACCATCGGGAGTTTTTTTCATTAAATACGTTGCATCAGATACCCAGTTGTTAAAATCTCCAATGGCATATACAAAATCCTTTTTAGGAGCAAAAAGCACTAAGGTAACTTTTGTATCAGAAATATAATTGATACCGTCTTGTACACCCGTCGGCAAGGCTGCAATGGTTGGGGAAGGTTTCACAGTAACGGAAAAATCATTAGTGGCAAATTCAGTTGTGGTTGTGGCTGTAATTTTTATATTTTGAGTTGCTCCTGAAACTGAGTTAACCATTAAATTATAACGAAGTGAGTCCATATTCGTTATTTTACTAACAGAAATATCATTAACTAAAAGTTCTAAATTTGATTTTTGAGAAGCAACCGCCAATACCGAAATCGTACTTCCTGCATCGGCAAAGAAGGTTTTGTCTTTCGGAGTATAAAAAACCACATTAAGTTTATTGTCGTACATGGTTACAAATAAGTCTTCTGTTTGAAACTTTCCATCACCACTTTTTAATAATACGCCCAGTCGTTTAATAGGCACAACTGCAGGAACGGCATAATAATCTCGTGGTTTTAACTTAATACTCCATTTATCATTTCCGAGCGAAGTCATTTTTCCTTTTTCGTAAGGAATCGCAAAATTACTTTGTCCAACGGGCTGAAATTGGAAAGCGTCTCCCGTAGCGGTCGAACCCGCCCCTGACCATAAATAAACATCATCTTTTTTGCCGAGAAGTCCTTTGGCACTAGTATTTTTTGCAAGTGTAAGGTCAAAAATTAGCGTAATTTCTTGGTCTCCAGATGGAAAAACAGGGTCAGTAGTAACGACTTGCCCAAAAATGGGTAGCCAATTCGCCCATAAGTAAGCGAATAATAATATACATTTTTTCATCGTGTTTATAAAAGGTTGGTTAATGGAAAACGAAGATAAGAAAAAGTATTACTCCTATACAAAATACTTACTCAATGCCTCATAAACTTTATGCACGGGCAAACCCATGACGGTAAAATACGAGCCTTCCATCCGTGGAATACCCACCATGCCAATAAAATCTTGAACTCCATAAGAACCAGCTTTGTCGAAAGGACGGCAAGTTTCGATGTAATAATCTATTTCCCAATCGCTTAAATCACGAAAAAATACCTCCGCAATGTCAATAAAACATTCGGTATTTTCGGCAGTCATTACGCATACTCCTGTGATAACTTGATGTTGTCTGCCCGATAATTTTCTCAACATTTCCCTTGCTTCTGACGCATCTTTTGGCTTATTTAGAATATCTTTATCTATAACCACAATTGTATCAGCCGTCAAAACTATCTGATTTCCAAGCTCTTCCCGAAAAGCTTCCGCTTTTTTACGAGCTAAAAAAGCTGGCACTTCATCGACTGGCATAGTTTTAGGGAAATCTTCATTAGTGTCTTTAACTTTTACGGTAAATTCAAAACCTGCATCACGCAGTAATTGTTGTCGGCGAGGTGAATTAGAAGCTAAAAGAAGGGTTTTATTAAGTTTAAGCATTATTTTGAGGAGTTCTATCGTTTAATGATTATACATTTGAGGGTTTTATGATTCTCTCAAAATTCAATGAAAGTATTTCCTAAATTTAATCTCGAAAAGCTATTATTTGTTCATGAGACGCCTATGTAAAAAACTTTGATACCCAAAGAAATAATTAGGCATTCCGACTATGCGTCACAATCTGCCCCTTGGAAATAGCTATACATTATAATCAAATGAAATATACTTTACAAAAGTACCCATATTTATTCAAACAAACGATTAAGGTTTTAGCCTTAATTGTTATCTGCTGTTTACCTACTTATTCGCAACAGAAGGATTCTACGTATCAAAAACCAATAAAAGCTGTAAGCATGAAATCTGAAAAAGATAGTTTGATGTTTACAAAATTGAAAAAGCAGTTTACTAAAAATAAAATTCTCAACGAAATCTACAATGCACTGTTCAGAGATGTTTATAATCAAAACTCATCAGGACAAGAAATTATCCAAATTGACGACAATCCTTTCCAAGAATATGAAGGCAGAGTAATTCGTAAAATATTCGTAAAACGTCGGCAAGTTTTTGGTGAAAGTATTGTCGATACCAATAGAATTGCGGAAG
>JAAFIU010000061.1 GCA_013298805.1 Cytophagales bacterium | reverse complement strand
TGGTTGATAATCAAGAGGTGTCGGAAGGTACACATAAAGTTAAGTATGCTGGAGATGGTATCAATTCGGGGACTTACTTATATACATTAAAAACTGAAACTGGTGCTGTTTCTAAGAAATTATCTAAAAAATAGTATCGCTTTATTATTACAGAAATGACGGACTCACAAGGTTCGTCATTTCTTGTTTTACACTCAACACGCCATATTTCTATATTTATTCATATCAATAGTCTCAGAATGTTCAAAATCCTAATCACTGGCGGAGCTGGCTTTATAGGAAGCCATTTAGCTAAAAAACTTATTAATGAAAAGCATTTTATTGTTTCGCTTGATAACTTCTCAAGTGGAAAACGAGAAAACCTTCCTTCAAGCTTCCCCAAAAATTACCAATTTATTGAATGTGATGTAAACAATTATCAAGATTTGTCGGCTATTATGTTGGCACATAAATTTGATTATGTGTTTCATTATGCGGCGGTGGTTGGGGTTCAGAGAACCTTAGATAATCCTTTAATGGTGTTGCAGGATATTGAAGGCATCAAGAATGTCTTGAATCTGTGTAAGAATACGGGGGTAAAAAGAGTCTTTTTCTCTTCATCTTCAGAAGTATATGGCGAACCCGTTGAGTTCCCCCAAAATGAACACACAACGCCTTTAAATTCTAAATTGCCTTATGCTATTGTTAAAAATATTGGTGAAGCCTTTGTGAAATCATTTAAGAAAGAACATGATTTAGATTATACCATTTTTAGATTTTTTAACACGTATGGTCCTAAGCAGAGTGCGGATTTTGTTATTTCAAAGTTTATAAAGTTAGCTCGTGCCAATGAGGATATAACCATTTATGGGGATGGCTTACAGACAAGAACTTTTTGTTTTATTGAGGATAACTTAGAAGCAACTATTGAAATCTTGAAAGGTAAATTAGTGGTGAATGATGTTATCAATTTGGGGTCTGATATTGAAATGACGATTTTGGACTTAGCAAGATTGGTCGTTGAAAAAACAAATTCTACCTCTAAAATAATTCATCTGCCTGCTCTTGAAAAGGGTGATATGACTCGTAGAAAACCTGATAATACTAAAATGAAACAAATTTTAGGAAGAGAATTATTGCCTCTTTCTGAGGGTTTAGATAGGGTTTTGGAGGTGAAAACCCCACCCAACCCTCCCCAAAATGGAAGGCTTTAGTTTTCGGAAGTATATACTTAATGTCGCAAAACCATCCCCTTTCTGATGGAGAGTGGAGCAAAATGGGGTCGAATGCTCTCCTCTCCATCGGAGAGGAGGATGGGGGTGAGGTGACTGACGCTCGGTTTAAACGAACAAAAAATAATTTGCGACATTAAGTACATAATTCCGTTTTTTTTAGTAATAACGCCACCCAACCCTCCCCAAAAGAGAGGGCTTTAGTAATAACCCCACCCAACCCTCCCCAAAAGAGAGGGCTTTAGTAATAACCCCACCCAACCCTCCCCAAAAGAGAGGGCTTTAAAAGACACTTTAAAATCTAAGTTGAGTGACTTATTTTAATAAAATTATGAATGATTCATACTCCATTTTCTTAATAAGTACGGTTTTAATACTTATCTCCATTGGTATATCTTACGGGGTTAATGTTTTTTTTCTTAAAAATGCGTCGTCTTTTGGCAAAAATAAGGGGGGAGGGCAAGTTAGATGGGCAAGTGCTTCAAAACCTCCCGTAGGTGGAATGTCGTTTTATGCAGTGTTTGTGTCGTTGATGATTATGGTTGCTTTATTCGTATATTTTGACAAAGGAAACTGGGATTCAAATGAGTTAATGTTAGGTCTGTTCATACCTGTGACGATTGGTTTTTTTGTCGGATTGGCTGATGATAGCTATAATACAAGCCCTTTAATTAAGTTTATTGGGCAGTTTTTGTGTGGCTTATTTTTTATACTTTCAGGAAACTTTATTCATATTTGTGGGATTAACTGGGTTAATTATTGGTTTACGATGGTTTGGGTTGTGGGAGTGATGAATTCAATTAATATGTTGGACAATATGGATGGGGTAGTGACCAGTGTGTCAATTGTTTCGTTGTTGGTAGCCTTGATGATTATTGTTAAATTAGAACACCTAAATGTTGTAGATATTATATTCATTGTTGGAACGATGGGAGCTTTAATTGGCTTTTTATTTTTTAACTGGAATCCTGCTAAAATTTATATGGGTGACACGGGTAGCCAATTTCTTGGAGCATTTTTAGCATGGATAAGTATTCAGTATTTTTGGATCTTTAGAGATGAAGCTACGGGTGGTTTTCAGGCACACCAATTTTTAGTACCCGCTTTGGCATTTACGGTATCGTTAATTGATACTACAACGGTGACCATTAGACGATTAGCTCGTGGAGTATCACCATTTGTTGGGGGCAGAGACCATACCACCCATCATTTCGCTTATTTGGGTATTTCGGATAAAAATGTTGTGAGAATGTTAATTGGAATTTCTTTAGTGTCAGCCTCCGTAATTTTAATCATACTTGATGATTTAAGGAATAATGAATGGAATTTTTATAAAACATTAGGTGTGGTGTTTTATTATATTGTAACATTTGCAGTTGTGCAATATTATTATGAAGTGGCGAAGCATAAAATGTCAAAAGGAACAAAGGATACAAAAAATGTTTTGGCAGTGGAGAAATGGGATGAGATAAGTCATTCATGAGCGTGTTTAAAATAATGATATTTTTTGTATAAAAGAATGCCTAATCCCTGCTTGTAAAGTGGGGATTTTTTTGTGTATTAAATTAGATATGCTTCTATCGACAACATTTCAATGTTTAAAAGATTCTTTAATATTGAAGCTGTTTAAGCTTTCCCTTACGACCGAAATGAAGCCTTTTTGAACCTGTTATTCCGAAATACTCTCACCGTAGCTCTGCTACGCTTTGATAATCTCAAACTAACAGATTCAAAAATACAATAATTTCAACCAGAAACGGAAAGTTTAAACAGCTTCATTGATTAGAGCAATTATTTACGTATTTTCGGGATTAAATTCAATTCATCAATACTGAAATCTATGTCGAAAATTACCAAAAATATTCTGACTGTATTTACCATAGCTATAATTTTGTCATTATTTTTTTATCCAAAAATTAAAACTTTTTTCAAACCAAAAGATGAAAAAGGCAAGAAAGAAATGGCTGGGGGGACTAAAAGTGCGGGTAAAACATCTGTAATTGTTACTGTTGTTCATCCGACTCGTCTTGATGATTTAGTAAATACCAATGGAACAATTTTACCGAATGAGGAAGTCGAAATCCGAAGTGAAATATCAGGAAGAATTGTAACCCTAAATATCAAAGAAGGAGATTTTGTGCGTAAAGGAACAATTTTACTACACATCAACGATGAAGACTTACAGGCTCGTTTGAAAAAATTAGGGTTTAATAAAAAATTAGCGGAAGATAACGAAGCACGCCAAAAAAAACTGCTTGATAAAGAGGCGATTTCTCAAAGAGAATATGACATTGCGGTAAACTCTGTCAATACGATTTCGGCTGATATTGAAGACCTCTCGGCTCAAATTCAGAAAATGACCTTAAAAGCTCCTTTTGATGGAACAATAGGTTTTAGATTTGTCAGTTTGGGAAGTTACATTTCACCCACCACAAAAATTGCTACACTCACCAATACCAATCCTGCTAAAATTGAATTTGCTGTACCCGCAAAATATTCTTCGATTGTGAGGTCTGGAAGTAAGATAGACTTTACCGTTGAAAATTCGGAGCAGAAATTTATTGGAACAGTTTATGCTATTGACCCTAAAATTGATCCCAATACTCGAACTTTGCAGATTCGTGCCATTTCCCCAAATCCTACTCGAAAATTGATTCCTGGTTCTTTTGCAAGAGTGGAGTTGGTTTTGAAAAGTAAAGGCTCGGCTTTGATGATTCCTACCGAAGCGGTAATTCCAGAACTAAAAGGTAATAAGGTTTTTATTGTTAAAAACGGAAAGGCTATACCCATGAAAGTTCAATTAGGAGTTAGAGGAGAAAAAACGGTTGAAGTTGTTTCTGGACTAAGTATCGGCGATACACTTATCACAACTGGTATTATGCAGGTAAAACCTGATGGAGATGTGGATATCAGAGAAGTAATAAAGTAGGGCTAAGTATTTGGGCATTGTACAATATGAATTATAAAATAACTCAAAAACAATCACATGAGAATAGCTGTCTGGCATAACTTACATAGCGGAGGAGCGAGTAGAGCTTTACAGTATCACATACAAGGATTAGTGGCAAAAGGGCATGAAGTAGAAGTATGGGCTAATAACCCTGATGCTGAAGGCTTTATGAACCTTCCATCAAGTGTAAAACTTCATAAAGTGGTCTTGTCTCAAACAAAAGAACAACCATCTTTAAAAGAACGCATTGGCTCGCTTTTTTTTGAGAAAGACACAAATATGCAAGAGATGATTGAGCATTGCCAAAAATGTGCTTCTGAAATTAAAGATGGAAGTTTTGATGTGTTATTTGCTCATAGCTGTTATTTATACGCCGCTCCTTTTATTGGGAGATATTTAGATATACCCAAAGTGTTGTATTTGCATGAGCCTAATCGGTATTTATACGAGGCAATGCCAAAACAGGTTTGGGCTGCTCCAGAAGAGATTTTGAGTAAAATAAGCCCTAAATTTTGGCTGTACCTTTTTAGCGATTTATGGCGTACTCATAAACTGAGAGTTTACGTAAGAGAAGAACGGACAAATTTTCAATCGTTTGATAAGGTTTTAGTGAACTCTTACTTCTCAATGGAAAGCTGTAAAAGAGCTTATGGATTAAATACCGAAGTGTGTTATTTGGGAATAGATACTTCGATGTTTAAACCCGTAGATAGTAAGTCTGAACAGCCTTATGTAATTGGTCTTGGTGGATTTATGAAGCATAAAAACCAAGAATTAGCCATAAGAGCCATTGCAGAAATAAAGGGTTTACGCCCCAAACTTTTGTGGGTTGGTAATTTGGTTGATGAAGCCCATTATGAAGAAATGGTAATTTTAGCCAATTCTCTAAATGTTGAATTGGAATTTAAAAGAATGGTTTCGGATGAACATTTGGTAGCATTATTAAGTGGTGCAATCTGTATGATTTATTCATCTAATCTTGAACCGTTTGGATTTGCTCCTTTAGAAGCAAATGCCTGTGGTACACCCGTTGTAGGCATTGCAGAAGGCGGTGTTAGAGAAACTATTATACATGGGAAAAACGGGTTTTTAGCTAACCCAAATCCAGTTGAAATTGCCAATTATATCCAACAATTAACCGAAAATCAGGAATTGAGGGAACAAATGATAAAATTTGCTATTGAAAATGTTCAACAAAAATGGACATTAGACCAATGTACCGAAAGAATAAATAATACTATTCAATCGGCAGTTTTGTAAAGTATTGAAAATATAGACGGTGGTTTGTGGATGCGATTTGATGTAATATAATGTGACTTGATAAAATTCGCTTTTTCGCCAATCGCTTTTCGCTTACTAAATTTAACTTCATCAAACACATCTAAAATTATGGCTTCTATCTCTGAAACCAGTATAAAACGACCCGTTTTGGCGGTCGTAATGTCTATCCTGATTATTCTATTCGGTGTAATTGGATATACTTACTTGGGTATTCGAGAATTTCCGAGCGTTGACCCACCCGTCGTAACTGTCCAGACGAACTATACAGGTGCAAATGCCGATATTGTTGAGTCGCAAATTACAGAGCCTTTAGAAGAGTCAATTAACGGTATTGCTGGTATTCGTACTTTGACATCTTCCAGTCGAGATGGACGTTCAACTATTTCCGTAGAATTTGATTTAGCTGTTGACATTGAAGATGCAGCCAACGATGTACGTGACCGTGTTGCTCGTTCATTAGCTAATCTACCCAAAGACGTTGACCCGCCCGTAGTTGCCAAAGCTGATGCCGACTCAAATCCCATCTATTTTATCAATGTGAAGTCTCAGAAAAGAAATTTGTTGGATTTGAATGAATTGGTGACTCGAAATATCAAAGAGAAATTTCAAACGGTTGCTGGTGTAAGTTCAGTACAGATTTGGGGAGAGAAAAAATACGCCATGCGTTTGAGAATTGACCCCGTTAAATTGTCGTCGTATCGTTTAACTGCTCCCGATATTGTTAGTGCTTTAACCAAACAAAACATTGAATTACCTTCTGGAAGTATTGAAGGAGCGATGACTGAGTTGACCGTTCGTACACAAGGACGTTTGATAACTCCCGAAGATTTTAACAACTTAATTCTCCGTGAAGAGGCTGATAAAGTAGTAAAATTTAGTGATGTTGGTTTTGCCGAACTTGCTCCTGAGAATGAAAAAACCTTCTTTAAACGTGATATGACTCCGATGATTGCGGTGGCGGTTATTCCGCAACCAGGAGCAAACCAGATTCAAATTGTTGATGACATTAAGAAGAAATTAGTACAGATAGAAAGTACGCTACCCAGCGACGTAGAAATTACTTTAGGCGTTGACTATACGCAATTTGTAAGACGTTCTATCACTGAGGTGGAGGAAACTATCTTCATTGCCATCGGTCTGGTAGCGTTAATTATCTTCATTTTCTTGCGAGATTGGCGTTCAACACTTATTCCGTTAACGGCGATCCCTGTTTCATTAATTGGCGTATTTTTCATTATGTACGTGATGGGTTTCTCTATCAACGTATTGACTTTGTTGGGAATTGTTCTTTCAATTGGTTTGGTGGTAGATGATGCCATTGTGGTTTTGGAAAATATTTACGCCAAAATCGAAGAAGGAATGTCGCCCTGGGAGGCATCTTTGGCGGGTTCAAAAGAGATTTATTTTGCCGTTATTTCTACGACTGTTACCTTGGCGGCGGTGTTTTTACCCGTGATTTTCTTGCAAGGAATTACAGGAAGGCTTTTCCGTGAATTTGGGATTGTGGTAGCTGGTTCGGTAATTATTTCAGCTTTTGTTTCGCTGACTTTAACGCCGATGTTGAGTTCTAAAATCTTGAAAGGTGGACATCATCAACCTTGGTTTTACAGAGTTACAGAACCATTTTTTCAAGGATTTACAAGTGCTTACGAAAATTCATTGGCTGGTTTTCTTCGTATCAGAGGCACGGCTTGGGTTCTGATTATTTTGTTCATCGGAATTATTTATTCGCTCTTCAAATTTGATGCAATTCCTTCTGAACTTGCTCCGATGGAAGATAGAGGAGGTTTTAGGATTTCGGCAACTGCTCCAGAAGGAGCAACTTTTGAGTATATGTTGGGAATCACAGACGAAATGGGTAATTTCTTAATGAAAGAATTATCGTCAACTGAAAGATTAGGGGTTGTAACAGTGACTTCTCCACCTTTTGGAAATGGTGCTGCTAATACAGGAACGATGCGGGTAGTTTTACGAGATACAATTGCACGTAGAACTCAGCAACAAATTGTTGAGGAAATTCAGCCCAAATTGAAAAAATATACAGGAGCTAAAATGTTTGTTATTCAAGAACCCACCATACAAACGGGGCAACGTGGCGGAGGTTTGCCTGTGCAGTTTGTTATTCAGGCGGTAAGTTTTGATAAACTTAAAAAAGCTATTCCTGAGTTTATGGCGAAAGTTCGGGAGTCGCCAAAATTTGAAGTTGCTGATGTAAATTTGAAATTTACAAAACCAGAATTACGCTTAGAAATTGACCGTGAAAAAGCCCAAAACTTGGGAGTTTCTATTCAAGATGTTGCCCAAACCCTTCAATTAGGGCTTTCTGGACGTAGATTTGGCTATTTTTTAATGAATGGAAAGCAATACCAAATTATTGGACAAATTGACCGTCCTGAGCGTAATGATGTGTCTGATTTACGTTCTTTATATGTGAAAAGTAATCGAGATGAATTGATTCAATTGGATAATTTGGTGAAAATTACCGAGGAAAGTACGCCACCTCAATTATTCCGTTATAATCGTTATGTAGCGGCTACGGTACAAGCACAAGCGGCGAAAGGCGTAACTTTAGGAGTAGCCTTAGACGAAATGGATAAAATTGCGAAAGAAACATTAGACCCTTCTTTTTCAACGGCTTACGATGGACAATCGAAGGAATTTAAGGAATCTTCATCTTCTTTGGTTTTTGCATTTGCGTTGGCATTGATTCTCATTTATTTAATTCTTTCGGCTCAATTTGAGAGTTTTGTTGACCCATTGATTATCCTTTTGACTGTTCCTTTGGCAGTTGCAGGAGCGTTATTGTCGCTTTGGGATTTCTCACAAACGCTCAATATTTTCTCACAAATCGGAATTATTGTATTAATTGGTTTAGTTACCAAAAACGGTATTTTGATTGTGGAATTTGCCAATCAACGGAAAGAGCAAGGCAGTACAAAATTAGAAGCTGCAAGAGAAGCCGCTGTGGCTCGTTTTAGACCAATTTTGATGACTTCGCTTTGTACAATTTTGGGTATTTTACCGATTGCTTTGGCTTTAGGAGCAGGTTCTCAAAGTAGAGTTTCGATGGGAATTGCCGTAGTAGGAGGGATGTTATTTGCGACAACTTTGACGCTTTACATTATTCCTGCGGTGTATAGTTACATGTCGAGAGATTTAAAAAATCAGGGAGGTTCGGTTCGACAGGAAGAAGTTTTTGAACTGGTTTAACGTTAATTTCTTTAAACTATATTGAAATATCACTAAAATGGCATAGATTTGATAATAAATTAACATATTTAAAGTTGTTAATTATTAAATCTGAAAATCATCATTAAGTATCAATAATGAATAATTGGGAATCTTTCAAAAAACCACCCATTCGAGAAGCTATTTTTTCAGTTACTTTTTCAGAAGATTTTTCGCCTGAATTATTAGAACAATTTATAGGTAACGATTTTATTAAGGCAAAATTTTCGCCCAAAGCAAAACCACTATTCAAGGCAAAAGCCACATTTGAAGAAAAAGATGGAGAATTTCAAGTAAGAAACTCTTCTAAAACGCCAAATGGTTTTCGTTTAGACTCTGATGACAAATCCCAAACACTAATCTTAAAATCAAATCAATTTTCTTATCATAAAATTCAGAGTTATTCTTCTTGGGAAGAGTCAATTAATGAATTTAATGAAATATGGAATAATATTAATCAAAACAATCTTTATAAATGTAACAGTCTTGGTGTAAGATTTGTTAATGTTATAAAACTTCCTTTTGAATCAGTTGAATTGAACGATTTTTTTGCACTATATCCAACAATTCCTTCTGGCATACCTCAAACACTTGAAGGTTTTTTTATGACAGTTACAATACCGAAAGGTCAAATGCGAGCGAATATCATTCAAACTGTTGAAAATGATAACTCGGCACAAAATGATAAAATTGGAATTATTCTTGACATTGATATAACGAAACCAATCTATAAAACGCTTGTTGTTGGAGAGGATTTTCAAGAAATGAGAGATTACAAGAATGAATTGTTTTTCAATATTATAACAGAGAAAACAAGAAATATAATCAAAATTCAATAAGATTATGAACTTAAAAATAAAAAACTCGCCAACTTTAAATCCAAAAAGTGAAATGCAAAATTTGGGAGACTCATTTGCTGGAACCATATTATTTGAGAGTAATTATCTTCAAGCTACTGACAAATTTGAAGGAGCTTTAACAACATCATACCAATCTGACTATTTGAATATTTTATGTTTCCAAGCATTTCAAAAGTGTTCATTTACAAGTTTACAAAAAGAAACATTTATAGCATTTTTTGATATTTTTGAAGATATATCAAAAACAATCCATCCTGAGAAATTACATATTAAGATTACTCAATCTCAGGATTCAGAGATTTGTATTTATCGTAAAACAGAGAATGGTATTTCGATGATTTCTATTGATGATGATGGAGACGGATTCTATAATTTTACAGGATATGAGAGGGGGGTAACGACCGTTTTCTTTGATTGTGATGAATCTCATAGTTTTGAAAAATTAACCTATCAATTCCTTTCAAAGTAATATTTTTATCAGTGTACGATTGTAAAATACCCTATATCCCTCCAAAACTGCATTGGAACGGCAGACCTACAATATCAGAGTTCTACCATGATGAAGAGCTTTATTGGCGTTGCAAACCAGAAATAGGAGAGTTTCCGTATAATGAAATTTCATTAACTGATATTTCGCATAATAGACAAGGCAATCCTAATGAAGTATTGTCAGATTTGGAGGATGTTCTTTGGAATACCGATGAAAATAAAGATTTTGAAAGATATGATTACGACGTGATTATATTGAAGGTTAAGGAGTTATTACCAAATAACACTTTTGTAAAAGAGTTTAGTAATGAGGGTATTAATGTCTCTATGAGTTTATTACATGAGCCAATAAACTGCAATTACGCACATACAATTTTTAAGTTTGTGTATCAAGCCTCAATTGAGGTTACTTTTGAAAATTATAGAGAGACCTTAGGTCATAAAAGAGCAAAGAAGGTAAGAAGCGAGTGTAAACTTAAATTACATGAGATGATTATTAGAAGGGAATTAAGAATAAATAGCTTGTAAAAGCCTCACAAGAATAGACTTCGTGAGGCTTTTTTACGAAAAGCAAGAAAGGACATACACTTCTATTCCACTAATTTTTCCGTACCTTTGTGAATTCATAAAAAACCAAGCAATAGTGCTTTGGCTTACATTTATAAGGTTTATCCTCCATTTTAATTCTTAAATCAACGAATGAGTTTATTAGCAATCGGTTCGGTGGCGTTTGATGCCCTCGAAACTCCCTACGGAAAAACAGACAAAATTATCGGTGGTGCAGGTACGTACATTTCTTTGTCGGCATCTTATTTCAAAACCCCTATCAACTTAGTAGCCGTAGTAGGAGAAGATTTTCCACAAGAATATATTCAACTTCTTGAAAATAAAGGTGTTGATACAACAGGTCTTCAAATTAAACAAGGCGAAAAGTCATTCTTTTGGTCTGGTCGTTATCACAACAATATGAATTCTCGTGACACATTGGTGACAGAATTGAACGTATTGGGTACTTTCGACCCGATTATTCCTGCTGAATACCAAGATTGCCAATATTTGATGTTAGGAAACTTAACGCCAGCAGTTCAGAAAACGGTAATTGACCGTTTGGAAAATCGCCCGAAATTAATTGCCATGGATACCATGAATTTCTGGATGGATATTGCGATGGACGACTTGAAAACAGTCTTGAAAATGATTGATGTGTTGTGTATCAATGACGAAGAAGCTCGCCAATTATCGGGAGATTATTCATTGAGAACGGCTTCAAAAACAATCATGGCAATGGGACCAAAAACCTTGATTATCAAAAAAGGTGAACACGGTGCATTGTTATTCCAAGGAGAAAAAATGTTCTTCTGTCCAGCATTGCCATTAGAAGAAGTTTTTGACCCAACAGGAGCAGGAGATACTTTTGTGGGTGGATTTATTGGCTATTTAGCAAAAACAGATGATATTTCTTTCGAGAATATGAAACGTGCTATCGTTTATGGTTCAGCAATGGCTTCTTTCTGCGTTGAGAAATTTGGAACAGAACGATTATTGGATTTATCAGAAGAAGAATTATCTGCTCGTGTTGCAGAATTTAAAGACTTAGCTGGATTTGACGTTTAGTTATATTTTAGAGAATAGCTGAATTGGTTAGTTAAATTGTAACCATCGCCGTTTTTATATACTGATTTAAAATGATTTGCTCAAACGGAAGGTTTGAATCAAATGTTTCCTATCCTACCTCAATGGTAATGTAAATAGACCATATAGGTAAGATAGAAAACATAGATATTTGAAAACTTGCAGTTTTTTCAAAAGCAGGTCTGTTTGAATTTGGCTTTTGAAAGAATTTATTGGGTACAACATAACCAACCTATTCACCTATCTTCTACATTCCTCCAGAGATAAAATTCTGTAAATGGTTAATCGTATTTTTTTGGTCTTCAATGATATACCTTACCACGTCACCCATCGAAACTAAGCCAACTACATGGCTATCTGCAATAACGGGTAAATAACGAATGTGCTTGTCGGACATCAGTTCCATACACCTTTCAATTGAATCTTCAAATTTCACGGTAGCAGGAGATGACTGCATGATTTCAGAAACCAAAGTATCGTGTGAATGCTTTCCTTTCACGATAACTTTTTGGGCATAATCACGTTCAGTTACCACACCAACGAATTTATCTTCGTTGTAAACAACCAATGCTCCAATGTTTTTTTGAACCATAATTTCTAAGGCATCATAAACTGTTTTTGATGCGTCAATTACCGTAACGGTATTTCCTTTGTGATAAATAAGATTGGAGACTTTTTTCATAATCTATTAGTTTTAGTTTTTTAGGAAGTAAAATTTATACAAAATATTTGATAAATGCAAGTAATATTTTGTCAAGGTATTTAGTTTTTGGTAGCTGAGAGGGAATTTTAGTAGTAAAATAAATAGAGATAAATAGATAAAAAAAATGGTGCAAAGAGTCCTGAAGCTCAATACACCGTTAATAATTAGTGGTTATCCCAATTTTACTTTTTGAGTAATATTTTACGATTTTCAATCATTGAACCTGTTTAAACTTTCCCTTACGACCGAAATGAAGTCTTTTAGAATCTGTACTTCCAAAATTTATTTACCGTAGCTCTGCTATGCAGTTCCACTGGGGCTTCAAATTTCAAAATTCCAGCTTCAAAAATACAATCATTTACAGCCAGAAACGGAAAGTTTAAACAGGTCCATTATGAACCTGTTTAAACTTTCTCTTTCGGCTGGGTGCCCCCGGCTAAAACCAAGTCTTTTAGAATTCTTCAAACCAAAATTTTATCAATGTAGCTCTGCTATGTTTTAAAAATTTTAGTTTAAAGACCTCAAAAATACACTGATTTGTATCTCAAAACAGAAAGTTTAAACAGGTTCATTATCAAACAAAGCACAGATTGGTAAAACTTTACTTTGTTTTAGCAATAATTTATTAAATAGATTTTTAAATTTAGCTGGCAGTACCATAAAGTATAAAAAATTGAGGATAAGCACTTTACCAATTCTCTAATCACCAATAACGAATCACTTAAACCTGAAAGACTCCCACTTTAAAATCCTTCGTAATCGGAGCATGATTTGCAGCTTCGATACCTTTTGAAATTACTTTACGAGTATCAATTGGGTCAATGATTTCGTCCACCCACAAACGAGCCGCTGCGTAGTATGGCGTGGTTTGGGTGTTGTATCGTTCCATAATTTCTTGTAAAATAGCGTCTTCCTCTTCTTTGCTTAATACTTTTCCTTTGGCTTTCATTGAGCCAATTTGTGTTTGTAAAAGCGTTTTTGCGGCTTGTTCTCCGCCCATCACGGCTATTTTTGCCGAATGCCAAGCATAAATGAAACTTGGATTGTATGCCTTCCCGCACATGGCATAATTGCCCGCTCCGTAAGAATTTCCGATGATGATGGTAAATTTGGGAACGATTGAATTGGAAACCGCATTGACCATTTTTGCTCCGTCTTTGGTAATGCCCGAATGTTCAGAGCGACTGCCAACCATGAACCCCGTTACGTCTTGTAAAAAAACCAAAGGGATTTTCTTCTGATTGCAATTCATGACGAAACGAGCCGCTTTGTCGGCTGAGTCGTTGTAAATGACACCACCAATTTGTACTTCGCCTTTGGCACTTTTCACGACTAAGCGTTGATTTGCCACAATACCAACCGCCCAACCGTCGATTCGAGCGTACCCGCAAATGATGGTTTTTCCGTAATCTTTTTTGAACTCATCAAATTCAGAATTATCTACCAATCGCTCAATGATTTCGAGCATATTGTAAGGTTTCGTTCTTAATTCTGGGAAGAAATTGAGCATTTCTTCTGGACTTTTGATAGGTTCTTTTGCTTCAACTCTGTCGAAACCAGCGTCTGGACTTTTGCCCAATTTGCCCATTGTCCGTTTTACTTGGTCTAAACATTCTTGTTCCGTTTTGAATTTATAATCGGCAATTCCTGATATTTCGGTATGTGTAACTGCACCGCCCAAAGTTTCAGCATCGATATCCTCGCCAACGGCGGCTTTTACCAAATAGGGACCAGCCAAAAAAATAGAGCTTTGTCCTTCCACCATCAAGGTTTCATCTGACATAATCGGTAAATACGCTCCACCTGCCACACAACTGCCCAGAACGGCTGAAATTTGTGTAATTCCCATCGCACTCATGAGTGAATTATTATAAAAAACTCGCCCGAAATGCTCACGGTCGGGGAAAATTTCGTCTTGCATCGGAAGAAAAACGCCTGCACTATCCACCAAATAAATGATTGGTAGATGATTTTGCATAGCAATTTCTTGAAAACGAAGATTCTTTTTGCCTGTAATCGGAAAATACGCCCCTGCTTTTACGGTTTGGTCGTTGGCAACAATAACGCACAGTCTGCCAGACACATAACCTAAACCGCCAACCGTGCCACCCGCAGGACAACCGCCATGTTCGGCGTACATTTCGTAGCCTACAAAAGCCCCAATTTCTAAGAATTCGGAGTTATTGTCAATCAGATAATCAATGCGTTCACGGGCGGTAAGTTTGCCTCTTTCGTGTTGTTTTTGGATGTTTTTAAGTCCTCCGCCCAACTTGATAGTTTCAAGTCGTTTTTTTCTTACTTCGAGGAGGTTTTGATGAGATGTTTGAGATTGGATATTCATTGTTTTTAATTGTTGATGGAATAGATGCAAGATAGTTTTTTTTAGGAAATGAATTTTATTTCTTTGTGATTTTCATTGTGTAAACGGAAATATAGGTTTGACAAATAAGTAATATCATAATGACTTATCAGGCTTAAATGCTTATTTTTGAGTTCTGAATGAGGTTATTAATATATCAGAGCAACTGAAATTATTAAAGAGCGTAGCTTGAGGATTATATTGCTGAAATACTAAATCTCAACGTCTAACTCCCAGTCCCTAAAAATGAATCCAAACGAGTTTTTATCCAAACTTCATAAATATGAAATCAAAATTCGCAAGGCGGTAACATCGCAAATGCGAGGGAATTTTCATTCTATTTTTAAAGGTTCTGGCTTGGAATTCAGTGATTTACGTTTGTATCAATATGGAGATGATGTTCGCCTCATCGACTGGAACACCTCAGCGAAAGGTCACGGGACGTATGTAAAAATCTTTAAAGAAGAAAAAGAGCAAACGGTTTTTTTTGTGTTGGATGTCAGTGCTTCGCAGGATGTTGGACGCTCGAATCGTTCAAAATTAGATACCAGTAAAGAGATTTGTGGCGTTTTGGCTTTATCAGCCATAAAAGAGGCAAGTCACGTGGGTTTGTTGTGTTTTTCCGACCAAAAAGAGAAATATATAAAACCTGCGAATACACTAAAACACGGTTACAGGACAATTTTGGAGCTTTTTAAACTCAAAACAGAATCGGCAGGGACGAATTTAAAGAAGATGATTTTGTTTACGTTGGACGTGTTGAAAAGACGGAGTTTAGTAATTTTAGTGTCCGATTTTATTGATTCGGGCTACGAAGAAAACCTAAAAGCCCTTGCCCGTAAACATGACCTTATCGTGATTCATCTTTACGACCAAAGAGAAACGAATTTACCTCGTTTGGGAATTATTCCCGTTTTTGATACTGAAAGCCGTAAAACCATTTGGGTAAATGCGTCGTCAAATTGGTTCAGAAATCGAATGAAAAACCTTTTTGAGAAGAATTCAGAGCAATTAGACCAAATTTGTAAGCAAAACAAAGCCAACTACATAGCCATTGACGCTTCAGAAGATTATGTGCCGAAGCTGGTTAAATTGTTTAAAGTGAGGAAGTGATTTTTTTTAGATAGGAGATGATTTGATTAGTTAAATTGTACCCATCGCAGTTTTTATATACTGATTCAAAATGATTTGCTCAAACGGAACGGTTGAATCAAATGTTTCCTATCCTACCTCAATGGTAATGTAAATAGACCATATAGGTAAGATAGAAAACATAGCTATTAGAAAACTTGCAGTTTTCTTCAAAAGTATGTTTGTTTGAAATTGGCTTTTTGAAAGAATTTATTGGGTATAACATAACCAACCTATTCAAGTAGATTTTAGAGAATAATTCCAGAAATTCTTGATATATAATAGCCATGACTCCGACTTTCCACCCGAACATAGTTTATACAGAAGATACATTAAATCTATATGCCCAATTATACAATTTGACATTAACTGATTGTATAAAAGATGATGGAGAAATAACGATTTCAGATGATATAGAAGGTGAACCCATTTGGGCTTTTAAAATTATAGATGGAAACTATTTGACATTTGACCGTACTTTTGAACTTGCTTGGCAAGACGACGAATATTTGAGTAATATATAATGACCCCAAAATCCCTAAAATATCTATTAATTACATTTTTATTTACGGTAATTTCCTTAGAAGTGATTGCTCAAATCCCCAGTTGGACACCACCCAAAGGGAAATTTCTGAGTGATAGCATTAAGGTGGGTTTACCCGTGAAATATGCCCTCAGTTATCGTCATAAGGCAACTGTTGATATTTTCTTTCCTGATTCTTCTTATAATTTTGCTCCTTTTGAATTGGTGAATCGTGCGTATTTTCCAACGATTACCGACCAAAATGGCAGTTTGGATAGTGTTGTTTATACTCTCATTTCTTTTGAGGTTTCACCCATACAGGAATTGAGTTTGCCTGTGTATGTACGTGCCAAAAAAGACTGTACACGGGTTTTTGCACCGATGGACAAGGTTATTCTCGAAAGTATTATCAGTACAGAAAGCGATATAGATACAATGTCGTTGGAAAAAGATACGCACCTTATTCCCATCAAGCAGCAAGTCAATGTGCCACTTATTCTTTTGGTTTTTATTGCTTTGTCTGTTTTGGCAGCCCTAATTTTTTGGTTTTTTGGGAAACCCATTCGCCGACAAATACAATTGTTTAATTTTAAGAGGCGTTACGATGATTTTCAGAAACTTTTCCAACGGCTTAGTCGAGGAACGGATGATGCTCAGAAACGTTTGGAAAACATAGAGAAAGCGGTTGTTCTTTGGAAAAAATATATTGAACGTCTTGAAAATAAGCCATTTACGACTTTTACAACGAAGGAGATTTTAGATAATTTAGAGGATAATCGTTTGTCGGATGCTTTGCGAGAAATTGATGCAACCGTTTATGGAGGCGTTTATTCAAATAAAACCATTGCCTCTTTACGAATTCTGCAAGAATTGGCGGAGGGACTTTATCTTGAACATCGTCAGGAATTAGCTCTTGGTAATCAAGGAGTGGTTACTGGAAATTAGTTACTGGTTGATTAGTTTTCGTAAGAGTCTCATTTACAATAAATTAACTTCTTGTTATTCAAAGTTTAAAATAAATTTACCAGTTTTCTAATCACTAATAACTAATCACCATTTATTTACAATATGCAAGATTGGTTTTCAAAATATTGGTTTTTGCCGTCCACGCTTTCGAGTTTCGAGTGGGTGCATCCTTTCTATTTGTACAGTTTGCCGCTCATTCCGATTTTGTTTTTATTGAGAGATTGGTTACGAAATAATTCTACCCAAAAACTCAATGTGGCTTTTCCTGCCAACGAAATTCAATCCAACTGGATAAGCTTTTTGCGTTTTATTCCAGGTGTTTTTTTGATGTTTACAACGGCTTTATTGATTCTTGCCTTGGCACGTCCGCAACGTTCAATTTCGGAAGATGACCAATTTGGTGAAGGTATTGATATTATGTTGGCGATGGATATTTCTAAGTCGATGGACAATAAGGATATTCCACCGAGCCGTTTGACGGTTGCCAAAAATGTGGCAAATCAATTTATAAAGGGACGTAAATCCGATAGAATTGGCTTGGTAATATTTTCGGGAGAACCCAACGCTCTTTGTCCGCTTACAACCGACTACGAGATGCTAAAAGATTATATTGATGATATATCTTCTGCTCAGATTACGGTATCAGGTACAGCAGTTGGCAATGCCCTCGGAATGTGTATTAATCGTTTGCGAGAAATTGATTCTAAAAGTAAAGTGGCGATTTTGATTTCAGACGGAGACAATACCGCAGGGAATCTTGACCCCGTTACCTCAGCTCAGTTGGCCAAAGCTTTTAGTGTGCGAGTTTATACCATTGCCGTCGGCAGTGAAAAAACAACTACTGATAAAGTTGATGAAGGAACTCTTCGAGAAATTGCCAAGATTAGTGAAGGTAAGTTTTTTCGTGCGAGAGATGCCCGTTCCTTAGAAAATATCTTTAAAGAAATAAACCGTTTAGAGAAAGGAGAAATTAAACAAAACCAATATCGTAACGTCCAAGACTTTTATCATCCATATTTACGCTGGGCAATTGTATTTTTCTTGATTTCTTTCGCCTTGAAAAGCACTTTTATGGGTAATATTTTAGAAGATTAAGTCTTTATAGGAATGTGAATTAAATAAACTATCCATCTCTACATCGACCTTTCGAGTATTCTCATCGTTAAAAAAAACTAACGTATCGCTGCTATGTGTCGTTTTTTTACCTTGATAATCCTCAAAATCTCAATATATAACTTTAGATACTTTATTTA
>JAAFIU010000271.1 GCA_013298805.1 Cytophagales bacterium | reverse complement strand
GTGCTAAATGTTTAATGGAATCAATCAATCATCATACCCTGCCTAATGGAATTAGAATCGTACACCGTCAGGTTACGCATACCACTATTTCTCATATTGGAATTATGCTCGACATAGGGAGTCGAGACGAAAAAGCTAACCAACAAGGACTTGCTCACTTCTGGGAACACATGGCCTTTAAAGGCACTCAAAAACGTTCTTCTTTGCAGATTATCAACCGTTTAGAGATTGTCGGAGGAGAGTTAAATGCCTACACAACCAAAGAAAAAGTCTGTTTTCATGCTTCCGTACTTACGCCTCATTATGAGCGTGCCTTGGAGCTTTTGTCGGATATTACGTTTCGTTCAATCTTTCCAGAGAAACAAGTTGAACGTGAACGTGGCGTAATTTTGGAAGAAATGGCGATGTATTACGACTCGCCCGAAGATGCCATTCAAGACGATTTTGACGAAATTTTATTTGCCAATCATCAATTAGGCAAAAATACGCTCGGCAATCAAGAGAGCGTTTCAAACTTCACTCGCCAAGATTTATTAGCCTTTATTTCCGAAAACCTTGATACCGAAAGAGTAATATTTTCGTCAATCGGGAATATGCCTTTCAAGAAAGTTTTACAATTAGCCGAAAAATTCTTTAAAGATGTTCCTGCCAAGCGTTCCGATTTAATCAGAATTGCACCAATGGGTTATCAGCCTCAGAATCTAAACGTTACCCGTAGTATTTCACAAGCACACGTAACCATTGGGCGACCATCTTATTGTCTTTCTGATAAAAACCGTTTGCCATTTTTCATGTTGGTGAACTTATTAGGAGGCTTTGGGATGAATTCACGTTTGAATTTAGCCGTCCGAGAGCGTAACGGATTGGTGTATGCCATTGATGCAGGTTATACGCCATTTATTGATACAGGGTATTGGAGTGTTTCTTACGCTACTGAAGTCAAACGGTTGAACAGGGTTAATGCGTTGATTTTTAAAGAATTACAAAAACTCAGAGACATTCAATTGACCAAAACGCAATTGATAAATACCAAAGAACAATTGATGGGACAAATGGCAATGTCGGAAGAAGGCAACATGAGTTTTATGTTGATGATGGCAAAAAGTTTATTGGATATTAATAGGATTGATGGCTTAGAAGACCTTTTTGTACAAATTAAAGCGGTAACTGCCACACAATTACAAGATTTAGCCAATGAAATGTTTCAGGAAGACGATTTGAGTTATTTGACCTTTTTGCCTGAAGCCAATTAAGAATTGCATAAAATGCTCCGACAAATTCAAATCAAACGTTATGAGTAACTTTAAGAAATAAATTATTAGTATGAGTCCCTATAAAATTGTTTGTAGGGACTTTTTTTATGGAAGAGAAAATAAGGCAAAATCATACAACCTGATTTTTCCACAATCCAACCAGATAATTTTACAACTCAGCAGTATTATACTTTTTGATTATCAATACCTTAATTAGTTTTATCATCAAACTAATCATTTCTGATAATGAAATATCGCTTTTTACTGATGCTTCTTTGCTTTGCGAACATCGCTTTTGCCCAGAATAACAGACAAAATATTAGAGGAACTGTTACAGATAAACTTTCTCAAAGTGCTATCATCGGAGCTAATGTTCAGATAATATCCGAAAAATTAGGTACACAAACCGATGTAAATGGACATTATGTGCTGTCGAATATTGCCCCTAATCGTTACGAAGTCAAAATCTCTTCAATAGGTTATAAAGATGTTGTTATTCCCAATGTGGTGGTTACTTCAGGGAAGGAGGTAATCTTAGATATTTCGATGGAAGAAGATTTACAATTGCTCAATGAAGTAGTTGTAACAGCCTCCAATAAAGCCAATACCGTTAATAAACTCACGAGTGTTAGTACCAGAGCTTTTTCTATGGAAGAAGTAAACCGCTATGCAGGTGGACGAAGCGACCCTGCTCGTTTGGCGGCAAATTTTGCGGGGGTTAGCGCTCCAGACGATAGCAGAAATGACATTGTTATCAGAGGAAACTCGCCAGTGGGGGTTTTATGGAGAATTGATGGCATGAATGTAACCAACCCCAATCATTTCGCTTCGGTAGGAACTACGGGCGGAGCAGTGAGTGCCTTGAATACTAACCTTTTGAAAAGTTCCGATTTCTTTACCTCGGCTTGGCCTTCCGAATATGGGAATGCCATTTCGGGTGTTTTTGATTTGGGTTTTAGAAATGGTAATTCGCAAAAAAGAGAAACCACCGTACAAGCAGGGGTAATCACTGGTTTGGAAGCCACCACCGAAGGACCAATCAACAAAGAAAAAGGCTCTTCATATCTGGTAGGTTATCGTTATGCCTTGGCTGGAGTTGCCCAAGCCCTTGGAGTGGATATTGGCGTAACGGCTACCCCGAGTTATTCAGATTTATCGTTTAAATTGAACAGTGGAAATACCAAATGGGGGAAATTTTCGACGTTTGGTATTTTGGCATCGAGCAGCATTAGCATTGCAGGGGGAAATACAAGCTCGTTGTATGGCGGTAAAGATGGCAACGATTTGAGTAGTAAAATCAGAATTGTGGGCGTAAATCATTTCAAACAATTGAACAAAAACGCTTATTTGAGTTCAACGTTAGGACTAAATTATTCGAGTACCGACCAAGTTAATTATGGCAGCGACCGCACAACTAATGTGTATTATTCCAAAGAAGAAAACAATGTGGCCAAAACAGGTTATAATTTCTCTACGAGCTATAATGCAAAGATAAACTCAAAATTATTTATCAAATTAGGTATTCAAAACGAGTTGATGGGTCTGAATCTTTATTATAGAACCAAACAAAATGCTACGTCAGACTGGAAACAAATTTGGGATTATAACAGCTATACCGACTTAGCCCAAGTATATGCCCACGCTAAGTATAGTTTCAGCGACCGATTGACCTTAAATGCAGGACTACATTCACAGTATTTCTTCTTAAATAAATCATCATCCATTGAACCTCGTTTGGGTTTGAAGTATGACTTAACTCCTAACAGCACTTTGAGTTTTGGTTATGGACTTCATGCTCAAATGCAACCAATTAATGTATATTTCTTACAAACACAAAAACAAGATGGCTCATACTCTTACAACAACAAGAATTTAGATTTTACCAAAAGTCATCACTTTGTAGTAGGCTACGACTTACAGCCATTTAAAGATTGGCGTTTGAAAGCCGAAGCCTATTATCAATCGCTTTATGACGTACCTGTTAATACTTTTTCAAGTTCTTATTCGATGCTCAATACTGGGGCGAGCTTCAAAACAGAATTGGAAGATAACCTTACCAATGCAGGTACTGGACGAAATTATGGAATAGAACTTACCATCGAAAAGTTTTTTAGTAAAGGTTATTATGCCTTGTTTACGTCTTCCATTTACGACTCAAAATACACAGGAAGAGATGGTGTCGAAAGAAACACGGCTTTTAGTGGCAAGTATGTTTTCAATTTATTGGCAGGCAAAGAATGGACAGTGGGCAATAGAAATAAATTCAGTCTCGACTTAAAATACACCAATGCAGGCGGACGAGCCTATACCCCCATCAACTTAACAGCCTCAAATGCAGCAGGACGAGAAGTGCTTTCAACCAATGCCTATTCAGCTTATTATGACAATTATTTCAGAATGGATGTAAAACTGGGCTATACCATTAACAGTGCCAAAAGGAAGTTATCGCAAACTATCTCATTGGATGTTCAGAATGTTACCAATCATAAAAATGTTTTTGCTCAAAAATACGATACTAACAATCAAGCCATCAGCACTACTTATCAGTTGGGTTTATTTCCAAATGTCGTTTATAAAGTGCAATTTTAATCGCTTAAACATAGAATAAAATCCATGAAAAAATCTCATTTTGCAAAATTAATTACGCTATTTTTTGTAGTAGCTTTTGCTGCTTGCACAGAAACCGTAAGTATTACTGATAGCACTTATACAGGCACGGGTTCGGTAACGCAAGGGGCAGGAGCTACCAAAACCGCCAATTTATTTCCTTCGGGGGTTAGAGTGGCAGCTTTGGGAACAATTACTTCAACCGATAACAAAACGTGGGCTTTGCCAGCCGAAGTTAATTTTACCAATGCCGCCTTTCCATTTGCGTCTGATTTGTATAATTCTTATGTTTCAGGGCATAATTATGCCAATAGTTCGACTGCCACTGCAGCACTTTTGAGTAGTAACATCGTAACTGTGGATGCTGATGGAGAGGTTTTTACAGCTTATATTTTCGAAGATAATTACTTTGAAATGTATGTCAACGGCATTCCTGTTGGAAAAGACCCTGTTCCTTACACTGATTTTAACTCTTGTATTGTACGTTTTAAAGCCAAAAAGCCTTTTACAGTCGCAGTTAAATGTGTCGATTGGGAAGAAAACCTTGGATTGGGAACAGAAAAGCAAGGTAGTTCGTCCAATTATATTGGCGATGGTGGTTTTGTAATGCTCATTAAAAATGCGTCAGGAAGTGTCGTTGGTATTACTGACAATACTTGGAAAGCACAAACCTATTACATCGCCCCGATTTCGGATTTAGCTTGTCTTTCGGAAAGTGGAAATGCACGTTTATCAACCAATTGCAATACATCGGTCGGAGCATCTAATAGCTACGGGATTCACTGGGCAGTTCCTACCAACTGGTTCAATACTTCTTATGATGATTCAAACTGGCCTGTGGCAACTACTTTTTTAAACAGCACCGTAGGCGTAGATAATAAATCGTCTTACACAAACTTTGCTGATGTATTTGATAATGCTTCAAAAGATGCCATTTTTATTTGGTCGTCAAATCTCAAACTCGACAATTTAGTTTTACTGAGAAAGAAAATTGAATAATTTTAAAATGAAAGATAAAAAAAATAGAATATTTTATATGCTTGGCATAGGCTTGATTATTTCAAGCATATTCAAGCCTTTTTTTTTTCAGAAGAGAGCCTTTTTTTGATGATGTTTTCGTGACGATTATCATTGCCACTGTTGTTATTTTTGAAGGAAATCTGAGGATTGATGCTTGGTTAAATCATAAATACTCTTGGGCGACCTTGCCCAAAAAACGAATCATTAGCCAATTTTTAACTTCACTGATCTACACCGTATTTTTGTTATATATCTTAATGTTTACCATTCATATAATGAAATCGGGAAGATATGAAATGTTTAACCCTAAAATGCGCCAGGTGCTTATTCCTGCTATTTTTGTTACCATTGCTCTCATCGCATCAGACATTGGCTATCAGTTTTTTAAAGTCTGAAAACAAAGTTTAGTTGAAATCGAAAAATACAAAACCGAAAGTGCCAACGCACAACTACAAAATTTAAAGAATCAACTCAATCCACATTTTTTATTTAATAATTTAAGTGTTTTGAGTTCGTTAGTTTATCAAAATCAAGACAAAGCCATTGATTTTATTAACGAATTATCAAAAGTTTACCGCTATGTTTTGGATAATAAAAATACTGAATTAGCCAGTTTGCAAGAAGAATTAGATTTTTTAGAACATTATATTTATTTATTAAAAATAAGGTTTGGTGATCGCATTTTATTCAATGAAGCTGTTTAAACTTTTGAAAAATATTCCCAAATAAGTGAGAATTTTGTGGTGCTAAATCATAAAATATCACAAAATGGGAATACTTAGTAAAAATACTATCGAAACGTGGATTTTGCCACA
>JAAFIU010000010.1 GCA_013298805.1 Cytophagales bacterium | reverse complement strand
CAAAGATGTAGTAGGCTTGTCAGAGATACATTGTCTTTTTCTAAGAAGTTGGTAAACCATATTGGAGCTATAAAATACTTCATTTGCCACTACAACAAATACATAGCATTACTTATTTAACACTACCGTTTTTTAAATTCCCCGTTCACTCCAATTTGTAATTGGGCGTAAAAATCTTACGTTTTTAACGCAACAAAAAAATACACAACTATTTAAAAACCACCCACAAAAAGAAATCCAACAAAAATGACAAATAATTCCTTTCAAAATCAAGTAGCCATCGTCACGGGTGCGGGAATCGGTATTGGCTTTGAAGTAGCTCGGCAACTGGCTACTTTGGGGACAAAAGTAGTATTAAATGATATTGATGAGGATTTAGCAAAAACTGCCAGTCAAACAATCATTAAACAAGGCGGTATTTGTGAATCATTCGGTGGAGATATTTCTGACATAAATATCATCAATCAAATCGTAGCGTTTACCGTTGAAAAATATGGAAAATTAGATATGTTAATTGCCAATGCAGGGATTACCACTTTTGGAAATTTCTTGGAATATCAACCCGAATCCATGCAAAAACTCTTGCAAATCAATTTGTTTGGCACATTTTTCTTGACCCAAGCAGCAACCAAACAAATGGTTTTACAAGGACACGGAGGCAGTATTTTACTAACCTCTTCGGTAACTGCCCACCAAGCTCACGAAAATTTAGCGGCTTATGGCATGACCAAAGCGGGTATTGAACAATTAGCCAAAAATTTAGTGATAGACCTCTCTCCTCACCAAATCAATATTAACACCATTGCTCCTGGGGCAACTTTAACGGAAAGAACCCTCCAAGATTCAGAATATATTTCTACATGGTCACGTATTACCCCCACAGGCAGGCCATCAACCGTACAGGATATTGCCAACGCTGCTGTATTTTTGGTATCGCCTTTATCACGACAAATTACTGGACAAAGTTTAGTCATTGACGGCGGTTGGACTTCAGTTGGCGTTTCACCTTACTGATTTTCGATATTTGATTTTCGATGTTCGATTCTGGTTTTTCGATGCTTGGAAGAAAAATCGTCAATCTAAAATCGAATAATTCATCAGTAAAAAACCAAACGTACAACCTTTTAAACATAATATTACTATTTAACAATCCATGTATATGAAATCCCCTATTTGCAGAATTTCTATTCTTGCGATTTCATCTGCTTTAACCGTTGTAAATACTGCCGTTGCTCAGAAAAAAGCTCCTGTCGTAAAGCCAATGGTAGTTCGGGAAGACCCAAAAACAGTTCTCTCGAAAGCAAAAGAAATTCGTGATAAAACCTCCATCAAAGTTGCCGATGGTTTACAAGTAAGCCTTTGGGCATCTGATTCCCTTGCTCCTGACCCCGTAGCCATGTCAATCGACGATTGGGGCAAAGTTTATTTAATCAGAACCAATCGACAAAAAAACTCAGAATTTGACATTCGTGGTCACCGTGATTGGATGACAGAATCTATCAGTTTGAAAACAGTTGAAGACAGACGTGCTTTTTTACGAAAAACATTTTCTTCCGATAAAAGTGAAAAAAACGCTTGGTTGAAAGATTTAAACGAAGATGGCGTTCACGACTGGAAAGATTTGAAGGTTGAAAAAGACGAAGTTTGGAAAATTGAAGATAAAAACAACGATGGCGTTGCCGAGACTTCGACCAGAGTTTTAAATGATTTTAACGAAGAAATTTCCGACGTTGCGGGTGGTATTTTGGTTAGAAGAAAAGATGCTTTTATTGGCATTGCTCCAGATGTTTGGCGTTTGAAAGATACCAATGGAGACGGGGTTTATGACCAAAAAACGTCAATTAGTCATGGTTACGGGGTTCATATTGGTTTTGGTGGACATGGGATGTCGGGTTTAATTGAAGGACCTGATGGGAAACTTTATTGGAATATTGGCGATATTGGAGCAAATATTACTACGCCTGATGGTAAGAAATTTGAACATCCCAATTCGGGAATTATTGCTCGTTCAAACCCAGACGGAAGTGATTTTGAAATCTTTGCTTCGGGTTTAAGAAATACGCACGAATTCGTTTTTGATGATTACGGAAATTTAATTTCGTCGGACAACGATGGCGATTACCCCGGTGAAAGCGAGCGTTTAGTTCACATCGTTCAAGGTTCGGATGCGGGATGGCGTTCAAACTGGCAATACGGAAAATATACCGACCCTAAAAACAATAAATACAACGTGTGGATGAATGAAAAACTCTTCAAACCACGTTGGGAAGGTCAAGCAGCGTACATCATTCCTCCAATTATGAATTACCACAATGGACCAACAGGAATGGTTTATAATCCAGGAACGGCATTGGGTTCGGAGTGGAAAAATAAATTCTTTTTAGTAGAATTTGTTGGAACGCCAACTCGTTCACATATATGGTCTTTTGGCTTAAAACCAAAAGGTGCATCTTTTGAATTAGATGGCGAAAAAGACATCGTTGGCGGTATTTTACCAACGGGCATCAGATTTGGTCCAGACGGAGCTTTATACGCCGCCGATTGGATAAACGGCTGGGATACAAAGAATTACGGAAGAGTTTGGAAAGTTGATGTAACGAAAGATAAAAACGATTTAGAAGCACTCAGAAACGAAACTAAACGCCTAATTCAGTTGGATTATGCCAAACAAACAACTGATATGCTTTATACTTTGCTCGGCAATGTTGATATGCGTATTCGTCAGAAAGCACAATTTGAATTGGTTGAAAGAGGTGCAACAGGTTTAGCAGTTTTGAAAAAAGCAATTGCCCAGACCGATAATCAATTAGCCAGAATTCACGGCATTTGGGGCGTTGGACAAATTGCCAGAAAAGACAAGTCGGTTGCTCCAACATTAATCGGACTTTTAGCCGACAAAGATGCTGAGATTATCGTACAAGCCACAAAAATGATTGGCGATGCCAAAATCACAGGAGCAGGAAGTACGTTAATTGCTCTTTTGAAAAATGAGAATCCAAGAGTGAAATTTTATAGTGCGGAGGCAATCGGAAAAACGGCTCAACAAGATGCAGTTCAACCATTAATTGAAATGCTTTCGGCAAATAATGATAACGATTTGTATTTACGTCACGCAGGTGTTTTGGCATTGTCGAAAATTGGAAAAGTTGAACCAATTTTAGCTTTGGCAAATAATCCAAGCAAAGCATTGAGAACAGCGGCCGTTTTAGTGTTGAGAAGATTGGGCAATCCAAATATTGCTACTTTCTTGAAAGACCAAGACGAATACATTGTTACCGAAGCAGCCCGTGGCATTAATGATGACTTATCAATCACGGCGGCGTTGCCTACTTTGGCTTCCGTTTTAAATGAAAAAAGATTTACGTCAGAACCGCTTTTAAGAAGAGCCATCAATGCGGCTTTGAGAGTTGGCGGTGAGAAAGAATTAGATGCACTGATTGCGTTTTCAACCAGAACTGATATTGACGATAATATTAAATCAGAGGCAATTGCTACTTTAGGAACTTGGGTAAATCCATCTGAAACTGACAGAGTTGACGGTCGTTATCGTGGCATCATAAAACGAGATGTAACTTTGGTGAAAGCCAAAATTAAACCCCACGTTAATAATTTCTTGAAGGAAACTAATCCAGAAACGATTATTGCCATGGCAGGTTTAATTGCAGAATTGAACATGACAGAAGCTACCGACCAATTGGCAAAAATCTATTCAGAAAACTCAAACGATAAAGTTAAAGTAGCCATCCTTCCAGCCCTTAACCAATTGAAATACAAAGGACTTGGAGAAATTATCAAGAGTGGACTTGAAGACAAAACCGAATCCGTAAGAACAACCTCAATTGGTCTTTTGAACAACAATAATGTTACAAAAGAGAGTTTACCTGTTTTGGTGAGTACCATTTTTACCAAAGGCGGAATTAAGGAACAACAACAACTTTTGACAGTTTTGGGTAAAATGGAAGCTGATAAAACGAAAGTAATTTTATCGGATTTAATTGAACAATTGAAAAATAATAAAATTTCACCGAGCCTTTCATTAGAATTAAAAGAAACCGTTGAGGCTTCTGGAATCGCTGAATTAAAAGCAAAAATTGCAAGTTTGAAAAAAGCAGACTCATTCTTGGGTGAGTACGCAGAATCACTTTACGGTGGAAATAGACAAGAAGGAAGAAACATTTTCAATTATAACAGTACAGCTCAATGTGTCCGTTGTCATACAGTTGGTAGTAGTGGCGAAGGTGGTGCTGTGGGACCTCCTCTAACGAAAATCGGAAGTATTTTAACGAGAGAACAAATTTTACAAGCGCTTGTTGAACCAAGTGCGAGACTTTCTCCAGGTTATGGTAGTGTAATTTTAACACTCGTTGACGGACAAGAAGTAAATGGAACATTAGCGAAAGAAACCGCAACTGAATTAACCATTACTACTTCTGATGCAGAACCATTAGTAGTGCCAGTAGCCAGAATCAAGAAAAGAGAAAATGTAGCATCAGGAATGCCTCCAATGGGAAGTTTACTTTCTAAAAGAGAAATCAGAGATGTCGTAGAATATTTGAGTACATTACAATAAAATAGCAGTTTCAGTAACAAAAACGTCGATAAACAAAATGCTTATCGACGTTTTTTTGTTGATAATTGGTTGTGGCTAATAGCATTCGCCAAGTTCAATTTGAGCGTTGGCGAATACTATTCGACACAACCCTCTAATTATCTTTTACCACTAAAAAAAGTATAAGTCCCAATGGCATAATCTTGAAGCGTTGAACCGTGCGTTCCGCCTTTAGTCGTGAACAGCGTCACTTTCCCTCCTTTTGCTTTCATGGCTTGTTCGGCAGTCACAGAATTTGAATAAAAAACCTGTTGGTCAGCATCGCCGTGATACAATTGTGTTTCAGTTTTGGGAGCCCAATCAAAAACGTCATTATCTTTTACAGCATTCAAAAATGGGGTATCAGTACCGTCATTGACCGCTTTTTTAAACGACTCGTTTACCGCTAAATTAAAACTAACATTAACATTAGCATTATTTCCATTTGCTTGAATATCAGTAGCATAAGGTTCCTTAAAATAGGTATTCATCAAACGATTCAAACCGTAAATCCGATTATACGTTTGGGTCACCCAAATATACAATTGATTGTATTCTGGAATGGCATGAGTAGTAGTGTTAAACAAATCTTTCATGAACTGAGATTTATTGTAAGCCCCTGCTCCACAAGAAGATGCGACTAAATTAAATTCAGTTGGAAATTGTTCTTCAATCTTTTTTTGAAGAGACATCGTAGCAAAACCTCCCTGTGAATAGCCCGTAACCATCAGTTTTTTATTCCAATTTACCTTTTCATTCGCCAAAAACTCAGACGATGCCCTAATCATATCCAAACTGGCTTGTGCCAAACTTTCACGGTGTTCGTAAGGATGTTGAATGCTTTTTGAAACACCATAACCGATATAATCTGGACAAGCAATAATGTAACCGTTTGAACCGAAAATTGAGGCAATTGAATATGCCTCACTGCTTGCTTGATAATTGGAAGGAGCTTGTGCATCGGTTCTAATAGTACCGTGTTGTTGGCTAATCATTGGTATCGCCTCCGTAGTTGATGGAATAATTAATGCCCCAGATGCCTGAATTTCTGTTCCATCAGTATTCTTGGTTTTGTAAATTATTTTGTAAGCCTTTATGTCATATTTTAGAAGCGAAGAAACAAAAATTGTAACGACTGGATTATTTACTCCTCCACTCAACCCATCAGCACGAGATTGCAATGATGTTTTTGAATACTCGCCAATTAATGAACTGCTGACTAAATATTTATTTTCTTGTGGGGTTGGGTCAGAATTGGATGAAGTTCCACAACCGTTCAGAATAATAAACAGGAAAGGAAGAAAAAGATAATAGATTTTAAACTTGTTATAAGTTGAAGTCATGTCAATGATATTTTGGTACGTATTTTTAACGAAATTTACAATATAGTTGTTGCAATTTTGAGAAGAACATCAACTAAAATAAGCTCAAGTAAATATTCACGCATAAAAAATTAGCCATCATAAAGAGTAAATAATCTTGTATTTACTCTTTCATTTATAACAAATAAATTCTACTTTTTCTTAGAAAGACAATTTAGCTCTTAGACTTTTAAACATCTGTATTTTTATGCAATCGGCTAAAACGTGAATATTATTGAAATGATTAAGAAACCAAAAACAATCCAAAAAACTTATGAATCCAGAACAAAATGATGCTATCTCAAGAAGAAAATTTCTTAATTTAAGTTCAAAGGGTATATTGGCAGGCAGTGCCATTATCAGTGGATTCCCGACTATTTTACCTGCTTCTGTTTTTGGCAAAAATGCACCCAGCAATCGAATAAATATTGGAGCAATTGGCGTAGGAAGAATCTCTCGTGGACACGATATGCCTGGAGTTTGGAAATATGACAATGCTCAAATTACGGCCGTTTGCGACTTAGATAGCAATCGAGTAAAATCTGCTCAGGATTTAGTCAATGACTATTATACCAAGAAAACAGGCAAAGATTTCAAAGGTGTAAAAGGCTATGACCATTATCAAGATTTATTAGCTAATAAAGATATTGATGCCGTTTTGGTCAGTACACCCGACCATTGGCACGCCCCCATCGTTATTCATGCCGTAGGTGCGGGCAAAGACGTTTATATGCAAAAACCTGCTTCCTTGACGATTGCAGAAGGAAGAATGATGGCAGATGCCGTAAAAGCTTCGGGTAGAATCGTTCAAGTAGGAAGTCAGCAACGTTCCACTCAACAGTTTAGATATGTTGCCGAATTAGTCAGAAATGGCAGAATTGGCAAACTTCAAAGAGTTTATGTTGGCTTACCGGGTGACCCATCGGGTGATGAAGAACCACAAATGCCCATTCCCAAAAACCTCAATTATGATATGTGGTTAGGCACAACACCTGACGTTTATTATACCGAAAAAAGAGTTCATCCACAAATGGGTTTTGACCGCCCAGGTTGGTTACGTTGTGAGCAATTTGGAGCAGGAATGATTACGGGATGGGGTGCTCACCATATAGATTCTGCACATTGGGCAATGGACACCGAATATACAGGCCCTCTTGAAATTTGGGGAAAAGCAGATTTTCCTAAAAGTGGATTATGGAATGTTCACGGAATTTTCAGAACCGAAGCTCTCTACGAAAATGGCGTTCAGATGACGGTAAGTAATGAAATTCCTAACGGTATCCGTTTTGAAGGAACAGAAGGTTGGATTTTTGTGTCTCGTGGAGATTCATCTGTAACCGCCAGCGACCCCATTGCAAAACAAAATGCCGCTAAAAAATTAGATGCCAGCGATCCAAAATTGTTATCTTCAGTAATTGCACCAAATGAAATTCATTTGCCCGTCAGCAATGACCATCATGGCAATTGGCTTGAGAGTATAGTTTCACGAAAAGAACCACTTGCCCCTGCTGAAATAGGTCACCGTTCATGTTCAGCCTGTTTGTTGCACCACGCCGCCATGAAACTGAACCGTAAACTTTTTTGGAATCCTAAAACGGAAAGATTCAAAAATGATGAAGAAGCGAATAAATTATTAGCAAGAGAACAAAGAGCTCCTTATGCGATTAAATTGGCTAACCCCTTAAAGAAAAAATAAAATTCATTTAATGAAATGACAAAAATTTCAAAATTAACCTTGGGATTATCGCTAATATCAAGTTTTGGTTATTCCCAAGCATCAAAAGAATTCAAATTAATTACTCTCGACCCCGGTCATTTTCATGCGGCTTTAGTACAAAAAAGTATGTACCCAGAGGTCAATCCGCAGGTACACGTGTATGCTCCTGTGGGTGCAGATGTTGATTTTCATATAGATAGAATCAATTCTTATAATAATCGCAAAGACCAACCTACTCATTGGCAAGAAAAAGTTTATACAGGAAGCGATTATTTTCAAAAAATGTTAGATGAAAAAGCAGGAAATATTGTCGTGATTGCTGGTAATAATCTTATAAAATCTGACTATTTAGAAAAATCTATTCATGCAGGATTTAATGTTTTGGCTGACAAACCAATGATTATCAATGGAAAAGATTTTGAAAAACTAAAAAGGACTTTTGTCGAGGCAAAGAAAAAAAATGTTTTATTGTACGATATTATGACAGAACGTTATGAAATCAGTACGATCCTGCAACGAGAGTTTTCGTTACTTTCTGCCGTTTTCGGGAAACTGGAAAAAGGAACTTTAGAAAACCCTGCTGTTACCAAAGAGAGCGTTCATCATTTTTATAAATATGTCTCTGGAAGTGTGCTTACTCGTCCGTCTTGGTTTATGGATGTAAATCAGCAAGGGGAAGGGATTGTAGATGTAACCACCCATTTAGTAGATTTAATTCAATGGGAATGTTTCCCTGAACAAATCATTGATTATCAGAAAGATATTAAAATAAACAACGCTAATCATTGGACAACTGATATGACTTTAAATCAATTTAAAACCATTACAAAGACACAAAATTTCCCCGATTATTTAAAGAAAGATGTTGTAAATGATACTTTATTGAAGGTATTTTCAAACGGAGAAATTAATTATCAATTGAAAGGAGTTCACGCAAAAGCATCAGTAATTTGGGCGTTTAAAGCACCCGAAGGCGGAGGCGATACGCATTATTCAATCATGCGTGGCACAAAAGCAAACTTAGTAATTCGTCAAGGAAAAGAGCAAAATTACAAGCCAACATTGTACATTGAACCAATTGCAAATTCTCAGCTATATGAAAATGTGTTGATGCAAAACTTAAAACTCATCCAAGCGAAATTTCAGGGAGTAGAATTGAAAAAAAATGCTAAAGGTTGGGAAGTAGAAATCCCCGAAAAATACAAAGAAGGTCACGAGTCACATTTTGGGAGAGTTACCGAAAAGTATTTTGAATATCTAAAAAAAGGTAAACTACCATCTTGGGAAGTACCAAACATGATTGCCAAATATTACACAACAACTCAAGCCTTAAAACTGGCTAAAAAAGTAAAAAAATAATATGGAAAATAATCGTCGTAATTTCTTAAAAAACAGTTTAACGGGTGCCGCAGGAATTGTACTTTCACCGAGTATCATTCAAGATATTTCTGCCAAAACAAGTCAAATAGAAGTCCCTGTCATCATCAAAAATATTGCTCCAAGAATAAAATTTTCTGTTATTGGTATCAATCACGGTCATATTTATGGAATGGTTGATGCAGTAACTCGTGGCGGTGGCGAGTTAGTTGGGGTTTATGCGAAAGAAGCTGATTTATTAGCAAACTTCATAAAAAAATATCCACAAGTAAAACAAGCAAAGGACGAAAAAGAAATTTTAGAAGATAGTTCAGTTCAATTGATTTTAACTTCTGGAATTGCCAGTGAAAGGGCTCAATTAGGTATCAGAGCAATGAAAAATGGAAAGGATTTTTTATCAGACAAACCGGGAATTACTACACTCGAAGATTTAGCAGAAGTTAGAAAAGTACAAAAAGAAACCAAACGTATTTATTCGATTATGTTTAGCGAGCGTTTTGAAAACAAAGCGACTGTAAAAGCAGGAGAATTGGTAAAATCAGGGGCAATCGGAAAAGTAATTCAAACCATTGGTATGGGACCTCACAAAATGAACATAAAGAGTCGTCCTGATTGGTTTTTTGATAAAAATAAATTTGGTGGAATTATTACCGATATTGGCTCTCACCAATGCGACCAATTCTTGTTTTTTACTGGTTCAACAAAAGCAGAAGTTGTTTCTTCGCAAATTGGCAATGTAAACCACCCAGAATTTCCACTTTTTGAAGATTTTGGCGATTTAGTTTTGAGAGGAGACAAAGGAACGGGGTACATTCGTGTGGACTGGTTTACGCCTGATGGACTCAAAACTTGGGGAGACGGCAGATTAACTATTTTGGGAACGGAAGGTTACATTGAAATCCGTAAAAATATTGATATTGCCAATAAAGACACGGGAAACAATTTGTACTTGGTCAATAACAAAGAAACAAAATTCATAGATTGCAACAACGACCCATTACCATTTGGCGGACAGTTAGTGGATGACATTTTGAACCGAACCGAAACAGCAATGTCGCAGGAGCATTGTTTTTTAGCAACAGAATTATCATTAAAAGCTCAAAAATTTGCCTCAAAATTGGAATTCAAGTAAGTTTTAAGCATTTTTTTAGCATCGCAGAAACGCCAAACAAGTACAAAACTTGTTTGGCGTTTCTGTAATAAACCTCTATTTATTTATAAGCCTCAATCGTCTGAATTGTTCCATCAGCATTGTATTTCAATTCCGTTACTTTTACGTTTCTCAAATGGGTTTTGCCTGATATTTGAACGTCGTGATAAAAGAGATACCATTTTCCAGCTTTCTCAATAATAGAATGATGGCTCGTCCAACCTTGAACGGGTTTCAAAACAATACCTTTATAGGTAAAAGGTCCATAAGGGTTATCACCAATGGCATAACAAAGGTTATGAGTATCACCAGTTGAATAAGAAAAATAATATTTTCCTTTGTATTTGTGCATCCATGATGCCTCAAAAAAGCGTTTATCGTTATTATCTTCTTGGAACAAATTTCCTTTTTCATCCAAAATTTTGATTTCTTTAACCTCTTCCGAAAAGCTTTTCATATCTGCTGATAATTTGGCAATTCTTGGTAAACGAGCCACCTCACCTTTTTGTGGATTATTGGTTTTCCCTTGATAGGCATTGTCTTTCCAGCGTTGTAATTGTCCGCCCCAAATTCCTCCAAAATACATATAATAACTTCCGTCTGAATCTTTAAAAACGGCAGGGTCAATGCTATAACTTCCTTTGATGGGTGTAGCTTCTGGTTTGAAAGGACCAACTGGACTTTTGCTTGTGGCTACGCCAATTCTAAAAATATCTTCTTTATCTTTTACAGGAAAATACAAATAATACGTACCATTTTTTACCGCCGCATCAGGAGCCCAAAGCTGACGACCCGCCCAAGGAATATCCTTAATATCAAGGGCTACGCCATTGTCAGTCACTTTTCCACCGATTTTATCCATCGACAAAATATGAAAATCTTTCATATCAAAGTGTCCACCCTCATCGTCTTCTTTCGTTCCTGATTCAATATCGTGTGAAGGATAGACGTAAATTTTACCATTAAAAACATGAGCCGAGGGGTCAGCTGTGTAAATGTGCGACACTAATGGTTGCGAAATTGGCTTTTTGCCTTCGTTCTGAGCATTTAGAAAAGTCGGTAATAAAAGAACGGTGGCAAGAAAAAGAAAAGGGTTATTTTTCATTGTAAAGGATTTTGGGTTAATACTTGACTCGAATTTAACTTAAAAGACCAACTAATTTTTCACGATTATCGGTAGTATTTTTAGAATTTTCGGCGACACTATTCAAGAAAGATATTGAAACTTTATTATCTTCAAATTTTACCGTCATTTTATCGCCATGCACAGTTTCGACAAATTTGAAATTGATTTGCAGGGTATTATCGTCAAGCCAAGTACCAGTAGATGCAATTTTAGACTGAATATGAGTACGATTGGCAACTGGGAAAAAGTTTTTGTTCCCGTTTTTATTTACTTTCCACGCTTCCCAGCCAAAGGCAATTTTATGAATTTCTTGACCGTCTTTTATCCTTAGAACGCCACCATCTTCATAAAATCCGAAGCTAATTTTTGGGACATTGAAGGCATTTTTTTCTAAATCAAACCATTTATCACTGTATTTTAAAGCCATTTTAGAAGTCTTCACTCCTTTTGGAAACGCTAAAGAAAGTTGGCTAATATCACTTTTCAAAGCCGCTAATTCCGAAGGATTTTCGGGTAATTTTTCTTTTGAAATGGCCGGGAGAATAGTCTGATACGCCACATTCATGGTTTTCTGCAAATCAAAACTCTCGCAAGTCATCACCAAAACGGCATCTTGCTCGGGCATTATCATACAAAATTGCCCAAAAGCACCATCGCCCCGATAAAATCCAGGTTTACAACGCCAAAATTGATAACCATATCCTTGCGACCAATCATTGTCTCCTTTCTGAGATTCCGTTTCTTTACGAGTAGCTTCGTCAATCCATTTTTCTGGTAAAAGTTGTTTACCATTCCAATTGCCTTTTTGGAGGTAAAGTTGCCCAAATTTGGCAATATCTTCCGTAGAAACTCTTAAACCATATCCAGCAGTATTGAGTCCATCGGGGGATTTCTCCCAATCATAACCAACGATGCCAAGCGGGTCAAAAAGACGTGGTTTTAAATAATTTTCTAATAATTGCCCTGTCACTTTATGCACAATTGCACCAAGCATATAAGTTGCTCCTGTGTTATACATAAAAAATGTACTTGGCTCATGTTCAACGGGTTGCGATAGAAAAGTTTTCACCCATAATTGATTACTATTTTCTCTCATTGGTGGCAAAGTATCTTTATCATTGCCTGTATTCATCGTAAGCAAATGCTTAATTTTCATGGCTTTGAGATTCTCTGATGGATTAGCGGGGGCATATTCTGGAAAGAATTTTATCACTTGGTCTTCTACGGAAATTTTCCTTTCGGGGACTAAAAAACCAATAGCCGAACTCGTAAAACTTTTGGAAAGTGAATATAATGTATGTTTATACTCCGATGAAAAAGGCTTCCACCAACCTTCTGAAACGACATTTCCGTGACGAACCAACATGAAACTGTGCCATTCTAAACCTGACTCTTTGGCGGCTTTCAAAAAAGCTCGAATACCTGATGAATCGACACCCTGAGATTCGGGACTTTTACGGGGTAATACCATTGGATTTATTGAACCAAAGGAATCAAATTTTGAGATTAAAGTGAGTCCAATCGTGCTTATTCCAGCAGTTTGAAGGAAGACTCTTCGGGTGGTTTTCATCGTTTTTTTAGATTGTTTGGAAACGTTGGAAATAATGAGTGCTTTTAAAGTAAGTGATTTGCGAACAGCGAATAACACAAAATACTGATTTTCAATAAGTTAAATCAATATTTTTTCGCAAAAGCGAACCACCTCAATTAAAATCCAATTGAATTTCCACCATCAACGGGCAAAGACGCCCCAGTTATGTAACTTGCCCCTTCAGATGCTAAGAAAACTGCCGCCCAGCCAATATCTTTAGGTTTACCAAACTTTGCCATTGGCGTGCGGTTTAAAGCTCTATTCATACGGTCAGGGTCGCTACTCATAGCGGTTTTCATCATACTGGTTTCTATAAAGCCTGGAGCAATAGCATTGATTCTTACATTAAATTTTGAAAATTCAGAAGCTAATACTTTTACCATTCCCTCTACGCCCGATTTTGAAGCAGCGTAAGCCACCACTCGGTCAATACCATAGTAGGCTGCCATTGATGAAATCATCAAAATTGCCCCACTTTGACGAGCCACCATTCCATTGGCAACAGCACGGGTTAAGGCAAAAACAGCACTTAAATTTGTATGAATAATTCTACTAAAATCTTCGTCAGTTACTTCTAATGCAGGTTTTTTCATATTTATCCCAGCATTATTCACCAAAATATCAATTGTACCAAATCGGCTTTCTATCTCCGCAACTAAACCTTCTAATTTGTCTAATTCCGTTACATCATTTACGATATAATGAACATTTTTGCCCAATTTTCCAGTAGCTTCTTTCAAAGGTAATTCTCTCCTACCCGTAATAATGACGGTGGCACCTGCCATTGCCATACAGTCGGCAATTTCGTAACCAATGCCACTTCCTCCGCCTGTTATCAAGGCGATTTTTCCGTCTAATGCGAAAATATTAGCGAAGATTGGGTTATGATTCTCTTCGTTTTTATGGTAATTTATATTCATTTCTTACGATTTCTGACCCTTTTTGTAAGGCAGTTATTAAATTGGTTATTAGGAACTGGGAATTGGTTACTGGGAATTAGGATAATGGTTACTGGGGATTGGGGATAAGATAGAAATTGGATATTATTAATTTTATAGAACTGGTTTGTTATCAATTCCCAGTAACCAAATTTCCAATTTCCAGTAACCAATAAACTATTTCAACTGATATATTTCAACGATTTTTTTCATTTCTTCCAATGTTCTTTCTGGCTTGATAAATGGAGTTGGAATTGCCTGTTTTGAATGCGTTTGGAAGTACAAAACACAGGCATCTCGCCAATTTAAGGCTTCTCGATGTTGTGCTGCCAAACGTCCTTTTACATCTTCAAAAATTTCTTCATCCACCGAACCTTTCACTTTCTCCCAATCATTTTGCATCGTTTCTACTTCAGTAACGCCCGTGTAATAACGGGTACATAATTCATCCCAAAGGTTTTTTCCTGTCGAAAGTTTTTGATTCCAAGAAACATGATGAAACCAAAACAAATATTTCAAATCGCACGTTTCGGGATTATTCCATAGGTTTTGAACTTCTTTTGAATACAATCCTAAAGCATTGCTACCATTTGCTGTACGGTCAAAACCAATACCCAACGAGTCTGCACGGTGATAATAAATGGCAGTCCAATCGGGTCTTGCACTTTTTTCTAACCAAGGTTCCATCCCGAAGTGAATCCCCTGCCCCATGATGTGATGTAAACCCAATGGATTAGTAAAATTCACGTAAATTTCACGAGATTTTAGGAGTATATTTTTGATAGTTTTCTGAGCAGTTACCTCATTCGTCAGCGTCATTTTTATCCATTCCTCGGCAATTTGTTCGGTAGTAAACTCATGATTCCAAGCCAAACGACCATATCCATACCAATTGGCTTGCGACATCAAATGCCCCGTCCAATTTCTATCCGAACCCGTATTAGCAACCCCAGCGATGGCAGTAATTGGGTAATTATGCACCGAACCATCCACGACTTTTGCCACCGTCGAACCTTTCCCATTAACATAAGTATCTGATGATAAGACTTCTTTGAAGAGTGAGGGTAAAAATACAAGGTTTGTTGAGAAACCCAAATATTCTTGGGTAATCTGAAATTCCATTGCCATAGGAGTTTTTGGCATTGCACCAAAAAGCGGGTGAAATGGTTCACGTGGCATAAAATCAATGGGGCCGTTTTTCACTTGCACAATCACATTTTTGGCAAATTGCCCATCCAAAGGTTTAAACTCATTGAAAGCCTCTTTAAATCTATCGCCCTTCGGATTAGGGCCATACACAAATGCACGCCATATTACCAAGCCATTAAACGGTTTTACTGCCTCCGCCAACATATTTGCCCCATCGGCGTGCGTTCTACCAAATTCTTGCGGGCCAGGTTCTCCTTCCGAATTAGCTTTTACCAAAAAACCGCCAAAGTCTGGAATGAAACTATAAACTTCCTTTGCTTTTTCGTTCCACCATTGTCTAACTTCGAGTTCGAGTGGGTCGGAGTTTTTGAGTTTACCGAGAATTTTAGGCGAAGCAAAATTTACCGACAAGAAAACTTGAATTCCGTAAGGACGAAACACATCAGCCAAAGCTTTTACTTTCGCTAAATATTCTTTCGTTAAAAATCTCGCACTGGCATTTACATTGTTCAAAACTACCGCATTGATACCAATTGAGGCGTTTGCACGAGCGTATTCAACGTAACGGGGGTCAATATTTTCGGGCAATTCATACCATTTCCAAAGCGAAGAACCCGCATAACCACGTTCAATCGTTCCCAAAACATTATCCCAATGGTTTAACATTCGGAGTTGTATTTTGGGGGAACTTGAAAAATTGATGGTCGAAATAGAGCTTTCCGTTTGAATTTGTCGCAACAATTCAAATGAGCCGTATAAAATTCCTTTATCCGTTTGGGCAGAAATAATGACATTTCCATTTTTAGCTTCAATTCTAAAACCTTCTTTCGGAATTGAAACATCTTTTTTAAAAATGATACCTCCCTTTGACTTTACTGTATTTGAAACAGATATTCCCAATAAGCCATTCAAGCCATTTTTAAGCTCTTTTGCAGCCGTTTTTACAATCGAATTTACTTCAAATTGATTATCTACAAAACTACTAAAACGCTTATATTCAGCCACTTTTGCAGTATTTTTCAATAAATCATATTTTAACCAAAGTCTGAAACCATCATCAGCTTTCACTTGAAATGTTAGGATTGACAACAATAAAATGATTCCTTTTTTGAGCATTGTATTCATTATTGGGGTATTTAATTCTGTCCTTTTGATGATTCTTCCAAACTGCGGATAATTCCTAATTCCAAACCTCTTAATTCAGCTAAACCTTTCAATCGTCCAATGGCTGAATACCCTGGGTACGTTTTACGGTTCGTCGCCCGTTCCTTCAAATCATCCAACATTTGGTGTCCATGGTCGGGTCGCATTGGGATATTAAAAATGGGGTCTCCGCTTTGCTTTCGTCTATTTTCTTCCAAAACTAAAGCTTTAACGACTGCAAACATATCAACATCACCAGTAAGGTGGTCTGCTTCGTGGAAATTGAGCGGATTTTCTTCTCTTTTCGTACTTCGTAGATGAATAAAATGTATTCTATCACCAAAACGGTTAATGATTTGTGGCAAATTATTGTCTTCTCGCACACCCAATGAACCCGTACAAAACGTTATTCCATTGACTGGATGATTATAAGCTTCCATTAGCTGAGCCAAATCAGCTTCGGTACTTACCACTCGTGGTAAACCCAATAATGGTTTTGGAGGGTCATCGGGGTGAATACAAAGATTTATGCCCACTTCCTGAGCAATTGGGGCAATTTGCTGGATGAAATAATATAAATTTTGTCTCAATTCAGCATCACCAATGTATTGATAATTATCTAAAAGTCCTTGAAATTGCTCTAATTCAAATGCTTCTTCTGAGCCTGGCAATCCTAATAAAGCCGTGTTTTTCAAGGTACTAATTTCTTCCTGCGACATTGATTCAAATTTCTTTTTAGCAGATAGTTGAACTTCGGAGGTGTAGTCTTTTTCAGCATTCGGACGCTTGAGAATATATAAATCAAAAATGGCAAAATCTTCCCAAACAAACCGCAAAGCCAATGAACCGTCGGGCATTTGATAATTCAAGTTTGTCCGTGACCAATCTAAAACAGGCATGAAATTGTAACAAACCGTTTTGATGCCACACTGAGCCAAATTTCGGAGTGATTCCTGATAATTTTCAATGTATTGTTCACGAATGGGTAAACCTTTTTTAATGGCTTCGTGGACGGGCAAACTTTCTACTACATCCCAAGTTAAAGATGTAAATTGCTCATTATCAGCTTGAATAAGATTAATTCTTTCTTGAATATCCGCTACTTGCCAAACATCTCCAACGGGAATTTGATGTAAAGCACTGACTACTCCAGTACAACCTGCTTGGCGAATGTCCATCAAAGAAACGGGGTCGTTTGGTCCAAACCAACGCATTGTTTGTTTCATAATTTACACGTTTAGTAACACAGACTTTTTCTGTATCAAATAAAAGCAGAAATATCCTTTTTTATAATTAAATTTATTTTTAATGTAAATATCCAACTACTTTTCAGCTTTTGCAACCGATTGCATAAAATATAATTAATATTCAATCTAATTATTTAAGCTAAAATTAATGTAGGTAAGAAAACAAGGTGAATTCGATTATTTATCTTAAATTTGATTTTAAGATAGATAATCGAATTCACCTTGTTTTAGGCAATTAATTTTATACTTATGAGTAGAGAAATCACTATTTACGATATTGCTGCTTCATTAAAAATCTCCCCTGCAACCGTGAGTCGGGCATTAAATAATCACGATGCCATCAATAATAATACAAAAGCCTTGATTCATGCAAAAGCTGAAGAAATGGGGTATCGTTCCAATAAATTCGCCAGCAACTTACGAAGACAAAAAACTAACACAATTGGTGTAATCGTACCAAGACTTAATAGTACATTAATGTCTGCGGTTTTGGCGGGTATGGAAAAAGTAGCCAATGAATCAGGATACAACCTTTTAATTAGTCAGTCGTTGGAATCATTTAAAAAAGAGATTTCTAATGTAAAAACGATGTTTAATAGTCGTGTAGATGGTTTGTTGGTGTCCGTTTCTTATGACACTGAAGGCTTTGAGCATTTTAAGCCCTTCATTAAAAAAAATATTCCATTAATATTTTTTGACAGAACCTTCGACGATTCTGATTGCATGAGTATCGTCATTGATAATGTAAAAGGAGGATACGATGCAACCAAACATTTACTTGAACAGGGTTGTAAAAACATTTTACACATTACGGGAAACCTAAAAAGAAATGTTTACGCTGGCCGACTAAAAGGATATATGCAAGCTTTGGAAGAAAATGGAAAAAAATTTCATGGTGAGAACGTATTTGTAACTGACCTCAGCCCCGAAGCAGGAAGAACAATAGCACATCAAATCAAAACCACAAATGCAAATGTTGATGGGATATTCGTTTCCAATGACTTTTGTGCGGTTGCGTGTATGAGTGAATTGAAGAAATTGGGCTATTCCATCCCAAGCGATATAGCCATTGTGGGTTTTAATAATGACCCATTAACTGAAGTAGTTGAGCCAAGTTTATCTACAATTCATTATCCAGGAAAAGAAATGGGAGAAGTTGCGGCAAAAAGTATGATTAACCATTTGAATGGCTTAATGAATATTGGACACACCAATTATATCGTGTTGGAATCTGAATTGATTATTAGAAATTCTTCTACCAAACAGACAAGTTCAACCTCCAAAACCTGATAGATATTTGTTTGATTACTGTTTAATTTCAGGGTTTAAAATCATGAAACACAACAAATCTGAAAATCAAATGAAAACTGAAATACAAACAACTGCTGCCGATGAAGCCTTTAATGCTCTTGGGCTTAGTCTCCCTCCTGCCCCAAGTCCTTTGGGAGTTTACAAACCATATTTAATTGATGGGAAATACCTGTATTTATCGGGTCACGGCCCTGTCAATGACGATAAAAGTTTAATCATTGGGAGAATTGGCAGAGAATTCAATATTGAAGAAGGTAAATTAGCGGCTCGTCAAGTGGGACTAACCATGCTTTCAACCATCAAAACACACCTTGGTAGTTTAAATCGGGTGAAAAGGGTTATTAAAGTTTTGGGAATGGTGAATTGTGTGGAAAGTTTTGAGCGTCATCCTTACATCATTAATGGTTGTAGCGAACTCTTTGCGAGTGTTTGGGGAGCAGAAAATGGAATCGGTGTAAGAAGTGCCGTTGGTATGGGTAGTCTGCCCGATAATATTCCCGTAGAAATTGAAGCCATATTTGAACTACACCAAGATTAAAATGACTGATCAAACGACTTGGTACAACATCCAAAACATTGACGAACTTGATACTCCTGCCTTAGTTGTATATTCCTTACGTGTGAAGCAAAATATCCAGCAATTGATTGGAGCAATTGACCATGTAAATCGGTTGAGACCTCACATAAAAACCCACAAAACGAAGGAAGTTATTGCTATACTGCAAAAATTTGATGTTCATAAATTTAAAAGTGCAACCATTACTGAAACTGAATTATTAGGAATTTGCGGGGCGAAAGATGTTCTTTTGGCGTATCAACCCGTTGGCATTAAACTGCAACGATTTCTCAAAATCAAAGAGGTTTATCCCAAAACGCATTTTTCGTGTTTAGTGGATTCGATAGAAGTTGCCCAAGAAATGTGCAATATTGCCCAAACACAACAAATTAATCTTGATTTGTATATCGACCTCAACTTGGGGATGAACCGCACGGGTATTACGCCTATAAAAGCAGAAGACTTAATTTTGGCAATAAATAAACTTCCTTTTTTGAAAGTTGAAGGGCTACATCTCTACGATGGCAATATCAGAGATACTGATTTTGAAGTCAGGAAAAACAAGTGTGATATTGAATACCGCAACGTTGAAATTCTATTACAAAACCTTGAAAAACAAGGAATTACAAATTTAAAAATAGTAGCAGGAGGAACACCAACATTTCCTGTTCACTCACAAAGAAAAAATATTGATTGCAGTCCAGGAACATTTGTTTTTTGGGATAAAGGCTATCAAGACTCTTATCCAGAACAAGATTTTAAAACGGCTGCATTGGTAATTAGCCGAGTCATATCATTACCCGATAAAGACAAAATTTGCTTGGATTTGGGACATAAATCCATCGCAGCAGAAAATGAATTAAGTAAAAGGGTTTATTTTTTAAATGCTCCAAATGTAGTTTTTGTTAGTCAAAGCGAAGAGCATTTAGTTTTGGGTGTTTCTGAAAATCATTCCTATAAAATTGGAGATATATTTTATGGTTTGCCCATTCATATCTGCCCAACGGTGGCTTTGTACAATGAATTATCTATCGTAGAAAATGAAAATTTAACAGGTGAAACTTGGCAAGTAATTGCTCGGAACAGACAAATAACGATTTAAAAAAATGTTTATCATCGACGCACACCTCGACCTTAGCATGAACGCTATGGAATGGAATCGAGATTTGAGATTACCCGTTGCTGACCTCAGACTCAGGGAAAGTAACATGACCGATAAACCCGACCGAGGAAAAGGTACAGTATCTTTTCCTGCCCTCCGAAATGGAAATATTGGCTTAGTAGTGGCTACTCAAATTGCAAGGTATGTAAAGCCTAAAAGTACATTACAAGGTTGGGCTTCACCAGAACAGGCTTGGGCTCAAACGCAGGGTCAATTAGCTTGGTATAAAAGCATGGAAGAATGTGGCGAGTTAGTTCAAATCAATAATATTGAAACGTTAGAACAACATATAACACTTTGGAATGACGGAACTCCCAACCACAACAAACCTATCGGTTATATCCTAAGTTTGGAAGGAGCAGATTCACTCATTACGATAAATCACGTTGAAAAAGCATTCAATTACGGTTTAAGAGCCATCGGCCCTGCTCATTATGGTACTGGGCGTTATGCTCAGGGAACAGACGCAACAGGGTTTATGGGAGCGGCAGGGCAAGCATTACTCAAAGAAATGGAGAGGCTAAACATTATTTTGGATGCCACCCACTTATGTGATGATAGCTTTTGGGAGGCAATGCGACACTTCAATGGTGCTGTGTGGGCAAGCCATAATTTATGCCGTAGCTTGGTAAATCATAACCGCCAATTTAGTGATGAACAAATAAAAGTATTAATCAGTCGAGGTGCTGTGATTGGTGGAGCTTTGGATGCTTGGATGATGGTTCCCAACTGGAAAAGAGGTATTTCAACACCCGCTGAAATGAAGTGTAACTTAGCAGTAATGATTGACCACATCGACCATATTTGCCAATTGGCGGGCAATGCCAACCACATCGGTATTGGTTCAGACTTGGACGGTGCTTTTGGCAAAGAACAAAGTCCTTACGATTTAGATACAATTGCCGACCTACAAACTATTCCCGAAATGTTAGCCCAAAGAGGATATTCAAAAACCGATATTGAAAAGGTCATGCACGGCAATTGGATTCGTTTTTTGAGAAAGGTGTGGCACAAATAGCAAAAGCTACAAAATGGTTAGATTTTATAGAATCGAATCATTTTATAGCTTTTTTATTAAATTGTATTATTTACTTTTTTCTGCGATTGATTTATTGTAATCGACAAATAGATTAATCCATATCAATCGAGCTAATCTGAAAAATACAGGAACAAATAAAATCATTCCAATAATAACGCCGATTAAGACATAATAAATGTCAAAATCAAAAATACCAACAAAACCTACGAAACAAGTTACCATAAAAGCTACCATAAAAGCATAACTTATGTACATTGAGCCTGTAAAATAGCCAGGTTCTTTTTCGTATCTCTCACCACAGGAAGGGCATTTCGTGTGCATTACGTCAAATTTTTTAAGGTCATAAGCACTATTCACTTCAAAAAAATCACCTTTATGACAGACAGGGCATTTATTATTAAAAACACTATACAATTTAGTTCCTTTAAACATACTATTATTGAGTTTGATGTATAATTGAAACGTCAACTCATTGGTAAAGATTCAGTATTTTTAAAGGCTAATATAGTACAATTTACTTATTCTACTTCTTGAAAATGTTTTTTACAAATGCGTGGAACTTCTAAATTCTTCAGGGGTTTGCAGGGTTTCATTTTTAAAAACTCTAATAAAATAAGAACAATCCTTATAACCCAAGGCAAAAGCCATTTCGCTAATTGACAAAGTAGTATGGGTTAAGTGCCTTTTTGCTTCCAAAATAATCCGTTTTCGAATGAGTTCTCCAGCTGATTTCCCGGTTGTTTTATTACAGATTGCATTCAAATAGTTGGGGGTAATGTTCAATAAATCCGCATAATCTTTTACAGATTTTTTTTGCACGAAATGGATTTCAATCATTTTTTCAAAATTACGGATTTTTGAAATATTCAAATCAGACGAACTTTCACCATAAAGTGGTTTATAAAATCTTAATGAGTGCAATAGTAATGTCTTCAACTGAACTTTTATAAGTTGCTGGGAATAAGGCTCTTTGAGTTTAAACTCTGAAAGAATTTCTTCAAATATTGACGTAACTTTTGTTGCAGCCTCTTGATTAAATATCACGAAGGGAAAATCATTATCTCCATGATGATAAAAAGGAAAACTTTGGAGTAACAAGGCTTTTTCATCGACTTCATAAAACTCTTTTTTAAAAAATAAAGTAAACCCTTTAACATTGTGCAAATCCCATTCATGAACTTGACAATCATCCATAAAAAATAATTGATTAGGTTTTATCTCATACTTTTTAAAATCAATATCGTGAGTCCCCGTTCCTTCAGTAATAAAAATAAGGTTATAACAGTTGTGTCGATGTGGGAATTTTAAATTATTCGTGTTCAAAATATGAATTTCTAACCTACGAATATCAAAATCCATTTTCTCCAAATCGGCACAACTATTTATCTGCTCAATAGAATAACTCGGAATATTTTTGCTCATAATTTATTGGAATAATGGGAATCCAGTGTATTCAAAAATTAAACTTTGTTCTTAATCATTGTAAAATCAAGTAAGTTTTTCTACGATTTACACGGAACGATTATTTCGACGAAAGAGATGACGGTTGAAGGAGCCGTTAAAAAAGACTATTTTTTTTTCAGAATTAATAAGAGTTTGTCAAAATACAAAAGATAAGCCCCAAATAACAGATTTGACAGATTTTATCCGTGTAAATTGGTAAAAACCGTCAAATCTGTAGTCTAATTTTCTTTGCGAGAAATAGTTTATGGTTCTAAATCATTGCAGAGCCTTTTTTTTAAAACTACAAAACAAAAAGTTTTGTTCTGTATTGAATGGCGTAAGATGGTTTTCTTGAAAACATTTAATCTTACTGAAGTTCTGGGCTAATGTATTGGTAAGTTCACTTTCAGAATATTGCTTAATTTCCAATCCACTACATTTTGTTGGTCCATTTGCTGAGAAAGTACCGATGGTCATAAAGCTCGAAATTGCATTATTGGCAGTTTCAATATAGCGAGAAATTTCTTCGGTGGTAGTTAGAAAATGAAAAGCGGCTCTATCATGCCAAACATCATATTTATCCTCTGGCTTAAAGTCATTTATATCTGTAACTATCCATGAAACCATCTCAGCTTTATCGCCCAAACGAGATTTTGCACGCTCCAAAGCATTTTCTGAAATGTCCAAAACTGAAATATTTTCGTAGCCTTCTTCTAATAAAAAGTCAACTAATTTACTATCTCCTCCACCAATATCTATTATCTTAGTAGATTTCGGTAATTCATAACTTTTTATCAAATCAATCGAAGTCTTTGGAACATCCTGTGTCCAGCTAACTTCGTGGGGTTGTTTTGTTGTAAAAACAGTTTCCCAATGAAATTTCAATGATTTTTTCATGATTAATGAGGGAGTTTATCTCTAAAATATCCGTAAGTCCAAGTTCCTGCTAAAGCACTTAAAAAAGTAACTAAAACAGCTAAAAATCCACTACCTATTTGGGCAAATAATGGTCCAGGACAAGCCCCTGTTATTGCCCAACCGAGTCCAAAAATTAATCCTCCATAAACCTGACCTTTGTTAAAAGTCTTATCATGAAATATTACTTTCTCGCCACTCAAAGTTTTGATATTAAATTTTTTAATCAAGAAAACCGAAATCATTCCAACCATTACCGCCGTGCCAATGACACCGTACATAAAGAAAGATTGTAAACGGAACATTTCTTGAATTCTAAACCATGAAATAATTTCTGCTTTAACAAAAACAATTCCGAATGCCATTCCAACAACAGCATATTTAATATTTGAAAATACACTTTCAGATATTACTTGTTCATTAGGTGCTTCACATTCAATTGGATGCACTATTTGGGTATTATTCATTACTAAAATAATTTAAAGATTAATGGTAAAAGAAAATTGGTCATTATAAAGCCACCTATCATAAAGCAACACGTGGCAATAATTGATGGAACTTGTAAATTTGAAATGCCCATAATGGCATGACCCGATGTACATCCGCCCGCATAACGAGTTCCAAAGCCAACCATAAAACCACCAATTACAAAGAAAATCAAGCCTTTTAACGTAAAAATATTTTCTACACTAAATAAATCCTGGGGCATTAAATGACTAAAATCTGTGATTCCAAGAGCTTTTAAATCAGCTATCGTTTCTGGACTAACAACAATTGTATCTGGATTTGATAAAAAATTAGTAGCGATAAAACCACCAATCAATACACCAAATACAAAAAATAAATTCCATGCTTCTTTCTTCCAATCGTATTTAAAAAAGGGAATATTGGCTGGCAAACAAGCCGCACATATATGACGCAAACTTGATGAAATACCGAAGGATTTATTACCGATAAGCAATAAAGTGGGGACTGTAAGACCGATTAGCACTCCTGCAAAAGCCCAATGCCACGGTTGACGAATTAATTCTAACATAATTTGGGGATTAATTTATTAGGTATGATATATATATTATGAGATATGAGTCAACAATACTTCAATCATTTACCTCATAATTCATACCTATCTCTTATTTCATTTTGGATTGACAAACAAAATCAGTTTTTGGAATATCTGTAAGTGCAATTTGGGCAAAACCACCCGCAATGTCAACGATATTATCGAAACCTCTTGACTTCAAGATAGAACACGCAATCATTGAACGATACCCTCCTGCACAATGAATAAAGTTAGTATCGGTTTTAGAAAATTCAACCATATTTTTGCTCAAATTTGCCAAAGGAATGTTCATTGCCTCCTCAATATGTTCAGCCATGTATTCAGTTGGCTTACGAACATCTTTTACGACTAATTTCCCCTCTGCTTCTTTAAATTTCAAGGCAAATTCCTCCGCAGAAATAGATTCAATGGTGTCAGTTTCTTTTCCTGAATCTTTCCAAGCATTAAAACCACCTGCTAAATAACCGATAATATTATCGTAACCCACTCTTGACAAACGAGTAATGGCTTCGTTCAAATTTTCAGAGTCAACAATTAGTAAAAGTGGTTGTTTAATTTCCGTTACCAAAGTACCAACCCAAGGAGCAAAATCTCCCGAAATACCAATATTAATTGAATTCGGAATAAATCCTTCTTTAAAAACATCCGCTTTTCGAGTATCAATAATTAATGCCCCTGTTTCGTTAGCAGCCGCTTCGAAAGCATCAACCGATAGTGGTTGAGCATCATCCATAACAATTGATAAATCTTTTGCTCCTGATTTATTCATCATTACATTTTGTGGGAAATAATAAGGAGGAGGCACTAATTCTAAGCCGTCGGTAACTTCTTTAATAAATTCTTCACGTGTCATATCTGCTCTTAAAGCATAATTGAACATTTTCTGATTTCCCAAGTTATCATACGTTTCTTTGCTCATGTTTTTTCCACAAGCCGAACCAGCACCGTGGGCAGGATAAACCAAAACGTCATTGGCAAGTATCATTACTTTATTACGAAGGGAATCGAATAAAAATCCTGCTAAATCGTGGATAGTTAAATCAGATTTTTGAGCTAAATCTGGGCGACCAACATCTCCAATAAAAAGGGTATCTCCCGAAAATAGTGCATAATCTTTTCCATCTTCATCAATCAATAAAAAACAGGAAGATTCCATTGTATGCCCTGGCGTATGTAAAACTTTGATTTTCACTTTTCCTACTTCCAAAATCTGTCCATCAGTGGCAATGATAGCCTCAAAACTTGGCTTTGCAGTTGGTCCAAAAACAATTGGAGCATCCGTTTTTTTAGATAATTCCACGTGACCAGAAACAAAATCTGCATGAAAGTGAGTTTCAAGGATGTATTTAATTTTAGAACCTTTTTGCTCTGCTTTGTCTAAATAAGGTTGCACCTCACGGAGTGGGTCAATGATGACACTCTCCCCTGCTGATTCAATATAATATGCTCCTTGAGCTAAACAACCTGTATAAATTTGTTCAATTACCATTGTCTATTTTTATTTTACTTTTTTAGAATAATCTATCTGATTTTCAATAATTACATCGTGCAATTACAGTTTTCAATACAATTAATTAATTTGGCTACTTCTTTTTCTTTTAACCAATAATAAACATTTAATCCATCCTTCGTTGAGCCTAAAATTCCTTTCAATTTTAAGTTTATTAAATGATGCGACATCAAAGATTGTTCGCAGTTGAGTGAATTGCAAATTTCGTTGACCCCCATTTTTTCGTGAATATTCAATAATTCTATAACAGCAATCCTCATTGGATGTGCCACTGCTTTTAGAATGTAGGCAGCTTTTTCTAATCGTTCTTGACTAATTTCTGTTGTCGCCATGATTTGGATGTTTGAAACACTAAACAAATATATGACAATATTTTCATATATAACTAAACTGGTATTCGTCAAGTTCCATCAAATGAAAAAAAAATAAAAAACCAGTTCCCATTTTATTTAATGAGGCATTTTGCTAATGATGTATATTATATGAAAACATTATCATATATTTGTATTATAATTGCAAAAAAAATATCAAATTATACATGACCGCCAAACAAACTCATATTGCTGCTTTAGTATTTTCATTCATACCGGGAATAATAAATATTTTAGGCATAAAATTATTTGGTATTGTATTAACAAACGTTACAGGACATTATAGTGCAATTATTCAGCAGATTAATCAAATAAATTGGCAGGATTTTGTGAGGGTTTTGGCTTATATAGGTATTTATTGGTTAGGTTCGTTTTGTGCTTCAAGTTGTTTTGTAATTGGAAATACGGCTAAAAATCCAAATGTAAAAGCTCTTCCAACCATTACAAATTTGGTAATTATGTTAGTTGCCATTTATCTCGGTACAATTCCAATTTTTCTATTCTTCTTTTCAACGAGTATCCAAAACTCTTTTGGGGCAAATCACAGCAAAAACGAAATTAGACCCTCTCAAATTACGGGTGTGGTGATGGCTTCAGGATTAGATTTTGCCAAATATTTCTTCTCCGATGCCTCAAAAGAAATGAAGAAGACAATTATGTCTTCTTTCATTAATAAAACCTTAAATATTTTGGGATTTGTTTTGGGAGGAATAACGGCCTTTTATTTCACAACCGTTTCTATTTTATGGATTCCTGTGGTTTTTTATTCGATAGTTTCGTATTTGATAATCAAGCAAAAAATTTAGTTTTTACCAAAAACGGACTTCCAAATTACCTCATAAACATCTGTCGCTTGAATATCACCCTCCCCTATCTTTTCATCTGAAATTAGGATTGGATAATATTCTCTCGGTGCTAAAGTTCCACCATGAGAGCCTTTTATAAGCGTTGCATCCAATGGAATAACATCCATTAAATATCTGAAACCTAATAATTTACGAGCCAATTTATAAGCCGCACGAAGTTTGATAAATGGATTTTTTGGATTCATAAACATCTCAACGGGGTCATAACCAGGTTTTCTATGAATGTCCACCAATCTTGCATAATCAGGTGCTTTTGCATCGTCAAACCAATAATAATACGTAAACCAAGAATCGGCTTCTGCCATAACAACTAAGTCACCAGAACGTTCATGATTGAGATTATATTCTTTTTTTCCTTCTTCGTCTAAAACCAACGCAACGCCTTCTGTATTTTCTAAAATAGCTTTAACTCGCTCTTTTTCAGACAAATCATTGAAATAAACATGAGCAATTTGGTGGTCAGCCGTAGCAAAAACTTTTGAAATTCCTGCGTCTAAAAGCTCCAATCCTTTTTCAACACGAACAGAAATCAAACCATTTTCACGTAAAATTCTATTGATATGAATCGGACGATTTACGTTATTGATACCGTATTCCGACAATAAAATTATTTTGGCATTTTTACTCTGGTAATAAGTTACCAAATCCTCGACTAATTTATCAACTTCCCCTAATTCTTTACTGATTTTTGAAAAATCAACGCCAAATTTCTGCAAACAATAGTCTAAATGGGGTAAATAAATGAGCGATAACGTCGGGTCTTCGGCTTTATCAACCCAAATAGAGGCATCTGCAATCCACTTTGAAGATTTTATATTGGCATTAGGTCCCCAAAAACTAAACAAAGGAAAAATACCTAATTCAGCTTGTAGTTTATCCCGTAATTCGGGTGGATATGAATAACAATCGGGTGCTTTCACACCGTCAGCGTGATATTGCGGACGTGGTGTTACACTAAAATCTGCCGAAGAATACATATTATACCACCAAAACATTTTGGAACACGTGAATTTGGGGTTTTGCTTTTTGGCAGCTTCCCAAATTTTTTCTCCCTTTACCAATTTATTAGATTGCTTCCAAAATTTCACTTCACAATCCTCACGGTCGTACCAACCATTTCCCACAATTCCGTGAGCATCAGCATTTTTCCCTGTGATATAACAACTTTGAGCGGTGGTCGTAACGGCAGGAAAAACGGGCTTAATGTGCGTTAAATGATGTTCTTCGAGGTATTTTTTTATAAAAGGCGTGTACACACCAATGACACTGGTGCTTAGCCCGACAATATCTATTACTACTGTTTTTTGCATAATTTTAACTTCGATATTCGATGATGGAAATTCGATTTTAGGCTTTCATACATTTAAAATACTTTGTACCCAAGCAATTTCTCGAATAATTGACTCATTGAGAGGCACTTGTACTTCTGAAGGCAAAACACCCCAAGTATAAGTTTCAATTTCTAAATGATTAGTAAACGGTTTTTCCTTTTGAATTGCTAAGGTTTTGATAATTTCCGATTGCGTTGAACTCAATAATCCGTAATTTTCCAAGAACAAAGGCACGTGAAAATGCACTCGCCATTGGGTATATTTTCCATCTTCAAAACCATCAATGGCTTGCTTTAAATCTGGGAACTTATCAAATTTTCCATCTTCACGAAGTGCCACAACTTGATGCAAATAAGTGGGTTCATCGTATTGTGCAATCGCTTGTAATTTTGCTTCAGCCTCAGAGGTAAAATCAACTTTTATGGCTGAGCTAATTTGTATTTTCCCAACTTTAATTCCCAACTCATTTAATTTATCAATGGCAGGTTGTGGTTCTTCATAGCTCACGCCAAAATGACAAATATCGTAGCATAATCGAATATGAGTATGAATAATTTCAATAGCTTTTTCTTCCGAAATAGACTTTTGAGCAAAATGTTCAATCGCCATTGGAATCAAAGTAATCTGGTACCAATCAATAAATTCTGTTGAATTTTCTAATATTCCATCAGGTTCTGGTTCAATATCAAGATGAAGAACTTTACCTGTATTTTCGGCAATCAAAAGTAATTCATCTACCACTGTAAGCATATTTTGCGTAGCAATCTGAATGGCTTGCGTTAAAGCAGTTTCATCTTTCCACCAAAAACGATATGATAGTGGTGAAGTAGAAATTCCTCCTTCAGTTAAATGATTGGGCAGTAATTTCGATAACAAATGAAACATTCTGATGGTATAGGCTACACGCTCATCGCTCGTCCAATCGGGAGCGTGAACTTGGTCTTTTACCACCACATCATGAAATCCACCATAAGGAAATCCATTCATCGTGAAAACGTAACAATCATTTTCGGTCAGCCAAGATTGTAAACTTTGTAGATTTTTTGGGTCAAATAAGTCAAGACTTGCTAAGTTTGCCAACCTCAAACCAATGCCCATTGGAGCATCTGGAGAAACTTTTGCCTTGATACTTGGGATATTTTCTTGCAAAACGGCAAAATGATGTTGCCAGTCTTCACCAGTGTGAATGTTGCTACAATATGTTAAATGTCCAAAGGAAGTTTGCATGATATATAATTAAGCGAAAAGCGATTTGCGAAAAATAGCGATTACTTCAAGAATGGTACTACGAAATTTTCAAAATATCAACCGACTGCTTCATTAATTCAAAGTCGATTTCGTGGACTTCTACACCTTTTCCAAGTGCCGCTAAAAGCGTTATCGTCAATTCTCCGCCTAAATGTTCTTGGAATTCTTGAAGACCTTTCCAAAGATTAATTTTATCATTTTCGGCTAAAGCTGGGTGGTAAATTTCAAAACCTAAAGTCTTCAATAAAGTGATGATTCGAGCAAGTTCATTGGCAGAAATTTGCCCTTTTAGATGCGAATAAACCGAATCAAGGGCAATCCCAATGGCAACTGCTTCCCCGTGACGAATCTCAAAATTGGTTAAATATTCTAATTTATGAGCCGCCCAGTGACCAAAGTCCAATGGTCGAGCAGAACCTAATTCAAAAGGGTCGCCACTCGAAATATGTTGCACGTGTAATTCAGCACTTCTGAAAATCTGATGATACATAACCGCCTCATCACGTTTTGCCATGGCCTCTGCATTCGTTTCCAACCATTCAAAAAAGGCTAAATCTTTAATGAGAGCCACTTTTATTGCTTCTGAAATACCAGAACGCCAATCTCTATCACTTAACGTTCTCAAGAAACTTGCATCATTAAATACCGCAATTGGCGGTGCAAACGTGCCGAGAAAGTTCTTTTTTCCGAAGAAGTTAACGCCGTTTTTTACCCCAACCCCTGAGTCATTTTGTGACAAAACGGTACTTGGAATTCTGATATATTTTACGCCACGATGGGCAATAGCAGAAGCATAACCCGTAACATCTAAAAATGCTCCTCCGCCAATTGCTACCACAAACGAATGACGGTCAATACCGTGTTTATCAATGGCTTGCAAGATGGCATCTAAAACTTGAGGGTCATTTTTGACTTTTTCGCCACCTTCAAAAACTAAAATTTCTGACACCAAAGTAATTGATTCTTGATTGGCAAAATAGCTTTTGATGGCATCGGGAAGATAAGTATGATTTTCAGCTACTCCAGCGTCTATTAAAAAAAGTATTTTTTTTCGGAAATTAGAATTTCCAAAGTTTTTCAAAAAATTGATAAAAATCTCATTTTCAAGCGAGAACATATTTTCCGTAAACATAACATTGTACGTAAATGGCACTTGAAATGATTGTTGTATTTGAGTCATTGTTGAATTTTATATTAGGGATTAGGACTTAGGGGTCAGGTGTTAGTATTTCCAACTATCTACTATTGGAGGTCTAAAATAATTACTGAAAAATAAAACCCAACCCTAAAACCTTCATTAAGTTACCGCAAACAATTTTGCGATTTTAATCGACAAAGGTAATAATAACAAAACCGCAATTGCCACAGGAAAGTTGCCTGAGACACTCACCCAAGCCGCATCCATAACGATGAGAGCGAGTACTCCCGCTTTTACGGCTTTACCAATATTAGGCCCAATCGGGTTTCGAATTGCGACCAATAAAGGTTTGAAAATGAGATAAATGTGTAAAATTACAAAAGGAAGTGCTATCAAAACATTCCCAAAATGATAAGACAAAGCGATTTGAGAAATACTCACTATCACATATAAAATTCCCGCAAAATATAGAATTGATTTACTTCCCCCGTGAACTTCTCCCCTACTAATCATGGTAATGGCAGCAATGTATAAGACAGGGACAATACCAATCCACCACCAATCTTGTAATGAAGACACAATTACACTCATGCCTAAAAGTAGATTTCCTCCTCTACACAATCCCATGTTGATTGGCCCTAAAAAAGTGTGATGTTTCCCAATTTTATCGTAAACTAAGGCTAAAATGGCAACAACAATGGCAATTATCATGCTTTCGAAGCTTACTAAAAAAGCACAAGAAATCCCTAAAACCAATAAAATACTTCCCAAAAGTGTAGCACTCTGCTTAGAAACTTTTCCGCTTGGAATGGCTCTTTCAGGACGTTCAATAGCATCTAATTCAACATCAAAAACATCATTAAAAACAACGCCTCCACCGTACAATCCAACCGTTGAAAGACTCAATAAAAATATAGTCTGTAAAGATAAACTATCAGTCGAAAACACAAATTTCGCAATTGAAAGACCCGCCATAATATCCGCAATTGCCGTCACCAAATTGGCAGGTCGCATCAGTTGTAAGTAATATTTCATTTTTTAATTTCTTATCGAATCACAATCGCATCTTTGTCGATTCTTGGTTGCTGTCCTCCTCTTAAAATAGTATTGCCGTTGAATTTTTGTGTTTGGTCAATCACCACAGGCTCTTCAAAATCGGTTACATTAATTTGCCCACTTTGAGCAAAAGCATCAATGGCATTTTGGTAAGTTACCAAACGAATATCTTCGTCCGCAATGCCTTTAATTTTCATTAAAGCTGCCGTTTTCGGAATTGCCAAAGGGTCGCTAATGCCCCAATCTGCGGCTGAATTAATCATTATTCTCTCCGAACCATATTGTTTTACAACTTCTACCATCCGTTCATTACCCATTTTTGTAAATGGATAAATCGTAAATGCGGCATAAAAACCTTGGTCAAGCACAGACTTTACCGTCTCTTCATTATTGTGGTCAATAATAACCATTTTAGGGTCAATTCCGTGTTCCAAAGCAATTGACATACTACGTTCAGTTCCCTTCTTTTTATCACGGTGAGGCGTATGAACTTGCACAGGCAAATTCATTTCTTTCGCTAATTCTAACTGCAAACGATAGTATTTTTCTTCAGCAGCCGTTTGGTCGTCGAAACCAATTTCACCAACGCCAACCACGCCTTCTTTCATCAAGTACAAAGGCAAAATCTCCATTACTTGTTCAGCCAAAGCTTCATTATTTGCTTCACGAGAATTGAGTCCGATGGTGCAATAGTGTTTAATGCCAAATTGCGAAGAACGGAAACGTTCCCAACCAACCAAACTACTGTAATAGTCTTTGAAAGTAGCCAAACCTGTTCGGGGCTGACCCAACCAAAAAGCAGGCTCAATAATCGCCACAACCCCAGCATCCGCCAAGGCCTGATAGTCGTCGGTAGTACGGGAGGTCATGTGAATATGCGGGTCAAAAAACTTCATGCCCGCAATCAAATCCTTGTAATTGCTAAATTCTGTATTGGAAGAAACTATATTGGCTTGCGATTCCTCAAAATGGGAAGGATTCTGCTTTATTTCATCGTGATTAAGACACATTGTAATGATTATTTTATATTAAGCGAAAAGCTTTTGTTCTCAAAAGCTTTTCTTGATTATTAAAACCTCCGTAGGTTTCTATCACACACGTTTGAAAGAAAGGTCAAAGATGATATTTTTTGTAATTATTCATAACCTTATTTGTGGTTTATTTCGTCAGTTTTGATTATTTACTCAAACCCGATTTTCAGTTTCATTTCAGAAATTAAGCGTTACAAACTTCTCGAAAGTTTTAGAACTTTCGAGAAGTAATACGCAAATTGTCAGTTACAACTCTGACAGATTTGAAATTACACATAACAAATGGCCGATTGATTCTCTAAATATTCCCAAGTCAACATTTCTGGATTTATCGATATTGGATATTTGTTTAGTAAATCTTTGGCTTCCAAATTATTAGTTTGTGAACAAACCAATGTTGTCGCAATCTGGTTTTGAAGGTCATTTGAAAGAAATAAACTTTCTAAATCTTTAACGATTATTTCGGTTAAAAAATTGGTCACTAAACGCCAAACCTGAGCAGGAATCCTTCTATCAGCCACCCAACGCTCATGGGCAAAATCCGAAAGTGTATCGGCTAAATGCTGATTGGCTCTGGAGTCCAAGCCAACAATTTGATGAATTGGTTTTTCATTAAAAATACATTTCAAAACCAATTGATTCCACGCTAATTCTGAGAAATGTTTTACTGGATAATCATTCTCAAAAGCAATTGAATCAAAAATATCTCCGATATTTGAACGAACGGCATCGGTTGCTCTCAAAAGCCATTTTTCGGGTTGTTGGAATAATGGCAAAGCAGAATAAAGTGCAATAGATTCGTTGATTTCGGCAGTATCAAAAAGCGTATTTACTTGTTCTTCAAATCCTTCTGGGTTGATATTTTCTAATTTCAGTAATAAGTAAACTCTCACCAATCGGTCTAAAGTCCAATTTTTTGTTTGATTATTGGCTAACTCAAAACTAATCGGTCGTTTGCCAATAAATCTTGGCGTTGCCACAAAAGCCAATTGGGTAGATTTTGCATTCTGAGTTTTTTCTTCGAGCCAAGCGAGTTCTTTTTCGTTGGCATTTCCACGTATAATTTCAAATATTTTATCTAAAGTCGTTACCATTTTCAATAATTCTGGATATTTCATCAAAGATAAAGCCAAGACCTCAATTTATCTTTATTAAACTAAATGACTTTTCTCATTAACCATTTTGACATTTTGAATCAATGAATTTATTAAAAACAGACAATGATTGAGAATAAAATTGGTAATTTCGGAAATCCAAAGACACTCAAAATCAAAACTATGTTCAAAAAACCTCAACTCTTTATTTTATTAATTGTCGCAACTTGTTCCAATTATTTAGTACAAGCCCAACAAATGATTACAATTCCCATTGAAACAGCGAAGAACTCCTTAGTCCTACAAACTGATAAGGATAATCGTTTAGGAATTGTTCATTTTGGCAAGAAATTAATCAAATCAGCAGACAATGCTATCATTGCTCAAGAGTTTCGTTACAACGACTCAAATGCAGGTATTTACAATTCTGCCTACACCCCAAGCGGAACTTGGAGCTTAGTTGAACCAGCTATCCAGATAACTCATGCCGACGGAAATAACTCCTTAGAATTAAAATATGTGAGTCATCAAACCGTAAAAATTGATGATAACGTTACGCAAACAAATATTTTACTGAAAGACCCTGCTTACCCAGTAGAAGTAACGCTTTGTTATAAAGTTTATGCGAAAGAAAATGTAATTGAGCAATGGAGTTTGATAAAACACCAAGAAAAAAAGAACATTTTGATGCAAAAATATGCTTCGGCAAATATGTATTTCTCGGCTGATAATTACGTTTTACATCATTATCACGGAGGTTGGGGCGAAGAAATGAAACCCGAAGAAACGCTTTTAACGGCAGGAATTAAAACCTTAGATTCAAAATTAGGAACAAGAGCTAATTTATTCCAACCGCCAACCTTTATGCTAACGTTCGACCGCCAAGCTACTGAAGACGAGGGCAAAGTGATGTTGGGAACGTTAGCTTGGTCAGGGAATTTCAAGATTGACTTTGAAGTTGACTCCTATCATAATTTAAGAGTTTTAGCAGGAATTAACCCTCATGCTTCTGAATATTCACTTGCTCCGAATCAAGAATTTAAAACGCCGTCATTTATTTCAACATTTTCAGAAAATGGAAAAGGGGAAGCCAGTAGAAATATGCACAATTGGGCGAAGAAATATCGACTTTTGGACGGTGAAGGTTCAAGATTAACGCTTTTAAACAACTGGGAAGCCACTTATTTTGATTTTGACGAACAAAAATTAACAGGATTATTCAAAGATGGTAAAAAATTAGGCGTTGATTTATTTTTATTAGACGATGGTTGGTTTGCCAATAAATATCCAAGAAATGGTGATGTTGCAGGTTTAGGCGATTGGCAAGAAAACCGCAAAAAATTACCCAATGGCATTGGCTACTTGATGAAAGAAGCTACCAAAGCAGGCATAAAATTCGGGATTTGGGTAGAGCCAGAAATGGTAAATCCAAAGTCAGAATTATATGAACAACATAAAGATTGGGTAATTCGTGAACCTGAGCGACCAGAACATTATTTTAGAAATCAGTTACCGCTTGATTTATCGAATCCAGAAGTACAGGATTTTGTATTTGGCGTGTTAGACAACTTATTTACCAAAAACCCAGACCTTGCTTTTATCAAATGGGATTGCAATGCAGTAACTTACAACGCCCACTCGATGTATTTGCAAAAACAAGGTTTGCCACAAACGCATTTGTACGTTGAATATGTGAAAGGCCTGTATAAAGTGTTGGAAAGAATCAGAGCGAAATTCCCGAAAGTTCCGATGATGTTATGCTCAGGCGGAGGCGGACGAGTTGACTATGAAGCCTTGAAATATTTTACTGAATTTTGGTTGAGTGATAATACAGACCCTTTAGAAAGAGTTTTTATTCAGTGGGAATATTCGTACTTCTATCCTGCCATTGCTCATTGTAATCACATAACAGATTGGAGTAAAATTGGTTTAAAATACAGAACGGACGTGGCGATGATGGGCAAAATGGGTTACGATATTGTGGTAAGTCAATTGACCGAAAAGGAGCTTGAATTTAGTCAAAAAGCGTTAGAAAATTACAAAAGAATTAACCCTGTTATCTGGAAAGGAGATTTATACAGATTACAAAATCCTTGGGAGAAACCTTTTGCTTCTTTGATGTTTAGCAACGAAAACCAAGACCATGCTGTCATGTTCAACTACCTGACAACCAACAGATTTGACACGGGTTACAATCCAACACCAATCAAATTGAAAGGTTTATCACCAACTAAAAAGTACAGCGTTAAAGAGATTAATTTATTCCCAGGAACAACTTCATCTTTAAAATCTGACTTAGTCTATTCGGGTGATTATTTAATGAATATTGGTATTAATCCAGAATTGAGCGGACGTAGAAATAGTGTAATATTAGAATTGACTGAAGTGAAATAAATGCTCACAACTTGGATTTGAAAATTTGTCATATCACTCTTTGATTATTTTCAAATCCAAGTTAGAAAATAGCTTTGAAGCATTTTAAGAGATTTTTTAATGAAATTTTAAGATAAATCAACCCTTAAAACAAGTATATTTGACAGATTAGCAAATTATCTTTAATTTTATAAATCCTACGAAAATCTTTAAATTTAATCGAATTATGCAACTTTCGCTCGTTTCTGAAATGCCCGAATTAGAAAAAAAAATATTCTTGGATATTTACGCCAAAGTGTATTTCGATACCCGTAGAAATCGCCCAAGACTAAAAACCCTCGAAGGACAAACCATTCCCTGCGATTTAAAAATTGGTTGTCCCGCTAAAATTATTTCTGAATTTCCAGAAGGAACAATTTATAAATTAGACGCACGTTTAATTCAAAAAAATGGTCGTCAACCTTATTTTCTTACTATCAACAAAAATAAAGTACAACGTGCCATTGAGTTTTTTGACCATAATATTCAAGTTCAAAAAGGATTAAAACTTGAACAAAAAGCGAAAAGAATTAAATTTGAGAAAATCAAGAAAACTTGTCACGAGCCAAAATTTATAGAAGAAATTTCGATTTTTTGAGTGTCAAAATATTTATGCGTTCATAGTGAATGAGTCTATGAGTAAGTAAAATATTCTGAGGATAGCATCGCTCGCAAAATATTAACACATTCATAATAAACTCATTACCCTCCGACATGAGATTCACCATAGCCATTTTTATATTATTAACATCCTTTCAATCATTAGCACAAAAAACCTACTGGGCAAGCCGTGTTATTGCTTTCTCATCTGAATATTCTGACGCAAATACTACCACAGAAAACAAAGCCATTCAAGCATTAGGTAAACCCAATAAACTTCCTCAATTTGGACCAAGCGTATGTGCGTGGCAACCTATGACACAAGATAATCCCCAAGAAGAATTTTTGATTGTTGGGTTTGATACCTTAATGCCTATCCGCCAAGTTGCCATTGCCGAAAATTTCGGACAAGGTTGTATCATCAGAATTGAAGCTTTTGACGAATTTGACAATCTAAAAACTCTTTGGACAAATAAAAATTCGCCCACTGCCGAAGTCGGGAGAATGGCTAACTTGACTTTATCAAAATTAACACCATTCAAAGTAAGAGGTATAAAAATTGTACTAAACACCACAAGAGTAAAAGGCTGGAATCAGATTGATGCCATTGCCATTTCTCAATCAGAGACTCCCATTAAAGCCAATATTAATTTGGCAAAAAACCTTCCTGCAGAGATTATTAAAGAAAATTTAGGTGAAAATATTAATTCTGCCTATCGAGAAATAGCCCCAGTAATTTCTCCCGACGGCAAAACACTTTATTATACTCGTTGGAAACATCCCGACAATTTGGGCATAGGTAAAAATCAAGATGTTTGGTTTTCGGAATTGCAAAAAGATGGCAAATGGGGTATGGCAAAGCCAATTGGCGAACCCATCAATAATATCGAACATAATGCTATTTGTGCCATTTCTCCCGACGGAAAAACGATACTTTTAAATAATATTTATTTAAAAGATGGTTCAATGTCAAAAGGAGTTTCAATGTCCACAAAAACACCCACAGGCTGGAATTTTCCCAAACCAATCAATATTCGCAATTTTAGGAATCGGTCTGAATATGCCGAATATAGCTTTTCTCCGAATGGGAGAATTTTGATTTTAACGGGTCAATTTAACGAAACACAAGGTGGGAAAGATATTTATGTATCATTTTTACAAGCAGATGACACATGGTCTGAACCAAAAGATTTAGGAAAAAAAATAAATACTGCCGAAGAAGAAAGTACCCCTTTTATTGCCGCTGATGGCAAAACCCTTTATTTTTCTACCAAAGGTTTAAGTGGTTATGGAAACAATGATATTTTTTTGAGTAGAAGATTAGACGAGACTTGGCTTAATTGGTCTGAACCAGAAAACTTAGGCTCTGTCATCAATACGCCAGAATGGGACGGATATTTTTCTATTTCAGCCATTGGCGATTACGCTTTTTTCAGTTCACAAGAAAACGCCATTGGCGAAGAAGACATTTTTAAATTAAGAGTTCCAGAGTCAATTAAACCCAATGCAGTAGTTCAAGTTACGGGTGGGGTTTATAATATGGTTGATAAAAAACCGATTTCTGCCCGTATAAATGTCCAATCGTTAACTGATAAAGATACGGTATGTGTAACTTATGACCCACTCACGGGTGACTATAAGTTGATGCTGCCGTCGAAACAGAGCTATACAATCTCTGCCTCGAAAAAAGGCTTCATGGCAGTTTCTGAACCCTTAGATTTTACCAAAGAAACTAATTTTAAGGAAGTCAAAAAGAATATTTATTTACTTCCAATTGAGGCTGGGCAGAAAATGACATTAAATAGTGTATTCTTCGCTCAAAGTAAAGCAGAGATTTTAGATAACTCTTTTCCAGAATTAGACAGAATCGTTAAAGTGATGCAAGAAAACCCAACAATGGAAATCATGTTGGAAGGACATACTGATAACCAAGGAGATTGGAACGAAAATTTACTATTGTCAAAACAAAGAGTTGAAGAAGTTAAAAAATATTTAGCCGCAGGCGGTATCAATATTAAAAGAGTTCAAATACAAGGATACGGTTCAACCCGTCCAATTGCCAGTAATAACTCGGAAGAAAAAAGACGACTCAATAGACGTGTAGAAGTTACAATTATTAAAAATTAGCAGTAAGTAATCGTGCTGATTTTCAATAATTGGTTCACACTATTTTGCTATAAAAACATCAATAAAATTTCAAAATTCTACTGATGTATATAATTCTTCCATCAAAAACGGTATCATTTTTGTATTTGATAAAATAATCTTATTATCATGTTATCAATGTTCAAAAAATCCGCCGTCTTTTTGTTCTTCTTGCAAATAATTGTTTTTCCAACATTTTCACAGAAAATGTTTTGGGCAAGCAAGGTATTAGAGTTTTCTTCAGAAAGGGTTATCCCATTTCAAACCACCGAGTATAAAGCAATTCAAGCTTTAGGTAAACCCAATGTCCTTCCCAATTTTTCAGAAAGTACCGCCGCTTGGGAGCCATTCCAAATAGATAATCCATGTGAGGAATTTATCACCGTTGGTTTTGACACACTGATGTCAATCAGACAAGTCGCCGTTGCTGAAAATTATGGACAAGGATCAATAGAAAAAATCATAGCCATTGATTCAGAAAATATTACGCACATTCTTTATCAAAGTCCAGAAAATCATAACAATGATACAAAAGATAAAGGAAAAATGCAGAATATTATTCTTCCCCAAATTACCTCATACAGTGTTGCTGCCATTAAGTTAATTCTAAATACTGAAAAAATTAAAGGTACTACCCAGATTGATGCTATTGGTATTTCTGATTCAAGCGAGCCTATTTCAGTAGCTATCAGAGTTGCCGCCGATGCCCCGAAAGAGGTTTTGCGTGAAAATTTAGGGAGAGGTGTCAACTCAAGACATCAAGAGTTTGCTCCTGTCATTTCGGGCGATGGCAAAACACTCTTTTATACCCGTAATTATGTTTCAATGTTTGGTAAAGAAAAAGACCAAGATGTATGGTTCAGTGTACAAGATAAAGATGGCAATTGGATAAAATCAAAAAATATTGGCTACCCTATTAATAATAATGATAAAAACGCTGTTTTTTCAGTTTCTGCCGATGGTCGTGAGATTTTACTCATGAACAAATACAACAAAGATGGAAAACTTTCTCCTGGAATATCTCGCTCATATCGTACACGCAGCGGATGGGCATATCCAGAAGAAATAAAAATTGACAATTACTACAATCAAAGTCCAAATGCTGAATACGCAATTTCTCCTGATGGAATGGTTATGGTTATGTCTATTCAACGAAAAAGTACAGCGGGAAAAAGGGATTTATATGTTTCATTCAAGAAAGAAAACAATAATTGGTCTGAACCAATCAACATGGGCAGACAAATAAATACTTCGGAACATGAAGTTACACCTTTCATTGCCGCCGATGGAAAAACACTCTATTTTTCAACTCGTGGTTTTCCGGGATATGGCGATAATGATATTTTCAAAACAAAAAGATTGGACGATACTTGGCAATACTGGTCAGAACCAGAAAACCTTGGAGCTGCCATAAATACGCCAAATTGGGATGGATATTTTACGCTTCCAGCCGCTGGAGACTATGCCTATATCTGCTCAATAAATTCTTCAAAAAAAGAAGATATTTATAAATTAGAATTACCTAAAACAGCAAAACCAGAACCTGTTGCCATCATTTCGGGAGATATTTTATCAACCACCGATAAAAAACCTGTTGAGGCTCTTTTAACAATGACTCCCCAAAATGATAAACTAAAACCAGAGGTCAAAAAGTATGACCCATTAACGGGTTCTTTCAGCTTTATCGTACCGTTGAGAGAAATTTACAACTTTGTTCCTTATGCTAAAGGATATTTGGCAATAAATGAAATGGTAGATTTATCAAAAGAAATATCTTACCGTGAAATCAAAAAAGACTTTTATCTAATGCCTTTGGAAGTTGGAAATAAAGGAATATTAAACAGTTTTACCTTTGAACAAGGCGAATCTCAACTACAAACACCTGCTTTAAAAGATTTAGATAGAATTGTTCAAGCCATGAAAGAATTCCCAACTTTAGAGATACTTTTTGAAGGACATACCGACAATCAGGGAGACTTTCAATTGAACTTAAAATTATCCGAAGAAAGAGTTGAAGAAGTAAAGAAGTACCTGATTACTAAGGGAATAGCCTCTGAGAGAATTACAACAAAGGGTTGGGGACAAACTCGCCCACTTGCCAGCAATGCCACCGAAGAACGTCGTCGTTTAAATCGTCGTGTTGAGTTTACAATTACTAAAAAATAGACCGTTTAATATTTTCAAAACAGATTCCGTTGGGTTAAATCGTGCTACATTAATAAAAATCAGCTATTTTTGTAGTCGAAATACGTTTTTTTACATTTCTAAAGAAGACGAACCCATCTCTGAATGATACCCTCAAAGAACAATACTCTATATTCATTTGCCGACTTACAGAAGTTGCAGAAGAGCTTACGCCTCAAAATTCTTAATATGTACTTCAATGCCAATGCTGGTCATATTGGCTGTTCATTATCATGCGTTGATTTAATGATAGGTTCTTTGTTATCTCATAAACAAGGAAATGAAGTTTTTCTGCTCTCAAAAGGTCATGCAGCGGCAGCATTGTATGCTTGCCTAAATGAATCTGGAGAGATTTCAGACGAAGCATTAACTACGTTTTATAAAAACGGAACGGTACTTCCTGCCCACCCTGCTCCAAACAAAATTGCTGGAATTCCATTTGCAACGGGTTCATTAGGACACGGTTTCCCTATTGCAACAGGCATTGCCCAAGCCAACAAAATCCTTAAAAATGGCGAATATACCTACGTTTTAATGTCGGATGGTGAAACCAACGAAGGCACAACTTGGGAAGCAGCTCATTATGCCGTAGCAAAAGGTTTGGATAACCTTATCGTGATGATTGATAAAAATGGTTTACAAGGTTTTGGCAATACCGATGAAATCTTAGGCGTTTCGGCTGATAAATCAAAATGGGATGCTATTGGCTTTGATGTAGTTGAATGTGATGGGCATAATGTAGAGGAAATTTATACTCAAATTGACCTTTTTAAAGCAAAAAAGAACGGCGTGCCAAAATTATTGATTGCCAATACCACCAAAGGAAAAGGGGTTTCTTATATGGAAAACCGCATGGAATGGCATTATTTACCCATGAAACCAGAGCAATTTGAAATGGCTATCAATGACGTAAATAATAATTATATTTAGCGTATAATTATGCTTACTGCCCATTGCATAAAGCTCGAAATCAAATTGCCCTTTATCAAGTTTTAAATCTTCAATAAATAAAAATGACCGATTCGGTAAAAGAAAAAATCCTATCTCTCAAAGGTCCAATCTTCGTTTACGGAGCAAGCGGTTTTA
>JAAFIU010000252.1 GCA_013298805.1 Cytophagales bacterium | reverse complement strand
TCGTGTAAACGTTTCCGTAAACGTTTACGGAAAAATATTCAATAAAACCCTTGAATAGTGATATTTTTTTGGTATATCTTTATGAAAAATATCAAGTATTTAAGTTAAAATATTACTTTATAACCATCCCAAGATTATGTTGATTAGCCCAAAAAATAGTGATGATGTAAAAATGTGGAATGACTTTCGAGGAGGAAATCATGACGCATTTACACAGATTTATCAAAACTATGTAAATCTTCTCTATAATTATAGCACAAGCATCACCCCAGACCGTGAGTTGATTAAAGACTGTTTACATGATTTATTTGTGGAGCTATGGAAAAATCACCAAAACTTAGGAGAAACAACTTCTGTTCGTTTCTATTTAATGGCTTCAATTAAACGTAAGTTGGTTAGACATCTTGAAACACAACAACGCCATACTCAACATCATGAGGCTTATTATATGGATAATCCAGACTTTGTTGGTTCGCACGAACACCGTCTGGTGGCTTTTGAAGAAGAAAAATTATTAGCCGAAAATCTTAGCGAGTCATTTAGATACTTAACCAAAAGACAAAGAGAAGCGGTTTCATTGAAATTTTTCCAAGATATGGATACCGACCAAATCTCAAATGCAATGAATATAAACCCGCAATCAGTTTATAACTTAATCTTTGGAGCATTAAAAATATTAAAAGAACATCTTTCACAAGACAAATTAGCCTTCGCTTAAAGAACCATACTCAACATACTTAAAGCCCGATTGGAGACAATCGGGCTTTTTTAGTATATAACTCTGTATTTTTTTGCGATTTCGTAAAATTTCTTTCAATTAATTGAGTAGAAACTTAAAGCATCCGCCTTTTACACTTATAGTGCAAAATAAACTTAAAAAATTACAAAAAGTGGCTTTAGATTTTCAAAAATATGAGAATTATCGTTCAGAAGATTTTGCTGCTGATACGTATTTCTCAGAATGGATTCAATCGCCCAATAACTTAATTAATGCTTGTTTTTGGGAAACCTTTTTAAAAAAATATCCTGAAAAATTACCTGATATTGAAATGGCTCGTCATAAAATTTTAAACCCCAATTTTCATATCAATCAACTTTCACATCAAGAAATAGACGACCTGTGGAAAAGAATTAACAAAACAATTATTACTAATTAAATTTTACCAATCCAACTTAATCCAATTAATATGAGTATGAAATCTTTACAAAAATTTCGGAGTAATATCGGTTGGGCAATTTGCCTGATGCTCTCGATAATTACACTGACTGGTTACGGTCAACAATCTGTAACTGGTAAAATTACCTCTTCAGAAGACGGACAGGGTATCCCAGGAGTAAGTGTAGCCATTAAAGGTACAAATAAAGGTACTACTTCTGATGCTTCTGGAAATTACAAAATTTCAGCTCCTGCAAAATCTAAATTATCATTCTCCGCAATTGGTTTTGTAGGTCAAGAAGTTGAAGTAGGTGCAAAAACAGAAATCGACATTAAATTATTATCAGATGTTCAGTCATTGAGCGAAGTTGTTGTTGTTGGTTATGGTACTCAGAAAAAAAGTCAATTAACTGGAGCAATTGCTTCTGTAACGGCTAAACAAATTACTGAAATGCCTATCACTAACCTTGGACAAGCTATGCAAGGACGTATTGCTGGGGTTGACGTTTCTCAGTCAGGTTCAAAACCAGGTTCGACTCCCAATATCTTGATTCGTGGTCGTCGTTCATTCAATGCAGGAAACGCTCCACTTTACGTTGTAGATGGAATTCCAATGGTAGGAGACAGAAACGAATTGATGTCTAACCGTCCATTTGATTTTACATCGGGAGGATATGAAGATATTAATCCGAACGACGTAGCTTCAATGGAAGTATTAAAAGATGCTTCTGCGGCAGCCATTTATGGGGCAAGAGGTGCCAATGGTGTTGTTTTGGTAACTACAAAAAGAGGAAAAACAAAAGGAAAAACAACCATCAGTTACGATACATACTATGGTACTTCTCAGGCTTTAGATAAAGTAAAATTATTTAATGGAACTGAATTCCAAGAGTTTGTACGTGAAGCATATCGTGCAACTGGAGGTTACAAAGATATTAATGGAAATGCTGTTCCAACAGGAGTATCCGACCCTTATGCTGATTCAAAAGTAGCTGTATTAGGTGGAGACCCTAACGTTGCAGAAGGTATTGCACAAGGTCGTAATACAGACTGGCAATCATTGGTGCTTCAAACAGGTATTCAACAAAGTCACTCATTGGGCATCCAAGGTGGTACAGACAAAACTCAATTTTATATCTCAGGTGGATTTTTCCAAGATAAAGGTATTAATCCAGGTTTAGATTATAGCCGTTATTCATTACGTGCTAACCTTGACCACCAAGTGAACAAAGTTGTGAAAGTTGGTGTGTCATCTTATATGATGAGCAGTGTAAGAAATGGAGCAAGTTTAAACCCTTACGGTGCTACTTTACAGCAAAACCCATTAGGAACGCCGTACAATGCAGATGGAAGTATCAAATTCTCTCCAACCAATGATGCCCTTTTAACAAACCCATTAGCGGAAGTTGTTCCAGGAGCTCAAGTTGATGAAATCAAGAAATACCGTATTTTCAATAGTATTTATGCAGAAGCAACAATTTTGGATGGATTAAAATATCGAGTAAACTTTGGTCCAGACATTACTATCTCACGTTCTGGACGTTTCATTGGTGCGCAAACGAACGCAAACAAAGGTGGCAGTCCTACGGCGGCTGAGAACACTCAGTTCGGTTTTAACTGGACACTTGAAAACATTATTACTTATAACAAAACCTTCAACAAGGTTCATAATTTAGGTATTACAGCTTTACAATCTATTCAGAAAGAAAACTTTGAATATAATAATATAGCCGTTTCCAATGTTTTATCTGAACCACAACAGTTTTATAGTTTAGGTAATGCCGAAAAAGTATCAGCTTATGGAAGTAATTTAATTCAATGGGCTATTAACTCTTACATGGCTCGTATCAATTACGATTACAAAGACAAATATTTAGTTACAGCAACGATACGTCGTGATGGTTCAAGTAAATTTGGGGCAAATACAAAGTATGGTAACTTCCCAGGAATTGCCTTAGGTTGGAATATTAGCAGTGAGCCATTTATGAAAGGTTTAACGCAAATTGACCAATTAAAATTACGTGCAAGTATCGGAACAACGGGTAACCAAGGTGTTCAACCATACCAAACACAAGCTCAATTAGCTCGTACAGCTTATGCTTGGAATGTAACATCTGCTTATGGAGCTCGCCCAAATACATTAGGAAATCCTGACTTGAAATGGGAAACTTCTACTTCTAAAAACGTTGGTTTAGATTTCTCACTTTGGAGAGGTAGAGTATCAGGTTCGTTAGAATTCTATCAAACAAATACAACAGATTTATTACTATCTGATTTCTTACCAGGCTCACGAGCGTTTGCTTCAATAACTCGTAACGTAGGTGAAACTCAAAATAATGGATTTGAAGCAGGTATTTCAACGGTTAATGTTGATAAAGGTGGTTTCAAATGGACAACAGATTTTGTTTTTACAAAAAATACAGAGAAAATTCTTTCATTATACAATGGAGCTGTTGATGATATTGGTAACAAGTGGTTCATTGGTCAACCATTATCAGTAATTTATGACTACAAAAAATTAGGTATCTGGCAAACAAACGAAGCTGACCAAGCAAAAGCAATGGGTAGTTCAGTGGGACAAATCAAAATTCAAGATACTAATGGCGACAGTAAAATTAATGCTGACGACAGAGTTATTTTAGGTTCAGATATTCCTAACTGGAGTGGCGGTATCACCAACCGTATGAGCTACAAAGGATTTGACTTGAGTTTCTTTATTTATGCAAAACAAGGACAAATGATTGTGAGTGGTTTCCACCAAGATTTGAACCAGTTAGCTGGTCGTTACGAACAAATGAAAGTGGATTATTGGACTCCAAACAATCCAACTAACGAATTTCCACAACCAAAATCAAATCAAGAATCTCCCGTAAATAACGGTGCGATTATCAACTTCGACGGTTCATTTGTAAAAGTACGTAACATCAATTTCGGTTACACATTCCCTTCTAAAATCATTCAGAAAATGGGCTTAGAATCTTTACGTTTGTTTACAAGTATCCAACAACCGTTCATCTGGTCAACATATCGTTCAAAATACAATGGTGTTGACCCTGAAACACAAACAAACAAAGTTGATAGAAATGTAACTCCTGCTACAAGTGTTATGACTTTTGGTTTGAATGTTAAATTCTAAGTGAGAGATTAGGTTTTAGAAATTAAGAGTTAGGATTTAGGCGTTCGGGATTAGCAGATTAATCGAATAAAACGACCTCAAAATTTATAACCCTACTTAAAAATTAAAAAAATGAAAAAAACATATAAAAAATCATTAAAAATTTTCAGCTTGCTTGCCTTCATGATGGTTGGTCAATCTTGCGAAGATGTCCTCAAAGAAACCGTTGTTTCTGGTATCAGTAATGACTATATCAGTACACCAGCTGGTTTTAATGCAGCAATTAATTCTGCTTATGCCTCACTAAGAGGTTTTTACGGAACTCAAATGGGTTTGACAGTTACTGAGTACGGAACAGACTTATACGCAACGGGAGCTGATGGTAGTTATAAAGGTTTTCACTTTTATGATGCACAATTAAACTCACAGGTTGACTGGTTAAAAAGTATCTGGGATGAATTATACAGAGGAATTAACACTTGTAATGCCGTTATCGAAAGAGCTCCAAGTGCAACTGGTATCACTGACGCTGTAAAAAAACAAAGAGTTGCAGAAATGAAGTTTCTAAGAGCTCATTATTACTTCCTTTTGTTGCAACAATGGGGAGGTGTTGATATGCCGCTTAGTGAAACTTTAGTACCGACTAAAAAAACATCGAGAGTTTCAGAAGCAGAGATGTACAAGCAAATCATTGCAGATTTGGAGGCTTCGTTACCAGATTTAGAAAACAAAAAAGCATCATCTGATTATGGTCGTGCAACAAAAGCGGCTTCGGAACATTTATTGGCTCGTGTTTATTTAGCAAAAGCAATGTCTTCGTCAAAAGCAACAGATGATTATGCGAAAGCGACTACCTATGCAACCAACGTAATCAATAACTACGGCTTTAGATTATTACCAGATTTTGCAAGTGTATTTACACAAGGTGCGGGTGAAATCAACGATGAAGTTATTTTTGCTGTTCAATATACTGCTGACCCATTGACTAACACAGCTCCAACTCCTTTGGATAACTCTGGTGATGGTAACACGTTTGGGAATAACTTACACTTGTTCTTTGGTATGCAATATGACGTACAAGCGGGTATGGTTCGTGATGTAAATTATGACCGTCCATTCAAGCGTTTGCGTCCAACAAAATATCTTACTGAAACCGTTTTTGCTGATAAAGTAAATGATTCTCGTTACAAAAAATCATTCAGAGATACTTGGTTGGCAAATAACCCAGGAACTTTCAATACTGCATTTGATGGTTCAAAAACGAAAGTTACTTTCAAAGCTGGAGATACTGCTATTTATATTCCTGGTTATGAAATGCCATTGGCTGAACGTGCTAAAAAACCATATCAAGTATTGGTACCAAGTGCTTATACAGAAGCTCTTTTCCCAACTTTAACTAAATTTATGGACCCACTTCGTCAAGATAAAACTTATGCTCCTGGTAGCCGTGATTTCTTAGCTTTCCGTTTAGCAGATACTTATTTGATGTTGGCTGAAGCTCAATTAATGCAAGGAAAGGTAGCTGAAGCAACTGCGGCAGTCAACGCAGTACGTACTCGTGCGGCTTTCCCAGGCAAAACAGCCGCAATGCAAATCACTACTGCTCAAATGACATTTGACTTCTTAATGGATGAGCGTGGACGTGAATTAGCAGGAGAACAAATTCGTTGGATGGACTTGAAACGTTGGGGTAAATTGGTAGAAAGAGTAAAACTTTATAATCCACAAGCTGCTGGAAATATTAAAGATATGCACAATGTTCGTCCAATTCCTCAATCACAAATTGACCGTACTGAAGGAGGAGCAACAGCATTCCCTCAAAATGCGGGATATTAATTTAGAGGATAGATTTTAGAGCAGAGAGCAAACAAAACGGGTTAAATTGAAATTTTCAGGGTAACTTGGCAAATGCCCAACAGTTTGATATTCAGCATCTTATATACTATTATTAAAGAAAAATGCCCCATAATGACGCTTTTTTAGGCGAAAATGGGGCATTTTTGCATTTTAACTAAAAT
>JAAFIU010000050.1 GCA_013298805.1 Cytophagales bacterium | reverse complement strand
TCCAGAAATCTTGCGATGAAATTGAGTGCAATTTTACCAAGTGAAGAGGTCAATCTTCGGAATGAGTTTCAGCAAATTATTATCGAATATGTATTTGCCTTGAAACGACATTTACGTGGACATCAACGAAATAGTGAACTTTTTATAACACAAATAATTGTAGCTGAGGGAAGTCATAAACCCAATCATATAGCGGCGTTATTATACAAGAAAGTACATGAATTGTATCAAAAGCAGCTTTTAACTGGGGAACAATTGTTGTTTATAAATAATGAATTAAGCTCATTTACAGACATTTGTGGGGCTTGTGAACGTATAAAAAATACACCCATTCCATTTTCATATTCTGTATTTATCAAGAAATTTATCTTCTTTTACGTGATGACTTTACCCTTCGGATATGTATTTAGCTTAGGGTATTTATCCATTCCAATTGTCGTTTTTGTGTTTTATGTTCTTGCCAGTTTGGAGTTAATTGCGGAGGAAATCGAAAATCCTTTTGGGATAGATTCTAACGATTTACCTTTGAATCAGATTTGTAAAAATATTCAAAAAAATATCCAAGATATTCTCTAATTTATTTCGTCCAACTCTTTACAACGCCCTAACAATCCACCCGTATGAATGACCACAATGGTTGAATTTTCTTTGAAATGACCTTTCTGAATCATATCATAAACACCAAACATCATTTTTCCTGTGTAAACTTGGTCGAGCTTAATCGTTGGATTTCTCCGTTCAAAAGCTTTGATAAACTCAATGAGCTCGGGTGTGGTTTTTCCATAATTTCCGAAGATATAATCCGTTGAAATATCAAATTCGGATGATTCAGGGACTAATTTAGCCACTGCGTTCCAGAGTAAACCTTTGTCTTTTAACACGGCAAAGCCAATAGCCTCTGTATTTCCTCGCAATCCAGTAATGATACCTGCCAATGTTCCACCAGTTCCCGAGGCAACACATATATAGTCAGGAGTGATTTCGGAATAAATTTCATCCATCATTTCCACAACACCTTTTACAGCTAACTCATTTGAGCCACCTTCTGGAATAACATAAAAATCGTTTTTGTACTGACGAGTTATTTTATCCTTGAAACCATAACTTAATCTTGGCAGAAAAATTAAATCCATGCCATTTAGTTTTGCCATTTTTAACATTGTATTTGAGTCTGGATTTAATTCATCTCCTCTAATTAATCCAGTCGTTTCAAAGCCAAACTCTTTCCCCGCTGCCGAAGTAGCATAAATATGATTAGAATATGCACCTCCAAAAGTCATAAGTCTATTAAATCCAGTTTTACGTGCTTCGATAAGATTGTACTTTAATTTACGCCATTTGTTGCCAGTAATCTCTGGATGAATAATATCATCACGTTTTATGTACAATTTTATGGGGTAATTACTTAAAAGTGGGTCATTTATTAACTGTAATGGAGAAGCAGGTAGTTGAATCATGACAATATTTTTTTAAATTTGGGGTCAAATTAGCTATTGCTAAGAAACACAAATGTATGCAAGAATTAGAAGAAGACGAAGCATTATATGTTCATCATAATTTTACAGTTGATAAAGGGCAAAATATCCTTAGAATTGACAAATACTTGATGATGAAGTTACCAAATGCTTCAAGAGTGAAGATTCAAGAGGGAATTGATGAAGGTACAGTGAAGGTAAATGGAGCGGTTGTGAAAGCGAGCTACAAGGTAAAACCTTTTGATGTTATTACGGTGGAACTCACTGAACCACCGAGAGATAACGAAATTATTCCGCAAGATATTCCACTTGATATTGTGTATGAGGACGATGAACTTTTGGTTGTAAATAAGCCCGCAGGCATGGTTGTTCACCCTGCACATGGTAATTGGGACGGTACTTTGGTGAATGCTTTGGTGTATCACTTTCAGAACTTACCAACGCACCGAAATGGGGAAATTCGTCCAGGTTTAGTCCATCGTATTGATAAAGATACATCGGGACTATTAGTCATTGCTAAGACTGAACAAACCATGACACATTTAGCCAAGCAGTTTTTCGACCACACCATCGAAAGAACTTATAATGCCTTAGTTTGGGGAGAACCTAAAAATGATGAAGGTACAATTGAAGGACACATTGGTAGAAGTTTGAAAGACCGTAAAATTATGGCAATATTTCCAGATGGTTCACAAGGAAAAGAAGCGGTAACACACTACAAAGTCTTGAAAAAAATCCGTTATGTTTCTTTGGTTCAGTGTAATTTAGAAACAGGAAGAACGCACCAAATTAGGGTGCATTTGAAGTCAATCGGGAATACACTTTTTAACGATGAAACCTACGGTGGAAATAAAGTATTGCGTGGAACAGTTTTTACGAGATACGAACAGTTTGTGGCAAATTGTTTTAAATTATGCCCAAGACAAGCCCTACACGCAAAATCATTAGGATTTATTCATCCTAAAACTGGCGAGTTTATGCACTTTGAAACCGAGCTTCCAGAAGAAATAAAATTGGTGATTGAGAAGTGGGAAGGTTACGTAAATAATGAATAATAGATAATATAAATCACAAGAAAAATGTCGATAGTAATTCGTGAGGGCATAAAAGAAGATGTGCCAGTGATGTTTGAGTTAATTAAAGAGTTAGCTCTTTATGAAAAAGCTCCTGAGCAAGTAACCAATACCGTTGAACAAATGTATGCTGATGGTTTTGGTGAAAACCCGATTTTTGGCTCAATTGTAGCCGAATTTGAAGGGCAAGTCGTGGGGCTTTCATTATATTATTATCGTTATTCTACTTGGAAAGGCAAAAGGCTTTACTTGGAAGATTTAATTGTTTCTGAAAAAATGCGTGGAAAAGGTTTGGGCGAAAAATTATTAGAAGCAACCATTGAACAAGCTAAAAAAACGTCGTGTACAGGTGTAATGTGGCAAGTTTTGGATTGGAATGAGCCTGCTATCAATTTTTACAAGAAGTTTGGTGTAAGATTCGACGGAGGATGGTTAAATGTACATCTTGATTTTTAATATACATTACCAAAATGACAAAATCTTTCCAGATTTCAATTGACACAGGAGGAACATTTACGGATTGTATTGCTACCGATAATTTTGGAACGGAATATCGTTGTAAAATCCTTTCGAGTAGCAGTATTCGAGGGGAAGTCATTGAGCAAATTTCGGCAAATAAATTTAAAGTAAAACAATCTTGGTTATTGAAAAGAGATTTTCTAAAAGATTATCTCTTTTTGATTATAGGACATGATTTTCAAGCCACAGTTCTTAGGTTTGATATACACGAGTCAATCTTAGAAATAGATAAACCTATCCCGAAAACTCTTCAAAATCAAATATTTAGCTTTGCTTTGACTGCAAATGAGGAAGCACCTGTTTTGGGGGCAAGGCTCATTACTGAAACAGCCTTGTCAGAATCTTTTCCGTCGATAGAAATGCGGATTGGTTCTACAAAAGGTACAAATGCACTTTTAGAAATGAAAGGAGCAAAAACTGCTTTTATTGTTACTAAAGGTTTTAAAGATTTATTGGTGATTGGCAATCAATCTCGTCCAGATATTTTTGCCCTAAATATTATTCGTCCAAAACCATTATATAGTTTGGTTATTGAAATTGAGGAACAGATTGATGCAAATGGAAATATCATTCAGACACTTCTTTTTGATGAAAATGAGTTAATTCAAAGTCTTATAAATCAAGGTATTGAATCAATCGCTATATGTTTGAAAAATGCTTATCGGAATAATATTCACGAAAAAACACTTCAAGAAACCTTAAAAAAATACTTCAAGTTTGTCAATATTTCCACTGAATTAAGTTCACAAATAAAGTTTGTAAATCGGGCTGAAACGACCGTTGTCAATGCCTATTTAGCTCCTATTATTTCTAATTACCTCCAAAATATTACCGATAAATTACCCAATCAATCCTTAAAAGTGATGACCAGTGCGGGCAGTTTGGTACAGTCAAATGCTTTTTATCCCAAAGATAGCCTTTTTTCGGGGCCAGCAGGTGGCGTTGTAGGAGCTTCGGTAATTGCCAAACAAGCTAATAATCAGCATTTTATTGCTTTTGATATGGGTGGAACGAGTACCGATGTGGCTCGTTTCGATGGAAATTTTGAGTATCAGTTTAGTCAGCAAATTGGAAATGCCCAGATTTTTAGTCCATCATTGGCCATTGAAACTGTTGCCGCAGGTGGAGGTTCAATTTGTACTTATGATGGTTATAAGTTATCAGTCGGTTCAGAAAGTGCGGGTTCAACTCCTGGCCCAGCGTGTTATGGTGCGGGTGGACCTTTGACGATAACGGATGTTAATTTATTATTGGGGCGTTTAGATGCCACTCAATTTTCAATACCAGTTTTTCCAGAAAAGGCAGAAGAGCGTTTGCAAGAAATTTTACAAAATGCTCATTTTCAATTAAGTAGAGAAGAAATTTTAGAAGGATTTAGGGCAATTGCCAATGAGAAAATGGCAGAAACCGTCCGCAAAATTTCCATTGCAAAAGGTTATGATACGCAAGATTATGCCTTGGTTGCTTTTGGTGGGGCAGGTGGTTTGCACGCTTGTGGTATTGCCAATTTGTTGAAAATCAATACGATTCTATTGCCCAAAGACGCAGGAATATTATCAGCTTTTGGTATTTCAAAGGCACAGGTGGAGCGTTTTTCGGAAGCATCGGTACTTCAAATTTTTGATGAATTTTTCTGCCAAAACTTGAAGCAATATTTTGAACCATTGGAATTAGAGGTTTCCCAAAAACTAAATCTTGATGGAATTTCGCAAGAAAAATTTGAAATTAAGAACCGATTCTTGTATCTAAGATTTAAAGGACAAGATTCGAGCATTGAAGTTGAATATGTTGACTTTGAGGGTGTTATTGAAGATTTTAAAGGAAAATACACTTCTGTTTTTGGACATTGGGTTGAAAATAGAGCCATTGAAATTGAAAGTATTCGAGTAATTGGTGGAGAAAAAAATAATACAGGAAAAATCGAACTTCCATCGTCTGAAAAAATCGAATTATATTCTCCAGAACCATCACATTTTATCAAGGCATTTGTCGATAAAAAATACGAATCAATACCTGTTTTTATTAGAGAAAAGCTGAAATTTGGGGCTAAAATTGAAGGTTTTGCTTTGTTATTAGATAGATTCAGTACAACCGTCATTGAAAATAATTGGGAGTTTATTATTGATGATTTTGGAACGGGACATATTACTAAAGTTAATGTTAGAGAAGATTTTCAAATAGCTGATAATCAATTGAATAATGAAGCAGCTCAATTAGAGTTATTCACCAATCGTTTCATGTCGATTGCGGAAAACATGGGTGTTCTGTTACAACGAACTTCTTTGTCAGTGAATGTAAAGGAGCGTTTAGATTTCTCCTGTGCTTTGTTGGATGCTAACGCCGAATTGATTGCCAATGCCCCGCACATACCTGTGCATTTGGGGAGTTTGGGCGTGTGTGTGCGAAGTGTTTTGAAATATCTGCCCATTGAAAAAGGTGATGTTGTTATCACCAATCACCCAAAATATGGTGGTTCACATTTGCCTGATGTTACCTTGATTTCTTCGGTGTATTCTGATGATAATCAGTTGATTGGCTATGTTGTTAATCGTTGTCATCACTCAGAAATTGGTGGAATTCGTCCAGCGTCAATGCCTCCATATTCTAAAAATTTAGCTGAAGAAGGCGTTGTAATTCCTCCCATGTATTTAATTAAAAACGGAAAAATTCGTTGGGAAGAGATTACAAATGTGTTGACCACTGCCAAATATCCCACCCGTTCCGTTGATGAGAATTTAGCTGATTTGAATGCCGCTTTGGCTGCCAATCGAAACGGAGAAATAGCTCTTCAAAATTTGGTAAAAAATTACGGTTTATCAAATGTTCATTTTTATATGAATCGCTTGAAGGAATATTCAACTCAAAAGATGCAAGAACGTTTGCAAAATTTTGGCATTGGTACTTATGAAGCCGAAGAGTTTTTAGATATTTTTAAAACTAATGGTCTTTCTTACAAACTTAAAGTAAAGGTTGAAATCTCTCAAAATGAATGTATTATAGATTTTTCGGGAAGTGCTAAAACGCATCATGGAAATCTAAATACCAATATCGCCATCGTTAATTCAGTGGTGGTTTATGTTTTACGACTACTTCTAAATGAAAAGATTCCACTAAATGACGGTATCTTGAAAGCAGTGAAAATTATCATACCAGAAAAGTCAATTTTGAACCCAGATTTCCCTGATAATCCAGAAAATTGTCCTGCCGTAGTAGGTGGAAATGTGGAAGTTAGTCAAAGATTAACCGATACTCTATTGAAAGCATTTGGCATTGTGGCGTGTTCTCAAGGAACGATGAATAACTTTTTGTTTGGCAATGCTAAATTTGGCTATTACGAAACTATTTGTGGCGGTAGTGGAGCAGGAGAGGGCTTTTCGGGAACTTCGGGCGTGCATACCCACATGACAAATACCCGCATTACCGATGCCGAAGTGTTGGAATTACGATATCCCATTTACCTAAATCGCTTTGAAATTCGAGAAAATTCAGGTGGAAATGGTGCTTTTAAAGGTGGGAATGGTATTGTGAGAGAAGTAACTTTTTTGGAAGAGGTAGAGGTTTCACTTTTACGCCAACATCAAGAGCAAGAACCTTACGGAATAAATGGTGGTGAAAACGGAAAAGTTGGTAAGCATATTCTGGAGAAAAATGACGGTACAAAATTTACTTCCAACGAATTTTCTGCTCAAAAAGGCGATAAATTAACAATATGGACTCCAGGTGGTGGAGGTTTTGGAAAAGCATAATGGAAAATAATCAATTTAGAATAGTAATATTATCTATCTGGTGGGGAGCATTCACTTTTTACGCTGGATTCGTAGTACCTTTAGGAATGAAAGTGCTTGGCTCTCACACTCAAATGGGCATGATTACACAGGAAGTCACGGTTTATTTGAATATTTTTAGTTTGATACTTTTCTTGCTATATGCCTTTAGTTTGAGAAATGAAAACTCATCTTCAACAGGTCTTGTCAAGCAAATTGTGGCAACCAGTATTATCGGTTTTCAAGTCCTTTTGTTTTTAATCCATTTTTATCTAACCGAATTAATTGATTTTCGTTATCAAAAAATACTTAGTCTCGACACATTTTATCTTCTCCACCGAATCTATTTAATTATCGAAACCATTATTTGGGTCAGTATTAGTGCTATACTTTTTTCTCTTTTTAAAAGTACCGCTAACTAATAAACTGATAATCATTTAGTTAACGGTATTGAGTTGTAATGAATATTCTTTACTTTGGTATTATAAAGAAAAGAAACTCAAAATTTGAAGCCATCATTATTCCTCTTTTTTCTTCTTCATACGTGCTGTTTGTTTGGACAAACGCTCAATCTTTCTTTTAATCACCTCACACGTGAAGGTGGGCTTTCTAATAATAATGCCTCCTCCTTTTTAGCAGATTCAAAGGGTTTCTTGTGGATTGGAACATTGAATGGGTTAAATCGTTTTGACGGTACTACCTGTAAAGTATATAAACCCTTTAATTCTTCCATTACTGGCGTAAGCATTGCCAATATTATTGAAGATAAAAATGCCGATTTATGGTTTACTTCTGAATCGGGGCTGAATCATTATATTCGTTCCAAAGATTCATTTGAAAATATAGATTGTACTAAAGATGGAACACTGCATCAGTATATTCCTTTTTATGTTGATGAACAGAATAGAATTTGGATTATTGTGATTGGAAAGGGAATTTACGTGTATAATCCTATAAAAAAAACGATAAAATTTATCATCAATGAATCGGCTACTTATGCAAAAGCAAATGCTAAACCTTTTCAAAAAGTTGATAAGATTTTTTATTCAAAAAAGGAAGATGGACTGGTATTTTTAAACCTTAAAAATGATAAAATTACCAATCGTAACACTTTTTTTGAGGGCAAAAAACAGCCTTCTCTTAGTTTTGACCGCTATTTTTTTATTGAGAATGACTCTTTACTATGGTTAACTCAAAATGATTTTGGATTAATTAAATTCAATTTCCGAAATGCTCAATATCAGTTTTTTGACGTTTTCCAAGGTCAAAAAATGAGAATGCTTACCACTGTCAACTTTAGACCTAATTCAACCCAATTATTCATAGGGTCAAACGAACTTGGCGTATTAATTTTTGATACCAAGCAAATGAAATTTGTTCAGCGATTGGTGCATAATCCTACCAATCCAGCCAGCCTGAGAACTAATTGGGCGGAGGATATTTTCATAGATAAAAATCAGAATTTATTTATAAACTTAATGGGTTGGGGTATAGATTTTACCAACCTAAATACCTCTAATACTTTACAATGGCTTAGTAAAGACGATGTTCAAAAATATAACTTGATAGATAATGTCGTTGCATATTCATTTATTCATAAAAATAAAATTTCTGTAAAATTGCAGCAAGGAGGCATTATTATTTTGGATATTAATGGAAAATTAATCAGCAAAATAAAGGAATATTCAGCGGCAGATAATATGGTTTACGGAGAAGATAGTACCCTTTTTGCCTGTGGTGCTGGTGAAGTTTTAGTATTGAATGATAACTTTAATATTCTTCAACGCATTATTTTACCCAATGAAAATAAAACAAAAGAATACGTAAAATCCATCGTCGTGATTGCTAAAGATGAATTAGTTGCGGGGACTTCAACGGGATTTTATACGATTAAAAAACAAGGTGAAAAGTATAATGCTTTTTTTATAAAAGAGTTAAATCAGCCTAATTTCAACATTAATCATCCTCTTTATTATGACAAAATAACGCAACAGCTATTTTTAGCGAGCAATTGGTGGAGTAATTTTTTTATTCTGAAAAAGGAAAATGGTAAATGGACAGCTCAAGAAATGAAAAAAATCGGTGCGAATGTTTTTAATATCACTCCCGATTTGAAAGATAAAAATTCATTGTGGTTTTGTACGAATAAAGGTTTGTGGAAATTCAATGTAAAAACCCATGAATATACTATTTGGGATGAAGCAAAAGGTTTACCTGATAATTCAGTGACAACCTATATTCCGCTCATTAACGGAGATTTTTGGTTAGTGACTAATCGAGGAATTTCATTCTATAATAAAAAATTAAATGTGTTTAAAAATTTTACTGAAAAAGATGGGGCAACCTCCAGTGAATACGATTGGTATGGCAATTTCAAATTGCCAGATGGACGCATGATGTTTGCGGGTTTAAATGGCATTACGGTTATCAATCCGAAAGAACTCAATGCTAAAACTCCGCCTAAATTATATTTTGCCGACATTAAGGTTAATGAAAAATCTTTAGTCATGGACACTTACATAGGAGAAAGTGATAACATTGTATTGAAACCCAATGAAAGTTCTTTTTCGATTGATTTTGTTGGAATTGATTATGCCAGACCCGAAAGTGTAAAATTGCAATATCAATTAGAAGGGTTTGAAAATGAGTGGATTACAGTCAAAAATCCAGCGAATATACATTTTTCAAATGTACCTGAAAATAGCTATACCTTTAAAGTTCGTTCATTATCCGATAATGGACAAATTACGGCTGAAAAATCCTTGAAAATAAAAATAGAAGCTCCATTTTGGCGAACTTGGTGGTTTAGAATAATGATATTAACAGTATTTTTAGCATTAATTTATGCTTTTTATCGCTATCGTATCAATCAATTATTGCAATTGCAAGCAGTTAGAAATCGTATTTCTACCGACCTTCACGATGAAATTGGGGCAACTCTTAGTGGAATTGGCATTTTGAGTACCATCGCCAAAAAACAAGTTGAAACAAATCATCCTGCCTATATTTTGCTCGGACGTATTACCGACGATGCCCTTACCATTGGTAATTCCATTGATGATATTGTTTGGAGTATCAATCCTAAAAATGATGAATTGTCAAGTATTATTGCTCGAATGAGTCGCCATGCGGCAGAACTTTTTGATGCAAAAGGGATTGATTATCAGATTGTTACTCCAGATGCAATTGAGTTTGTTAAACTCACGATGGAACAGCGTAGAGATATGTATTTAATCTTCAAAGAGGCGATTAATAACCTTATCAAATACGCAAATTGTAAGAATGTAAGGGTTGAAATTGGCACGGAAAATCAAAAATTTATGCTGACGATTATTGATAATGGCGTAGGTTTTGATGTTGAACAAGTTTCTTCTCGTAATGGCATAAAAAATATGCAAGCCCGAGCGGATAAACTTCATGCAAAATTTACGATTGATTCTAAGGTTAACCTTGGCACAAAAATTAAACTTGAATTTCCGATTTAGCAATTATCAAAATCACACAAAAGGGTTATTGGCAAGCACTGAAATAATCTCGTCCTTTGTTGAATTATTATTTTCTCTTTCTAAATCAAAAACTACCCACGGGTTGGGATGAATGCCATGATTATTTCTATCTATGAAGACAACGAAAAACTGCGAGATTTGATTGAAATGCTAATTGGTAGTTCAAACGAATTTATGGTAAAAGGTTCATACCCAAATACAGAAAATATCTTAAAAAATGTCATAAAAGACCAACCAGACGTGATTATTATGGATATTGATATGCCCGAATATGATGGAATTGAGGGGGTAAAAGTCGTAAAGAAAAGCTTTCCAAATACTAAAATTGTTATGCACACCGTTTTTGACGACGATGAACGCCTTTTTGCTTGTTTGAGTCACGGAGCGGATGGCTATATTCTAAAAAAAGATGCTTCCTCTTCGCTTTTTAATGCCATAAAAGAAGTACTTTCGGGGGGAGCTCCCATGTCGGCGGGTATTGCAAAACGGGTTTTACAGACATTTAGAATTGTAGAAAAACCGAGCAATAATTACCATTTAACTGACCGTGAAAAGGAAATTTTAGAGTTACTCACCAAAGGCTTTTCTTACCGAATGATTGGTATTGAATGTCATATCTCAATTGAAACAGTGAGGCGACATTTGAAAAATATTTACCAAAAACTCCACGTACAATGTGGAACGGAGGCAGTGGCAAAAGCTATAAATGAGAAACTTTTAAATAATTGATTATTAATGTCTTACCTCTTAAACTATTAATCAAATGACTAATGTTTTAAAAGTAAAAGGCTCAAAAATTGTTGACCCTTGTGGAAAACCAATTCTGCTTAGAGGAGTCAATAAAATGTTCATTTTTGAGCAAGAATTAGAGAAGAGAATTGGTGCAAATATTTATCCTGAAATTGTTCAAACAGGGGCAAACTGTGTAAGAATTGTGTGGGGAATGAATAGAATTGAACAATCATCGGGTAGTGTTGTGAAGTCATCCGTAGCAGAATTAGATTCAGTAATTACCAACTGTAAAGCTCAAAAAATGATTCCCATTGTAGGGCTTTGGGATTTTACGGGTGATGCTCCCGATAGTGGTTTTTCAAGATTATCTGAATATGTAGATTTTTGGGTTCGCCCTGATGTATTAGCCATCTTGAAAAAACACGAAAATGCCCTTATCATTAATATTGCCAATGAAGCTGCTCCTGAGAGCGACGATACCAAGGAAACGTTAAATGCTCTAACGCCAATTTATATAAATACATACAGTACTGCTATTAGTAGGATGCGAGAAGCAGGTATTAAAGTACCACTAATGATTGATGGACTGGACTTCGGAAAAAGCCTAAAGTGTTTCAGTTTTGTTAGGACGGGACAAAATATTAATGTTGCGACAGAACTATTGAATGCTGATGGAGAGAAGAATCTGATTTTTTCATTTCATGCTTATTGGGCAAAAAGCTTTACCGATTCGAGAGATGGAAGTAAAATGGTAAATAGCGTCTTTAAGCAAGCAGTAGCGGATGGTTATTGTTTTATAATTGGAGAATTGTCTAAGTACGGAGCTTGGGCTGACAATGAAAGCATTTGCAGTGATAAAGGGGAAGTTGATTTTAAAAGATTTGCCAAATTATGCTCGACCAATAAAGTTGGGTATGTTTTGTGGGAATGGGGACCTGGCAACGAAAACGGAAACCCACCTGATAAACTATGCGAGAAAATGAATATGACGCTTGATGGTACATTTCGAGGTTTGAAAGACTGGGGCGAATTTATGGTCAAAGACTCCAAAATTGGTTTTAGTGTAGGAGGACGATTTACTAATTATTCGAAAAACAATTTTTTGAAATGTAAAGCTTGAAAATTACATCATAAAAAAAGCCACACAATTTGTGTGGCTTTTTTTATGAAAAAAAATGTGTATAAAAGGTTATATGATAATTACTAAACGGTATTGGGTTTTTATGAACAATTGTAATGGTTTGTAAATGAGTGATTTATGGTGTGATTCTGAGTGTGAAAGGTTATTTTTTTGTGGTAGTTGATTAGGTAGTTTTGCATTGTTCAAATTCAATTTTACTCTTAACAAAAAAACAATGAAAACAATCAAACTGGCGATAAGCCTCATCTCAATCCTTTTCTTAGGAATTACCATGTCAGGCTTTGCTCAATCAAAAGATGAAGAAGCCATTAAAGCTGTATGCGAGAAAGAAACCCAATCGTGGAATGACCGTGATGCTGATGGCATGATTGCTTGCCATGCCAATAAGCCATACTCCCTAATGTTGGTCGCTGAAAGTGGCAATGTGCATTACACTACGGCAAAATCTGATGCTGAAAATGAAAAGTCTATCAAAGAATTAGTAAAAATGATGGGGCCACCCAATGGCGATACTTTTGTGAATTCAGGTTATGTTATTCATATTAATGGCACTTCCGCATTTGTATATTATGACCAAAAAGTAAAAACAAAAGTAGGGAAAGAGGATTATTTTCACGAAGTAAGAAATCTGGAAAAAAATGATGGGAAATGGAAAATTATCTACATAGGAGCAGTAGGATTTAAACCAGAAGGCAAATAATATTTTTTAATAAACATAATATCAAAAAATGGAAACTTTAACTCGTAAAGCAGTACACACGCCCGCCAACCAAAATGCGAATAATGCCCCAACACTTAATGTGTTAGGGATGCCAACCGCCGTGAAATTAACTCATGCACAAACCTATGGACAATTTTCGTGCATTGAAACATCGCTTGCTCCCCGACAAATGGGGCCGCCTCCTCACGTTCATTATGCCTTAGACGAAATCATGTATGTACTCGAAGGTACCGTTTCGCTTTTAGAGGGTGATAAGGTTGTAGAAGTAACAAAAGGAGGCTATCATTTTCGTCCAAGAGGGGTAGTTCATACCTTTTGGAATGGACACGATGCACCAGCAAAGTTTATTGATATGTACCCCAGCACCCAAGATTTTGCTCATTATTTAGAGGAACTTTCTGATTTGGGAGCTGCAATTCATAATGAAGGAGGGAATCCTTTTGCCCCAGAGAATATTACTCGATTTAAAGATTTAGATGCTCGTTATGACCATGAAGTTTTTTATGAACAAATGCCTGAGCATTTGGCGAAATATGCAGTAAATAATTAAATCAAATAGAATAGACAACTCTTTAAAGTTGTCTATTCTAAAACACTAATCAATCATGGAAAAATCATACCAAAATATCAGCTACTTTTTTGTCGGAATATTAATCTGTGCCTTTATTGGCTTTCATTTTACTTATACTGTCAAATTCCCAAATTTTGAAGGACTTACTTATGTTCATCATTTTCACGGAGCCATGTTAATGTCGTGGTTTGTAATGTTGATTATTCAACCCATTTTAATTCGACTTAATAAGCGTGAATGGCATCGTCAATTAGGCAAAGTTTCTTACGTTCAAATTCCACTATTAGTTTTATCAATTTTCTTGGTTACAAAAGTTGCTTATTTTAAAAATATCGGTTTAATGCCTCATGAGGTAGCAATTGGGGCGCTCTCGGTGGATATTCCAGTTATTTTTTCTTTCAGTTTTTACTACATTTTGGCGATGATAAATCGTAAAAATACCGCATCGCATTTAAGGTATATGATTGGAACTTCGCTGTTAATGATTGGTCCAGGCATTGGGCGAGCCATGATAATTTTTGGCGGATTACCCTTTCCTATTGCTCTGACTTATGCCTTGTATATTACAGAATTTGTGGCAATTGGGTTCATTCTTTTTGATTATTTCAAGGGTGCTTCTATCAAGCCATTCGTAATTATTCTTTTTGTTCTGATTGCTTCGCATCTGTGTTGGAGTTTTCAAATGTCGTGGTGGTGGCAGGGATTTGGAGAATGGTTTGTTAAAGTGTTTTTTTGAAATAACTATTCCCATTTGGAGTAAAAAACTTATTAACCGATTTTAATAACCCAACTATGACAACAAAAACTCTTTCCAACACACCCGCAGAGACTTCAAAATGGGCATTGTTCATTTTTACTATTTTTTCCTTCTACATTTTTGGAGTCGTCCTCGCTTCTTATTGTATCACTTATCCACGTTTTGACGACGTGCATGATAATTGGCAAGCGTTTATGTCGCTTTACAATCATAAAATGACGATTTTTCTGAAAATTCCTTCTATTTTATGGTTTTTGTCGGCTATTTCCATGTATTTTTTTAGCCCAAAAATAGTTCCAAAATGGGTAATTTACGTTTGTATTGGATTGACGTTCATTTCTGTTTCGACAACATTATTCAGTGTTATGCCAATATTTAGTGCTATGGAAGGTATTGGTTTCAATCCAGAAACTCACGCCAATTTATTATCAACCAGTATGTTTATTCAAATAATTCCCGCAGGAATTGTGTGTTTATTGATACTCTTTTTCTTGAATATTTATTTTCAATCCATAAGACCACTTTCTCGCTGGATTTTTATTATTGTAACGGTTTTATCCTTTTATCTCATCGGTTCAAATACCGTTGAAGCCTTAATTGAATATCGTCTATGGAATATTGTTAGCGAAGCGGATTGGCTGGCTTATCGCCGTAGTGGACCCAGTTTTGGACTTTTTATAGCCGTTTATTTATTGCCAGGTTGGTTGCCGATTTTATTAATAATTCCCATGATTTGGTTACGTCCCAAAGACGTATCAATCATACTTCCTATTTGCTTTTTATTGTTTGAACTCTGGGGGGCTTTCATCACAGCAACCTATTTTATCCCAAAAGCCCAAATGCCTTTGGATAATGCTTATTCAAAACAACTATTGGAAGATTTAGTGAAAAATGACGATTTAAAGCGTGTTTGGATAATGTATGTGCTTGGGATAATTACGGGTGTTATATTTTTTAAGTCGAAAAATTCCACAGAAATGCAATAAAAACCTCTTTTGAATTGCTCCTAAGTTGATACATCAATAATCACAAATTTTAAACACAAATTCCAATGAAAAATATCTTAATTTTCATCCTTCTAACCGTCATATTTCTAAGCTCTTGCAAAAAAGATTTGGATATGGGCAAGTACAAACTCACCAAAGATGATTCTACTCGAATAGACTTAACTACTCATCCCGAAATACGTAAAGAACTTATCGCATTACGAATGGCAAATGTTCCTGATAGTGCGTTTACCAAAAAGAAAGCCAACGATTGTATGGATGACATGGTGGCAGTTGGACCCGCAGGTGAAAGGTCAATTGGAAATGAACAATGGAAAAAAGGCTTTGAAAAAAATGCGGTGTCTTTCAAAAAAGTAGTATTAATTCCTAATAGTGATATTGTGAGGATTTACAACGAAGGCAAAACTGCGGTGATGAATTATGTGGTAAATGTAACTTTTGACACGCCCGCTGGAGACTTCAATTTGAATGTTTGTCGGGTGGAAACCTACATCAAAAAGGGTGATGTTTGGTGTATGGTGGCAGGACAAGGAACTATGCCTGCTGATTGGGGAGATGAATTTTTCACTTGGGTTTTAAGAGCCGTCGCAGCCTTTTTTGCGGGGCTAATCATCATGTATTTGCTCATGAGATGGAGATTCAATAAATTGAAAAAAAAGGCTATTTGAACGATATTGAGCGGAAATCCTCATAACGATTTGCGCTCAATAAACCAACTTTCGTTTACAAACCGACCTTTTTCATGTGAGAGAATCATCTCTGCCGCCCGCTTACCCATCAGAGCAAAATCATTGGATATAACCGAAATTCCTTCTGCCAATATCTCTTTTATGGGAGTGTCATCATAAGAAATTAAGCCAATATCCTTGCCCAACTTCCAATTTTTTTTGTTTGACCAATTGATGAATCTTACTAAATCATTTTCACGAAAAACTAAGTAAGCGTGGTCTTTTTGAAGATGCTCTTCTTCTTCCAAATTTGAGATAATTTCATAACTAATATTATTTTCATTACAAAATCGCTCAAACCCATTGATAATACCAAGTGGTGTATATTGAAAACTTTTACTACTCAATACTAATGAAAGTGTTTGATAATTTTTGATTAGGGCTTTTGCATCTGTAAGACCTTGATAGATATTTTTTTCAAAATCTTGACATAAAATGGCATAATCATCTCCTAATTTTGGTGTGTCAATATCAAGGATTAATAGTTTTTCTTTGGGTAGTTTTTGGATAATATGGGTAACATCTTCGTTAAAGTGTGGCATCACCACAAAAAAATTATAATTACCCAAATTATTCATTAATAGATTTTCAAAAACCTTTAAATTATGATGATGAAAAAATATATTTACATTGACTCCATCCCCTAATCCAGCAATTAGATTATCGTACAATATTTCTTTGAAAGGTGTCAGAGCATCAAAAAGTACGAATATGTTAAGCTGACTTCGAGTGTCTGTACTGGCAACATAAAACCCTTTGCCGTGATGAGAAATAACCAAGCCTAATTCTCGTAGTTCATCATAAGCCTTAGCAACAGTCATTCGAGCAATTCCAGATTTTTCAGATACTTCATTGATGGAAGGAAGCCTTTGCCCACGCACAAAAGTCCCGTTCTCAATTGAGTTAATAATATACTCAATTAATTGTTGAAATTTAGGTTTACTTGAATTTGAACTGAACGTGATATTTTTCATTATATAAATTTAATTATGTGGGCTTGATAAGCAAATTTACACTTTTTCATTTAGCAGATGATACTTAACACATTTTATCATAAAATATTACAAAAAAATTTTGGATAGGCAAAAATATTTATATATTTGTAGTACAATAAGATAGCATAGTATAGCATTGTTAGTTTTTCTAAACGTTTGGCAATGCTCTAAAAATATCAACAATCCCTTATTTAGTAAGGTGTTTTGGTTAGTTTTTGTTTATAAAAATGGTTAATGGTGTACAGTGTCTGGGGAGGCGAAAAACGTCTCCGCAGGCAATTGTCTTAAACAAAAAAAATGATTTGAATCATACTTCTGAATAATTTAACTGTTAAGCCGTTTGTATTTCAAACGGCTTTTTTGTTTGAAATTTGGGGTGTAAGTAAAAAAGCCAACTCCTAAGAATTGGCTTTTTTTATTTCTTCAAAAAAACGTTTTAATTTTTCTTTGTCTAATTTTCCATTCGTTCGGACACCACTGCAAATGTCAACGCCATAGGGTTTTACAAACTCAATGGCTTCTCGAATATTTTCAGGTTTTAGACCACCAGCTAAAAATATGGGTTTAGCAATACTTTCAACTATTTGTCGGCTCAATTCCCAATTATGAACTCTCCCTGTTCCTCCTAATTCTTTTACGGCAAGTTTTGGGTTGCCTGAATCTAACAAAATCATGTCCGCTACTTCGGCGTATTGTTTGGCTTCTTCTACCGAACTTTCATCAATCACATGAATCACTTGAATGAGCTTTATGTTTGGTAAGTTTTTTCGTAAAATAGCGTAATCTTCAATGTTTACGGCATCCACTAATTGAATGCAATTTGTGCCTGTAAGCTGTTGATGTTCAGTTATTTCTTCTGGATTTGTTTTGGGTGTTAGTAAAAATGTAAGTGTTTCTGACGAAATTGATTTTACAATATTTTGAATTAAATTATCGTCAATTGTGCCTGGGCCTGATGGCATTTTTGCCACCAATCCTAATACGTTTGCCCCAAATTCTAAAGCCATTTTTGCTTCTTCTTCGGTAGAAATACAACAAATTTTTACTTTTGTTTTCATTGAAATACGTATGTCGTTTACTTAATTTTGGTGGTTAGATATGCCCCTAACAGACCTAAAAACAAGATGGATGACAGGGCAATTCTTAATGAAGAAAATTCTGAAAGATAACCAATTAAAACTGGGCCAATCAAGAATCCCGCCATGCCAACCGTTGTAATGGCGGCTAATGCAACACCTGCCGACATTGTTTTTGAGTGTCCTGCTTCTGAATAAATAAGCGGAACAATAGTAGAAAGCCCTAAACCCGTAATGCCAAAACCGATTACAACGGCAATTGGATGTTGGAAAAGGAGGGCAATTGACATTCCAATAAAAACAATTAAACAGTTGATTAAGAGGGTTTTACGTAGCCCAATAGTAAGGACGATTTTGTCTCCAAAAATTCTTCCAACTACCATTAATATTGAAAATGCCGTAAATCCAGCCGTTGCGTATCCATGCGGATTATTTAATATTTGTTTGTAATAAAGTACACTCCAGTCTGCCATTGCACCTTCCGATAACATTCCGCAAAAGGCGATAATTCCTAAAAGCATTAGGCCTTTGTCTGGAATTGCAAAAAGCGGTTGAGCTTCAGCCGATTTTTGGTCTTTTGCTACTAAAAAACGATACGCTAATATTCCCATTAAAATATCAATAAATGCAATGGTACTTAAATGTAAAAACGGAGAAATTCCTTGTTTGGCAATCAGTCCCCCTAAAGCTGCTCCAATCATAAAACCTGTGCTGAACACAGCATGGAAAGATGACATGATGGAGCGTTTCAGAATTTTCTCAACATTTACGGCTTGAACATTCATCGAAATATTGAGCATATCACTCCCAAAACCAAAAATAAATAAGCCAATTGCCAGTATATATGGCACTTGGGCAAGTCCAAGAATTGGCATGGCTATTACATAAAATATTAACGAAAAAATCGTGATATTTCTACTTCCAAATTTCTCAATGATGATTCCTGATACTGGTAAAGCCGTTAAACTTCCAATGGGCATCGCAAATAAAACTGAACCTAAAGCTGCATCGCTGAGTTGTAAAAACTCTTTTACATCGGGGATTCTTGATGCCCATGATGCAAAACTTATACCACAAAGGAAAAATAGCGTATTGGCTGCTATGCGGGCGTTTCGCCCATAATTTGAATCTATGGTTATATTTTCCAATGGATAATGGATTATAGTAAAATCGTTTCGATGTGTTTCCAGGAGTCAACTCGTTGAAAATCAACAATGTGTTGATTGTGTGGTGCGTCAAATAGTAAACCTTTTCCAGAAAAATTGATTAAATTTTTCTCGTGGTCATCAATGATATAATCGGCTTTAATCATCCATTTATGTCCACAAAATACGGTATGACTCCACCCAATGTACGGAAAATAATCTTCTAACCACTCTAATTTTTCTGACATTGAGTTTGGAAATTCAGTTGCCGCAGAAACAATGAAGATTTCATATTTTTTGTATAACTCTCCAATAACTTCTTGAGCATCAGGCATTAATGGAATATCTCTAAAAAAACCTTTATCCAACAATCTATGTCTTTGTGTAAGGTATTTTTCTTGATATTCTTCTTTGGTTTTGAGGTCAGAAGTTAAGATTTCTTTGGTGTAAGTTGTACCAAATGTCTCGTTTACCATATTGATGATTTTCTGGCCAGTATCTGCCATTACGTCATCCATATCAATTAATAATCTTTGCATAGCTGTTGTTTTAAATAGTTATTTCAATTCTGTTTTTATCAGGGTCAAAGATTACGCTTTCGTAATAACCATCACCTGTTGTTCTGGGTTCGCCTACAATTTCAAAATCATCCTTTCTGAAAACTTCGGTCATTTCATCCACTTTCTCTTTATTTCCAACAGAAATGGCAAAATGTATCAATCCTATGTACTCATCGTATATATTATTGATGTTAGCAGGAACTCCCTCTTTTTCCATAATTTCTAATCGGCAACCATTTTCAAATGATAAGAAATAGGATGAAAAGCCCTTTTTAGGATTTGTATATTTTTCGCTTGGGATGGCTTTGAAATATTTTACGTAAAAATCTTTCAAGACTTCCAACTGTTTCGTCCAAATCGCAATGTGTTCTATATGCACGATAATTCGGTTTTATTCAACATTTTCTAATAATTAAACAAATTTACCGAATAAAAACGCATAATTGCAAATTTTATATTAAATTTGTGTGAAATAAAACGATAAAAACCGAATATATGCTCAGGGAAGAACGTTTGCAGATTATCTTAAAAATGTTGGAAACTGACCAACGGGTATCTTCTGTTCAATTGGCAGAAATATTAAATGTTTCGGACGATACTATTCGTCGAGATTTGAATGAATTAGCTGAAAATGGACTTTTGAAAAAGGTGCATGGTGGTGCAATTCCAAAATCTCCGAATCCGTATAAATTATCTGAAAGAATAAATATCGCTCATGAAGAAAAGTTGATTTTGGCGAATAAAGCACAGCAGTTTTTTAGAGATGGTCAAGTTATTTTGATGGATAATGGTTCTACCAATATGGCGGTGGCTCGTTTAATGTCTCCAGATTTGAAAGCAACCGTTTTTACAACCAGTATTCCAATCGCTCAAATCCTCTGTGAACATCCTCATATAGACTTGTTTTTATTGGGTGGAAGAGTATTCAAAGATGCTCAGAATACGTATGGTACAGAGGTAATTGAACTTTTGAGTAAAATAAGAGCCGATATTTTTCTTTTGGGTGTTTGTGGAATGCACCATCAAATTGGTGTAACTATCCCAGATTGGGGAGAAAGTGTAGTAAAACGAAAAATGGTAGAGGTGTCAGAAAAAGTTGTGGCATTAATCACTGCTGATAAGTTAAATACCGCCGAAAGTTACGTAGTTTGTTCTTATAAAGAAATTGATATAATGCTGACCGATGATACAATTGATAAATCCCAATTGGTTGATTATCAGGGTTTAGGAGTTGATGTTTTGTGATTTTTACTTTTCACTTTCCAAGGTTTTGATGTCTTTAATTAATTGTTCTATTTCTAATTGTAACGTACCGTTATAAATTCCTCT
>JAAFIU010000195.1 GCA_013298805.1 Cytophagales bacterium | reverse complement strand
CGCCAACGTTTTCTAACCAACGTAACCAATGACGCAACCAATGTTTATCAATGCCCGCAATCGGTGAAATTGACCCCGAAGTATCGCCGTCCATTGTGGCATAACCAACCGATGCTTCTGAACGATTTGATGTTGAAAGCAATAACGAATTACTCAAATTTGCCAATAACCATGCACTTGGGCTACGTACCCTCGCTTGAATATTTTGGAGAGCAATATCATCGGTTTCCCAAGATAAATCTCTGCCAATCGCTCCTTGAATGAGTCCTTTGTAGGTTTCTACCAAACCGTTGATGTCAATATCGTAAAAAGTTGTGTTTAAATCTTTTGCCAAAGAAGTAGCCGAATGACGAGTTGCCGTTGAGCTATTTTGCGTTCCTTGGTAAACATTGGTAATCAAAGCCGCTGATAATTCTTTGACATTTTGACATTCTTGAATTTTTTTGATGTACGATAATTTCTTTTTGAAACCGTCTAATCCTAATTCAGCGACACACATATCAATTGCCAAATAACACAAAGCCGTAATTGCTGAAGAATCTGCTCCACCCGAAAGCGAAATCACCCATCCATTCGAGCGTGATTTGCGGAGGTAGTCGAACAATGCTAAAGCAACAGCCCGAGCGAATTCCTCCTCTTTTTGATTTCCGTTGGCTTCCCAATGTTCTAATGCGTAGAAATTTCTAACGGGAGCAATTTCTGGAAAATCGAATAAAACTTGTACTGGATTTACACTTTTGAAAGTCAAACGATTTTGCAATTGCTCCAATCTGATTTTGTCAATATCAATGACAGCGGTAGTCAAATAGTGGCCTTTGTAAGAAAATCTCGTTCCCGAAACCAACATTTCACCCGCTTGTGCAATCATCGCATCACCGTCAAAAATGGCTCTACCTGATTCATTTCCTAATAAATTAGCGTAAATATATGCTACGCCAAAAGCTCTTGAACCGTCTTGTACGAGTCGCTCACGAGTTTGAGTTTTGAAGAAAGAGAAATGTGAAGCCGTTGGATTCATGATGACATCGCAACCCAAAGCGTATAAATCTCTGCCTGGTCGATTGGCAATCCACGCATCTTCACAGATTTCAAAACCAATTTTTACGCCGCCAACATCAAACATTAAATCTCCGACTGGGTATGTAAATTCGCCAATTCTCATTTCTGTGCGTTCACCTACAGGCCAAGCTTGAAACCAACGAGTTTCGTAGTGAATACCATTATTTGCCAAGTTTTTCTTTAAAACAAACCCTCTGATTTGCTTATTGACAATCAGACAAGCGGCATTATAAACGTGATTAGAAACCCGAATCGGTAAGCCCACGCAAACAGCAATGCTTGATGTGTGAGTTACAATATCGTCCAATATTTCGAGGGCGGTATCACACGTTGATTGAGCAAAAAACATATCTTCGCAACCATAACCAGTGATACACAATTCGGGCAAACACAAAAGGCTAATGTCTTGACTTTTAGCTTCTTCAATGCAGTCGATGATGTTTTTTTTATTACTATTCCAAGCCAATGGCGTTTGATTAACCACGCCCGCTGCTACTTTTATTAGGTTCATTTATTATTGAGTGAATGAGTGATTTGTGAATGAGTGATGGTTGTACTCATTTTACTTAAATTTCTTTTCGTTTTCTTCTTTAATTAAGGTAACAAAATATGGGTCAACTATGTGCAAAATACGCTATTTTTTATCAAACCACGAAACGCCTATATCAAGATTTTGATACCCAAAAGAATGATTAGGCGTTCCATCTGATACCTTTGAAAATTACTAAGTATTATAATCAGATGAAACCTATCTAAATCGCTTTTTGAAGCCTAATGGGTTTTCGCCCGTTAGTTTTTTGAAGGTTCGGTTAAAATAGGAAATGCTTTCAAAACCGCAATCGAAGCAGGTTTCGGTAATATTTTTATCAAGCAATAATAAGTTTTTTGCTTGATTTACTCGATAATGATTCAAAAACTCCACAAAGGTAAGTTTGGTCATTTTCTTGAAATATCGGCAAAAAGCGGCTTCGCTCAAATTACTTAATTCTGCTACTTCTTGTAAATCTATTTTTCGTTGATAATGTTCGTCAATAAACTGATATAAACGTTTTATTCGCTCTTGGTCTTTTTTATTGTACTGATTTTCAACGGGTTTTTCGTGTAGTAATTCATAATCTTGCGTATTTGCCAAATGTTGAAAAATGTTCAAAATTTCTAAAAACTGCTCGAAGTTTGATTTCTGACCTAAACTTTTCAACTTATCTCCAATAAATTCCTTTATTTCTGAGCCAAACGCAATGCCGTACTGTGATAATTGAAACAAGCGAAAAATAGCAGAAAGTTCGGGCGTATTGGAAAATGCTTCTTTCAAAAAATCTTGGCGGACTTGTAACACTACTTTTTTGTAGTCCGTCTTGACCATATAATCGAAATTGAGATGAGGAATATTGGAACCGATAAAAACTAAATCACTGTACTCAAAACGAGAAATATGCTCGCCGACATGGCGAGTGCCGTCTGTCCCTTCGATATAAACTAACTCGAATTCGGGGTGAAAATGCCAATAAAAAACCTGACTCAAACGTGGTTCAAAAATTCTAAACGAACTTTCGGAGTCGATGGTAAACTCTTCTAAAACTGTTTTCATTTTGCATTCTGTCTTGAAAATCAATATCCTTATTCAAAATTGCACTTTATTATTTAAATGTAGTGATAGATTAATTATTAAAGTCAAAATTGTTCAAATAATGGCAATTTTTGGATAAATATTTTGAGTTTTCAGGTTCTAAATTTGTATCACAATTTTGATAATAAATATTAATTTTAAAGCAAACGGCTATGCAAACTCAAACAATGGTGCCAACTATGATGGCAAATAAAAATCATACTGATAAACCTGGAAATCCTTCAACAGCTACGAGTAGTCAAGTTAAACTACGTACAAGTATTACCGAGGGTGAAAAACTTAGAGTATTAAGTGAAGAGGATTGGGCGTTTTGGATTGAGAATGGTTATGTAATCATTAAAAATGCCGTGCCAAGAGAGCAGGCTTTGGCAACGGCTCAATTTCTGTGGGAATTTGAAGAAAAAGACCCCAACAATCCAGAAACTTGGTACACGGCTCCACGTGCTGAAATGCAGATGAAAGAATTGGCAGGAACGGGTATGGTGGAGGTTTATAATAATCAACATCTTTGGAATAACCGTCAAATGCAACGTGTACACGACGCTTTTGCGGATATTTGGGGAACGGAAAAATTATGGGTAACCATCGACCGTGCGAACTTAAATTTTCCTTTACGTGAAGGTTTTCAATATAAAGCATTTATTCACTGGGATTATGACCCAGAAACAAAACCGCAAAACGTACAGGGAGTTTTGGCTTTGGCTGACCAAACGGATGAAAATATGGGTGGTTTTCAGTGTATCCCAGAATTATTCAGAACATACAATACTTGGAAATTGACGCAACCAGAGGATAGAAATCGTTTCCAACCTGACACCACAGGTTTTGAAAATGATTTTCATAAAGTGAAAATGGAAGCTGGCGATTTATTGATTTTCAATAGTTTGCAACCTCACGGAATCAGAGCGAATAACTCAAATGATAAAGTTAGAATGGCTCAATATATCTCCATGATGCCTGCCGAAGAAGACAACGAAGCATTGAAAAATTGGCGTGTGAATTCTTGGAAAAATCGTATTGCTCCTGAAGGTTACGCTTTCCCAGGTGACCCAAGAAATTGGGAGCAAACTAAATATGAAACTGCCGAATTGAATGAGTTGGGTAAAAAACTTTTAGGTTTAGAAAAATGGTAAATTACAAGCCTGCAAAATAATCGTAGCCCAATGAAGCCCAATAGTCTTTGGGGCGTTCGTCGGAAAATTTGATTACGCCAACTCGTTTCAAGCTTTTATAGCCGTATTTTACAGGAATAATTAATCTTAATGGAGAGCCATGTTTTTTTAATAATGGCTTTCCATTCATTTCATACGCCAAAATTGTTTGCGGATGCACGGCACTTGGTGTATCAACTCCTACGTAATATTGTCCATCGGGCGTTTCCATTGCTACATATTCAAATAAATTCTCGGCATCCTTTTGCCCGATTTGGTAGTGATTCATAAAGTCAACGAACCGAACGCCTCCCCAATGCTGGATTTGTGACCAACCTTCAATGCACTTAAATTCAAAAACAATCTCTTGTTTTGGTAAGGCTTTGAGGTCGTTTATTGTTATTTCAAATTTCTTCTCGCCCGACTCTACTTTTACTTTATAATCTTCCTCAAGTGGCGACTGTAAACCAACGGCTCCATTGAATCTGACTTTTCGTTCCGCTTGTGATTTTGAAAAAATAGGAGCTAAGTGACTGTTTGATAACATTTTAGCCGTCAGTTTTTCATTGAATTCCAACACCTTACGCAATGGAGCAAGGGTATTATTAACGTAAGGACTTGAATTTATCCATTTCCATACGCCAACAGGAACAAAACTCGCTACGCCAAAACCCAGAAAAGCCTTGATGGTTTTACGTCTAATTGCTTGATTGCTCGTGAGTTCTTCTTTCATAATATTCAATGAGTGATTTGTGAATGAGTGATTTCTGGAAATGTCAATCAACTTTTTCAAAGCCTGTAATCATGCTTTGGAAATTCTTCCATCCTGCTTTGATAACTTGAACTATATGGACTAAAAAGAATAGACAGAATCCGAGAGTGAGCATAAAATGTTCGATTCTTGCTGCTTTATACCCACCCAAAATGCTTGTTAGCCAAGAAATTTGCACAGGTCTAAAGATTGCCCAACCCGTTAGTATTGAGCCAAAGCCCATAACGATTACCAAAGTATAAACAATTTTTTGGGCGGCATTGTATTTGTCTTGCGGAGGAGATATTTTGCTCATTCCTAAATCAAATAAAACCACTTGCCAAGCTTCTTTAAAAGAGTTTTTTGTCGGTAAAATCAATCGCCGTTCCCCCGAAATTATAGTGTAGAGAACGTACAAAATTCCGTTTATTGTGAATAACCACATCGTGGCGAAATGCCAAGCCATGCCTTTAGCCAATTGCCCCGATAGTCCTAAAAACTCATAAAATCCTTTTGGAAAAAACTTAAAAATGAGCGTTTCGCCAATTTGAATTTTATAAATCCCATTTGCCCAATAAATCAATAATCCTGACCAAATCATGACGAAAAGGAGCGGAAAATTTATCCAATGAAACCAACGAATGGCTAAAGAATGTTTATGAATGATTTTTTGCATGATGAGCTTTTTGTTTCTGATACAAATTTGATAAACCAATTGTTTATAATTTGTCGGCATACTTTCAAATTTACGATAATTATGAATAAAAAGTTTGGGGAACAAAAAAGCCCCATCAAAATGATGAGGCTCGTTTGCATTTTATGGATTGCTATCTTGTGGCAATGTTGATGTCGTTGGGCGTTAAGAACTCAAAAAAGCGTTCTAACCAACTTTTAGAAGATTCCTGACTTTCAGCAATCTGAGAAAATTCTGTGCGGTATTGTGACTTCTCCACAATTAATTCCGCCAATAATAAGTCGTACTTCATAAGCTTAATATTTCAGTACCGAGTATTCAGTTGTTATTGGTAATGAGCAAAACTTTATAACAGTTTTAAATTTATAAAAATGGAATCCAAATACTCAAATACAATGGACTCATTACCAATTTGTAATCTTGACACAAATTTACAAAAGAAAGTTTCAAAGATGGATAAAAATATAATTATTCCAATGTAAGTTCTTCTTATTGTGCAATTTTATTTGATTATTCCGTGAAGTTATTTTGCACACAGATTAGGCAGATACTTCGTGACACAGATTTCGTTGATTTTTATTGGCAATAATTAGCCCATAAATTGTTGCCATTTCTCAGATTCAGCAACTTCTTTTATCATTTTATTTCGCTCGATTAGAAAGCTCCTCATGTAGTTTTCTAAAATTAAATAGTTAAATATTTTCCCTAAAATTCCGAAAGGTGAGGTAAAAATGAAGACATCTTTCATCATAGTTTTATCACCATTTATTAAGAAGTGATGTTCGTGTTTCATTGACTTAAACGCTCCTTTTTGCATTTCATCAACAAAATAGGCAAAAGGTTTTTCTTCTGTAATTATTGTGGTTAGATTTTGCCAAACTCCAAAATGTTTTGCTCTCCATGTTACAGAATCTCCCAATTTCATAATCCCTTCTTTAACACCATCAACAATGTATTCTCCTGTTTTTGAAGTAGAAGTTTGGTGTAAATTGACATTGAGTGATAGTTTGTAACAAATTTCAGGCTTTGCATTTATAAGAGTTTCAAGTGTGATAATAGACATCAGTTTTGAATTTATGGTTGAAAACTAAAATTGCCAACTTTTCAAAAGTTGGCAATTCTTACTGAAAACAATATTTTATCGAAAAATCTGTAAAATCTTCGTTGCGAAGCATCTGCGGCATCTGCGTTCCATCTGATAGCTGAACGACAATTACATCTACTTACTTTCTCGTTTTAATTTTCCCAACAACCCAAGCACCAACTCTTTCGCCTTGTGCAAAACCGTTATCTAAAGCTGGGCGGAAGTGAATTCCTCCGTACAAACGACTGATTGATGCTTCTAATGCAGCTTGTTTGAATGAAGTGAATTTTCTTACTGGTAAGCCGTAAGGAATTTCAGTTGAGTCATTGAAAGCGACATTGTCTCCTAAGGTTTTATTCAAAGCTGTATAAGCAGCAGCCGAAATAACCGAGTGTCCCGAAGTATATTCTGGGAAAGGAGGTGTTTGTAAAACTGGTTGCCAATCTTTATCAATATTTGCGTTGATGATACTTTCAGGGCGAATTCTAACGGTTTTATATTTTTCTGTCCAACAAGAAATAAAACCATCAAAAATAGCCATTGAAGTCATTAAATATGCCTCTGCTGTTTGAGCTAAGTCTGCTTTTAGCTGACGAGATACCTGTGAGGTTATTCCCATCCAGTGACCACCGGGAGAAACTTTTTTGGTAGCAAACATGGCATGACCCGTAATATTCATCTTAAATGGATTACAGTCCCAAAAGTTGGCAATATTACGTTGTTCATCAGTCAGGTTTTTACCTGTATTGTAACAATCCATTACTTCTTGATAATATGGACTTCCCTTAGTCAAGTCAAATTTAGAAGGAACAATCGGTGGAAATTGAGCCGATGTATCTAAAGTCAAAGGTCTAATTTTTGTCCAGTTTGGTTCTACGGCATCCATATACGCAGGAGGCGTAGGTATCCAAGTTCCAGGTTTATTAGTTACGGTATAACGGAAACCACGAGTTTGTTTATAATTATCTTTTTTTGAATAATTCATGATGGAAGCCGCTACTGAGTCACCAAAAGCAATGGAGTTTTCATAAATATCGTCTGGAATACCCGTTGCTTTGTATTCTTCCCACATTTTTTTCTCAAAATCTACGTAAACTTCTTGGGCGAAAGTTAAATTTTTCCCTACTGTCAAAAAGGCTCTGGTTGCTGCTAAACCATTACAAATTTTCTTGTTTGTATCTAATTGATAAACAGCGTTAAAGCCTTTTAACTGTCCTACCATCGACTGGTATTTTGGATTTCCTGCAATAGTTGCCTCATACGCCGCTAATGACGAGTACATATAAATACGACTCGAAACAGGAGGAGCAAAAATGTCATGAATAATTGATTCGGTTACTTGGAGTTGTGTACGGCGTAAAAACTCTGGATTTTCAGCCGCTTTTTTCCAGTCGCCATTGTCTTTCTTGCAACTGAATATCAATGTGATAGCTGTTAAAAGAATAAAAAGATTACGTTTCATTGGTTAGCATAATTAAAATGGATTTCAAAATTACACAAAAGCTATCTAAATACCTGCTAATGCTTACGTTTGATATAAAAGAAGTGAGTAGTCGCAGAAAATCTACTATTGAAATTCACCTATTTTGATAATTCGTATGATTTTACCTTTTTACTTCTTACCCATTTTGTGATATACATCTTCAAAAATCACTAAGTTACCAAATTCATCTACCGAAGTGGTCATATAAGTGATAAAAACCTGTACTGGGTTGTCTAAATGAACATAACTGGGTTTTAGGTCGGTATCAAAACGACGTTTTAAGGCATCTTCAACCTGTGAACGACTGCCTAATAAAATGGCGGCTAAATCATAAGGCTTTTCTAAGCGTACACAACCATGACTGATTTGGCGATTGGTTCTGCCAAATAATTCTTTGTGGTTGGTGTCATGCAAATAAATGGCATAAGGACTTTCAAAGTTGAATTTTACAATGCCCAAAGAATTATCGCAACCCGCAACTTGGCGGAATTTATACGGAAAATTAGTGGCACTATAAGTTGCCCACGGAAGGGCAGTTGGGTCAAGGACATTCCCCAAATCATCTAAAACCTGAAATCCATTATTTTCTAAAAAAGTAGCTTCTTTTTGTTGAACGGGCAGAATTTCTTTGGTTGCAATAGAATTTGGAACATACCAATACGGGAAGAAAGTTATTTGG
>JAAFIU010000430.1 GCA_013298805.1 Cytophagales bacterium | reverse complement strand
AATCGTTCAGAAGCATCGGTTGGTTATGCCACAATGGACGGCGATACTTCGGGGTCAATTTCACCGATTGCGGGCATTGATAAACATTGGTTGCGTCATTGGTTACGTTGGTTAGAAAACGTTGGCGTGGGTAAAGAAGTAAAAATTGCAGGGTTAAACGCCATGAATAATTTACAACCAACTGCTGAACTACGTCCGTTGGAAGCCAAACAAATTGACGAAGAAGATTTAATGCCTTACGACCTTCTGAATGCCATTGAAACAGCCGCTATTCGTGATAAAAAATCACCAAAAGATTGCTTAGAATTGATGGAAATGGAGTTTGATGGAATTTATGAGCGTGAAAAATTGGTACTTTCCATCGAAAGATTCTTTAAATTATTTGCCCGAAATCAATGGAAAAGAGAACGTTACGCTCCAAGTTTCCATGTTGATGACCGCAATCTCGACCCAAGAAGTTGGTTAAGATTCCCAATTTTATCGGGTGGATTCGAGAAAGAATTAGCCGAAATGAAAGAATATGCGGAGAGTTCTGGAAAAGGAAAAAGGAAAGGTAGAATTGGGTTTTAGTCTAATTAACACCAAAATATCATCCTTCCTAAGGGTTTTAAAACCCTTAGGGGGGATAATGAATTTAATCAATTCAACTAAACTATGAAAATTATCTCCGCCCAACAGACTCGTGAATTAGATGCTTTCACCATTGCCAACGAACCTATTGCCTCCATTGATTTAATGGAAAGGGCTTCTCAGGCTTTTACAGATTGGCTCGTAAACAATTTTTCGCCTTCGCAGAAGAAAATTAAAATTATTTGTGGTTTAGGAAATAATGGTGGTGATGGTTTAGCTATCGCCCGACAATTATTGCATTTGGGCTATGACATTGAGGTTTTCATTCTGCAATATTCGGATAAAATGAGTGCCGATTTTCAAGTAAATCTTACCCGACTTCAAAATATACTTCCCTCCCATTTCATTGATAATCAAGAGCAATTACCCCATTTTTCAGAACACGATTTAATTATTGATGCTATTTTAGGCTCAGGTTTGAGTCGCCCAACGGAGGGATTGATTCGTGAGATTATCCTGAAAATCAATAAAGCCGAAACCACTAAAATTTCGGTTGATATTGCTTCTGGGTTGTTTGCGGATTCTCCAAACAGTGAAAATGACGTTATACTAAAACCTGATTTTACGATAAGTTTTCAAATGCCAAAATTGGCGTTTATGCTACCTCAAAATGCTGAATTTGTTGGTGATTTTAAAATCTTGGATATTGGTTTGAGTGAAGCATTTATCCATCAAATTTCTACCCAATATTTCTTTACGGAATCGGTTCAAGATTTGATAAAACCTCGACCAAAATTCTCTCACAAAGGCACATTTGGTCATGCCTTACTGATTGCGGGTAGTGGCGGGATGATGGGTGCAGCCGTACTTTCTTCGAGGGCTTGTATGCGGTCGGGCGTTGGTAAATTGACAGTTCAAATTCCAGCCTGTGGCATAGACATTATGCAAATTTCTCTTCCAGAAGCCATTTTATGGGAAACTCCCGAAGAAGATATATTTTGGGAAAAAGAAAAAATCAAACCATTTCAAGCCGTTGGCGTTGGCCCTGCCATTGGTGTAGATGACTTATTGACGGAGAATTTAGAACATCTTTTTAATTCTTGCAACGACTATAACATTCCGATGGTTTTAGATGCCGATGTTTTCAATAATTTGGCAACTGAAAAAGGAAGGAAAATCACCTCTAAAATTCCTAAAAACAGCATTCTTACTCCCCATCCCAAAGAGTTTCAAAAACTCATTAATAAATCTTGGCAAAACGACTTTGAGAGATTAGAATTTCTTAGAGATTTTGCGGTAAATCATCAAGTTATCGTTTGTTTGAAAGGAGCAAATACTTCCATTGCCTTACCAAATGGGGAAATACATTTTAATTCAACGGGAAATTCGGGCATGGCAAAAGCAGGGACAGGCGATGTACTCACGGGTATGATTACCGCTTTGTTGGCTCAAGGTTATTCACCGAAAGAAGCAGCTATTTTGGGCGTGTATGAACATGGTTTGGCGGGCGACAGAGCTGCTAAAAAGCGTGGTGAGTCTTCAATGTTAGCGAGTGATTTAGTGGAAGAAATACGTTTTTAAATTATAATGGTCAAGATAGAAAACACAGAATCCATTAGCTTTCTTCAATAATCAAATAATTCCGTTTATTTTTGTCAAAACAACCAAATCTCAAATCCCTGAGTTAAAATTAAAGCTTTTCAACTCATCACTATTATAAAATGGCTAACCAAATCAACACCATAATTTTTGACTTAGGCGGCGTATTAATTGACTGGAATCCGCTTTATGTTTTCAATGATTTAATTCCCGATGAAGAACGTCGTCAATACTTTTTTGACAATGTTTGCACGATGCACTGGAACGAACAACAAGATGCAGGAACGCCAATTGCACAAGCCACCGACGAAAGAATTGCCTTATTTCCTGAGTGGGAAAATGAAATTCGTGCGTATTATGGTCGTTGGGTAGAAATGTTA
>JAAFIU010000066.1 GCA_013298805.1 Cytophagales bacterium | reverse complement strand
CGTCTTTCCCTTCGGGTAAACGTTGGTCGGGATAATAATTAAAAAGCAAAGAAACCACCGATTTTGCATCATCAACCAATAATCTTGGGTCGAGGCGTTTGTCAAAATGGTTTTCCATGTATTGCATCTTGCCATGCTGATTAGCTTTCAACCAATTTTCCAATCGAGGAGCTTCTTCTTCCAAAAATCCAGCCTTTGAAATACCACAGAAATCAAAACCTAATTCACGTGCCTTTTGCTTGATTTGTTGGGTATATTTTGTTGGGTTTTGCATGAAGATTGTTTTTGCCACGAAGGTACGAAATTCGGACGGTAGCTTGTTGATGGAAAACACCAACAAAGTCGGGATTCTTAATATCTTGGCACTTACCGTGTCACAGACACTATTAACTCATTCTTCGTCCGTAGTGTCCTGCGGAACACTACGGACAGACAGAGGGACACAGACAACGGCAATAAGAAAAATATGAAAATTCCGTGAATTTTTCCTTGGTTTTGTCATAGAAATCAAAGGCAAAATATCTTGGCACTTACCGTGTCACAGACACTATTAACTCATTCTTCGTCCGTAGTGTCCTGCGGAACACTACGGATAGACAGGTTACTTCCACAGGTTCAAAAACACACCCTTTAATGCCGTTAGCTTCTAAGGCTTCCTTGGCTTCTTTGGAAATAAATACAGGTCCTTGATATGCTGTTAGTCGAAATAGCGGTGGAAATTTTTTATCCATATTTTTTAATACTATTTTCTTAACTCTTGAAACTTCATCCAAAAAATATTCATAGATTGAATTTTCATAGTCAAAGTAATCGTAATGTTTTAGTAGTTGGAGAGCTGAATAATTATTGTAAAAAGAAACTCCTGATTTCAAATTTCCATCTTCTTCAAATGGTATTTCTAAATATTTGAAATCAATCATACATATTTCTATACTTCTATAAGAAATCTGCTGTATAGAATTAAGGATATTTAACATGTTATTACTAACTATCAAAAGACTAAGATCCATGTATGGAAAATCATAAAACGGTATCATGTCGAAATTTGCCTGAAAAAAGAGCTTTTGGGGTAATTCAAAACCCGATTTCTCAATGTATGAATTATCCATACACATCTTGCTGGGTAAGTCTAAAAATTTTTGTTTATCCCAACAAAACGCATCATAACCTGGATCCTCGGAGTGATAAGGATCACTACTTAAAATAAATACTTCACTTTCCATTTTATTTTAGTTTTGTTACACCTATTTTTTTTAGTTCTAACACAAGGTCTTCTTCGATTTTTGTTAGCGACTTATTGCCGTTGTCTGTGTCTCCACAGACAACTTGATGGCTTATTTTATAAAATAAATTTCAACTTTCATCAATTAGAATAGTTGTCTGTGGAGACAAAGACAACGGCAAGCGAGCTTTAACCTGACAGCAAGCAAAATTAGCGTCTCTGTGCCTTCGTGGCAAAAGCTCATCTTTCTAAGTAATTTCACTCAATTTCAACAAAATCAAGATTTTTTAAATGTTACTTCCATATTAAATTTTGTAAAACACCATAAATCTACTAAATTACAAGAACAAGTAAAATTTATAAAGCCTATGAATTTCAGTTTTGAGAATTACCAGACCGAAGGTTTCTTCGATGAGATGTTTGATGCACAAGGAAATGTGCGAGTGGGTTATGAAGCCTTCAAGGAACGTGCTGAACAGCTAAAAGTTGAAGAATTTATTCGTCGTCACCAAGCCGCCGAACGCTCGTTGATGGCAATGGGGATTACCTTTAATGTCTATGCAGAAAACGAAGGTACGGAGCGTATTATGCCCGTTGATATTATTCCGAGAGTAATTGCTGCTGATGATTGGAAGCGTACCGAAAGGGGCTTGATTCAACGGATTCAGGCTTTGAATATGTTTTTGGACGATATTTATCACGACCAAAAAATCCTGAAAGACGGTATCGTTCCCCGTGAATTGATTGAAACTTCCAAAGATTTTTTGCGTCCTTGTATCGGAATTCGTCCGCCCAAAGGTATTTATATTCACATCACAGGAACAGATTTAATTCGTGGTGATGATGGTAAATTTATGGTTTTGGAAGACAATCTTCGTTGTCCGTCGGGCGTATCCTATATGCTTGAAAACCGTGAGTTATTGAAGCGTACATTCCCCGAAGTTTTGGGTAAAACTCGTGTGCAATCCATCTCCGATTACCCAAATAAACTGCTCCAAATGTTGCAACATATCGGCGGAAGACCCAATCCAACGGTTTGCGTGCTGACTCCCGGTATTTATAATTCAGCCTATTTTGAGCATTCTTATTTGGCTCAGCAAATGGGCGTTGAATTGGTTGATGCTCGTGATTTAGTGGTGCATGACGGCTACGTAAAAATGCGTACCACCAAAGGATTCCAAATTGTGGACTCGATTTACCGAAGAATTGATGATACATTCCTCGACCCAAAGGTATTCAATCCACGTTCGATGATTGGTATTCCTGGGATTTTTGATGTGTATAAAAAAGGAAGAATTGCCTTAGCAAATGCCCCAGGAACGGGAGTTGCTGATGATAAAGTGATTTATGCTTACGTACCAAAAATTATCAAGTATTATTTAGGTGAAGATGCCATTATTCCAAACGTAGAAACTTATATCTGCGGAGAGGAAGATGATTGCAAATACGTATTAGAAAATATTGAAAAGTTGGTGGTGAAAGAGGCCAACGAAGCGGGTGGTTACGGAATGTTGATTGGGCCAAAATCAACCAAAGAAGAACAAAATATTTTCAAGGAGAGAATCAAGGCAAATCCGAGAAATTACATTGCACAACCAACCATTTCATTATCAAGAGTTCCATGTTTGATTGATGACCATGCCGAAGGTCGCCACGTAGATTTGCGTCCTTATATTCTTTATGGTGATGGCGTACAAGTTATCCCCGGTGGATTGACTCGTGTAGCCTTGCGTAAGGGTTCATTAGTAGTAAATTCATCACAAGGTGGAGGCTCAAAGGATACTTGGGTTTTGTATTGATATTAGAAATTGATTTTTAGACCACAGATTAAACAGATTTTAGAGATTTCCACTGAGAAAATTAAAAATCGGTGAAAATCAGTCTAATCCGTTTAATCTGTGGACTAATTTTATAGGGTTATCGTTGCCAAAGAAAAAGGTAAGCCAAGAAATTAGCTTACCTTTTTCTTTTAATAGAAAAAATCTAAGGACTAATTACTAATTTTGCAGTATGCAAGACAAGATTAAAGAAATACAACAGCGAATTGCTGAATTTCAGATTGAACAAAAAGAACAACTTGAAGCTTTCCGTATAGCTTACGTAGGGCGTAAAGGAGTTATTGGTGAACTTTTCGACGAATTAAAAAACGTTGCTCAAGAAGAACGCCGTGCAGTTGGGCAAGAATTGAATGCCCTTAAAGAAGCAGCTCAGAATAAATTCAATGAGTTTCAAGCCTTGATGGAATCGTCGCAGGATAAGTCGGTGGCTATTGAATTTGATTTGACACTTCCGAATATTCCAAACGAAAATGGAACAATTCATCCGTTGACTTTGGTACGTGCCAGAATCATTGAAATCTTTGCAAAAATGGGTTTCAACGTTTCGGATGGCCCAGAAATAGAATCGGATTTTTATAATTTTACGGCTCTAAATTTTGCCGAAAATCACCCTGCACGTGAAATGCAAGATACTTTTTTCATCGAAAAGAAAGGTGGAAATGTAGCGGATGATATGCTTTTAAGAACGCATACGTCTAACGTGCAGATTCGTTTGATGCAAAATCAAAAACCGCCATTGCGTTCAATTATGCCAGGGCGTGTGTATCGTAACGAAGCTATTTCTGCGAGAGCTCACTGTCTTTTTCATCAAGTGGAGGGGCTTTACGTGGACAAAAATGTTGGTTTCAAAGACTTAAAAGATACGCTTTATTATTTTGCGAAAGAGATGTTCGGGCAAGATACCAAAGTGCGTTATCGTCCTTCATATTTCCCATTTACTGAGCCATCGGCTGAGATTGACATTACTTGCTTAATCTGTAAAGGAAAAGGCTGTAATGTTTGTAAATACACGGGTTGGGTAGAAATTGCAGGTTCTGGAATGGTTGACCCTAACGTATTGGAGCAATGCGGTATTGATTCTCAGGAATATACAGGTTTTGCCTTCGGGATGGGAATCGAACGTATCACGATGCTGAAATACCAAATTAAAGACTTACGACTATTTACCGAGAATGATGTAAGATTCTTACGTCAGTTTGAAGGTTTGTAGGTATGGCACGCAGATGAGACTGACCGTCCGTCTTGATGCTTCAAACGCAGATTTACGCAGATTTATAATTTTCGTCCAAAATAAAAATCCTCTTAAATCTGCGTTGCCATAGGCATCTGTGTCATCTGCGTGCCATTTAATCGCAAAGCTAAATGTTAAAATCCTCCCTAATTAACACATTTTAACACCCCCATTCTTCACAAGCCAAAGCTATTTTGTATTTTTGGTAACATTATTGTCTTTCATTTAGGGATTAGGAGTTAGGAATGGGGAATTAGAATTTTGAAATAAAGTATATTTGCAAAATTCAGACTCTAAAAAACTAATTTCTTCTAAGTCTTAAATGTTTTTCCAAAATTAAAATAACTGTTTCATATTAAGGTTTGAATGATTTTAGAGGGTGACACTGCTCTTTCTCTTCATATCATTGCCTAAATTACCGCAAACAAATCCTCAATGAATAATTTTAAAAGAATTAACGATTTAACAGGTTGGGTCGTTTTTGCCATTTCCCTATTTGTTTTTACTGCTACCGTCGAGCAGACAGCCTCTTTTTGGGACTGTGGCGAGTTTATCGCTTGTGCCTACAAACTTCAAGTACCGCACCCTCCAGGAGCTCCTCTTTTCTTGTTATTGGGACGTATGTTCTCGCTTTTAGCAGGTTCTGACGTTACAAGAGTTGCTTATTGGATAAACATGATGTCGGTGCTTTCAAGTGCTTTTACCATTTTGTTTATGCACTGGACAATCGTTATGATTGGACGTAAAGTTTACAACAAACCATTCGCTGAACTTTCAAAAGGACAATTGTTGACGCTTTTGGGTGCTGGTGTAATTGGTTCATTGGCTTATGCTTTCTCTGATACTTTTTGGTTTTCAGCAGTTGAGGCAGAGGTTTATGCGATGTCGTCTTTCTTCACGGCTTTGGTTGTATGGGCAGCTTTCAAATGGGAATTAATTGAGGATGAAGCAGCGGCAAACCGTTGGTTGATTTTAATTGCTTATATCGTTGGACTTTCAATCGGTGTCCACTTATTGAACTTAGTTACCGTTCCTGCATTGGCATTGATGTATTATTTCAAGAAAAATCCAGTACCGACTTACAAAGGCGGTTTTATTGCTCTTTTTGCGGGTTTGGTAATTCTTGGTATTATCAACTCATTGATTATTCCAGGAATTCCTTCAATGGCTTTCCAATTTGAATTAATATTTACGAATGGACTTGGATTACCTTATGGATTTGGTGTTGCGGTGTTTTTAATTGTATTTATCGGAGCAATTGTTTGGGGAGTTCTTTATTCTATCCGCAAACAAAAAGTGAATTTGAATATCGGTTTGCTTTCGTTGGTATTCGTTTTGATTGGTTATTTGTCATATACTTTGGCAATGGTTCGTTCAACTTACAATACGCCAATCAACGAAAATGACCCAAGTAATATCTTGAATTACGTAAAATATTTGAAGCGTGAACAATACGGTGAGCGTTCATTATTGTACGGACCAATTTATACAGGAACAGTGGAAAGTGTTGAGCAAGGAGCTCCTGTTTATAAAATGAAAGATGGGAAATACGAAGTGTATGACCATAAGCAGAAATTAGTGTATTCTAAAGACGGGCAAATGTTATTGCCACGTGTGTATAGTAGTTCGCCTCAGCATATTCAGCTATATGAAGAAATGTTAGGTTTAGCAACAGGTGAAAAACCAAGTTTTGGCGATAACCTTCGTTTCATGTTTACCCACCAAATGGGACACATGTATATGCGTTATTTGCTTTGGAACTTTGTGGGTCGTGAAAGTGATATTCAAGATGCAGGGGTGATTGATTATACTCGTAAAGGAGAATTACCTGAATTATTAGCCACGAATAAAGCTCGTAACAATTACTATTATTTGCCATTATTATTGGGTTTATTAGGTTTCATTCTTTTGGTTCGTAAGTCTGAACAAGATTTTTTGACAACCACTTTGATGTTCCTTTTGACTGGTTTGGCATTGGTTGTATTCTTGAACTCGCCACCAACCGAACCACGTGAGCGTGATTATATTTATGTAGGTTCGTTCTATTTCTTCGGAATTTGGATTGGTTTGGGAGTGATACAACTTGCGGAATTCTTAGGCAAGTTTTTAACAAACTCAGTAGTTGCAGGAACTGTTGCAACCGTTGCAACCGCAGTTGTACCCGTGATTTTGATTCAGCAAAATTATGATGACCATGACCGTAGTAATCGTTTCCACCAAGTAGATTTTGCGAAAAACTTGTTGAATTCATGTGCAAAAAATGCGATTCTATTTACAGGAGGTGATAATGATACATTCCCATTGTGGTACGTACAGGAAGTTGAAGGTTTCCGTACTGACGTGCGTGTGTGTAACCTTTCATTGTTAGGAACTGATTGGTACATTGACCAAATGAAGCGTAAAACTTACGAATCACAAGGTTTGCCGTTATCATTGCCAAAAGACCTATTGAGAGAAGGTTTGAATGAGCAAATCATGTATTATGAAAACCCGAATGTGAAGAACGGTATCAACCTTCAAGAATATTTGAAATTGGTGAGAGACGGTAACGAAGCAATCAAAGTGCCTTTGCAAGATGGTTCGATGATTAATACATTACCAACTGAAAATTTATTCTTACCAATTAATGTTGAGCAAGTGAAGAAATCTGGTCTTATCACAAAAGATTTAGAGCCATTCTTGACTGACCAAATGGCTTGGTCGGCGGGTAAAAGCGGAATCATGAAGCCAGAATTAGCTCAGTTAGACATGATTGCTCAAAATGCGGCAACGGGTTGGAAACGTCCAATTTACTTTGCTACTACTTTGCCATCAGCATCTTATTTGAACTTAAAAGAATATATGCAATTAGAAGGATATGCATATCGTTTGATGCCAGTGAAAATTCCAGGAGCAAAAGACGGTTTTGTAAATTCATCTTTGATGTATGATAATTTAACGAAAAAGATGTTCTGGAGAGATTTGGATAATCCTAAAACGTATTATCACTCAGATTTCTATTTGCAAGTGCCAATCGTAACGGCTCGTTTGAGTTTCTTACGTTTAGTTGACCAATTAGTACGTGAAGGAAATATGCCAAAAGCAAAAGCAGCATTAGATTATTGTAACAAAGTAATGCCTGATAATGTCATTCCTTACGACCAATTATCTGCCAATTTCGTAGCACTTTATTTAGCTGCGGGCGATAAGAAAACAGCCTTGAAAGTTGCCGATACCATCATGAATCGTAATAATAAGGCTTTGGATTACTACTTGAACGACCGTAGAAGTAGCGATAGTAGAGAAATTCAAACGGCACTTTATGAAATGAATATCATCGTGGACGGCTTGAAAAATGCTAAAGCACCAGAAGCCGTGAAATACGATGCGATGATGCAAAAGCAATTAGCGAGAGCGAATTCTTAACAGTAAACAGTGAGCAGTTATCAGTAAGCAGAAATCAGTGACATTTTTGCTTATTGATAACTGCTTTTTATTTATGACTTAACGTTTAAGATTCACTGATAACTGTTCACTGATAACAGTTCACTGAAACACCACTCTTAAAACCTTAGAATTTACATTTATACTTTCAAAAAAGCGAAGCCAAAATAATTGCTGATTCGATAAACTATCCGTTGGCGATTTTACTTCTATAAAACTATACTCGCCATCGCCCCACATAAAAAGGTCGGGGAAACCACGTACATTTTCACGAAGATTTCGAGCCATTTCTAAGGTAATCAAACTAATTTGTTCCGCCGAAAGTTTCTCTAAAAGCGTCAAAATCAAAGGAAAAAGTCCACCGTACCAATCCACCAAAGGATTTGTAATGCCAAATTTCTCAAAGAAAATACGATTCATATACACCGTGGTAGCATCTTCATCTTCCAACATTTTTAGCCGTTCTTCCATTTTTTCTTTACGTTTTTCAAAGAAAGTCGGCTTAAATAAATCGGAAGGAGAACGTTGTAAAGGGTGATGAATGGCTAAGGAATCGGTATCAAAAATAATATCCCAAAAGAGCAAACCGAATAAACTTCGCCAAAGGTGATTTTCGGTAAAAGTGGCCTTTAAACCTCTGTTTTCATAATAATCAATTACGCCAAACTCCACTTGTCGTTTCCACAAAGCATCAATAGTAATGGACTGTGAATTATGAAGCTGTTGCGTAACGGCTTTTTTAGATTTCTTTTTTTGCAATTGAGCCTCCAAACGATTCAGATAATCTTCGGCAAAAAACTGCTCATCGGCATTTTGTGGTTCGGCTAAAATGGCTTCGCATAAGGCTTTTGCTTCTTCTTTATTTTTCTGTTTATCCAAAATCCTGACTTGACGTTCCCGAGAAGGCGATTCTTCGGTAAGTCTAAAAATGGTCAAGGCTTGGTCTAAATCCTTTTTCTTTTCTAAATAAAGGGCAACTTTCAGCGAAAAACGATTAAATGTTGGAATGGCAATTTCGGATAGTTCCTTTCGGTGAGCTTCCGTCCAATCCATAAACCAATTATATATTTCAATCGTCTCAATTTCAGCTTGTTGCATTAAATAAAAATCCTCACGGGCGAGACTCACTTTTAATTTATCTTCTACTTCTTGTCGAGTTTGGAAGTACGCCACCATTTTGTCCTCGTCAAATTTTTCATACGACTGAAACCCCAAATCTCGGGTGACAAATTCAGTCATATCGCCGTGTCGAGAGCCAAAGAAAAGAAATTTTAGCATTTGGACTTCTGTCTCGTGCAAGACCTTCACGAGTGAGTGCGGTAGGGCGTGAATTTGGGCGTAATCTTCATCATTTAAGAGATAAATCATGTCATCCCAATTACCAACCGCCAAGAGCCAATCTAATACTTCGTCTTTCTTCAAAGAGGCTTTTCCACGAGTTTCAAGATTGAGCATTTTTGCTAATTCTATCAATTCCGATTTGCTGAAAATATCCAAAATATCGCCCGCTTGTAAAAGATGGTTTTCTGAAAGTGGTTCAACAAAACCCTTTTCAATCAAGGCATTTAAAGACTCTGGAATATCCTCAATTTCAGTATATTTCAATTTCTCCGTTCTGAAAAAAGAGCCTGTACGGTTACAGAAACGAATAAAAAGACATTTTTCATCCTCCGTCAAAGCCTCGAACTCCGCTAAAAACTGCTGTTCAGTTTCATTCAAGATATGCTGATATTTTTTCTGCACAAAATCAATGAGGTACTGAAAATACGTTAGGTAATATTTAGGAGGAAGTTCTATTTTTTCGGGAGACATTTCTTGTGTGAATAAATAATAATGGAAACTCAAATTTACCACAGTTTTATGATATTTGAAGGAGAATATTTTTTAGGTATCTTCACGTCATAATCCAAATTATTTTTAAGTTTATGCAAACCCAAACAATTCTCCAAGACCTCCAACAAAAAGGCATTATTACTTCAGAGCAAAGTGCTGTGATTTCGGAGTACGAAAAGCAGAAACCTTTTTCGCTTCATTATGAATTGCGGACGGTTTTGTATTTGGGAATTACTTTACTGACGGGTGGTTTGGGTGTGTTGATTTACCAAAATTTAGATACCATTGGTCACGGAGTGATTGTGGCTTTGATTGCATTGATTACTTTGGCGTGTTTTGGTTTTGTGTTTTGGAAACGTCAGCCTTTTACTTGGGAGGAGGCTAAAAATGCCCATACTTTCGCTGATTTTGCTCTGTTATTGGGTTGTACTTCGTTCTTGATTTTGGAAGGTTATCTGCAATTTCAGTACGATTTATTTGGCACTAAATATGGCTTGGTGACGATTTTACCCGCTATTTTGTTCTTTTTTAGTGCTTATTTCTTCGACCATCGTGGGGTACTTTCAATGGCCATTACCGCTTTTGCGTCGTGGGTTGGCGTGTCGATTGCTCCGCTTTCGGTGTTATCTCAAAATGATTTTTCGGCTCCGCATTTTATCAATACTGCCATCGTTTTGGGCTTAGGTTTATCGGCGACTGGCTTAATTTCGGAATACAAAAATCTGAAAAAACACTTTTCGTTTACCTACCTTTTATTGGGCAGTAATTTGACTTTAATCGCTGCTTTGACGGGTATGTTTAGCCAATCGCTTTGGTTTATTTATGCCTTTATTACCTTGCTTTTGTGCGTTGGTTTGTTTCTGTACGCTCGTAAAACGCAGTCGTATGTTTTCTTACTGATGGGAACAATTTACGGCTACATCACTTTGACTTACATTCTTTTCAAATTGGTGTTTTCTGTCGATAATGAACTCGTATATTCCCTTGCAATGTACTACTTTTTGCTTTCGGGTGTGGGAGTAATTATGTTTTTATTGAATATCAAAAAGATTTTGAAGTAGGGGCGAATAGCATTCGTCCGTCATCGCATAACACTGGGCGAATGCTATTTGCACCTACATTTGATAAAAAACTCGCTTTACTCTTTGGCTTACGCTCGTCAGGATTTCGTAGGCAATTGTCCCGATTTTACTGGCTAATTCAATCATCGTCAGGTCATTACCAAAAATAATTACTTCGTCGCCTTCTTGTACGTGTGGCACGTCCGTTACGTCCACCATTGTCATATCCATACACACATTTCCGATGACTTTGCAGCGGTGTCCGTGAATAAGCACTTCGCCCACACCCCGACTAAATCGGCGGTCGAAACCATCGGCGTATCCAATGGCAATGGTGGCGGTTTTTGTATCTCTCGTTAATTCGCCTTTTCTGCCGTAACCAACTGTATCTGATATTTTTATGTGTTTTATTTGAGAAATTACCGTCTTCAAAGTCCCAACCGTCATAAGGTTTTCTTGGTCTTCGAGTTTTGCCGCTAAACCGTATAAACCAACGCCCAAACGCACCATGTCCATACGGGCTTCGGGGAAGCGAGCAATACCTGCGGAATTCGCCAAATGTCGAGACGGCACGTAACCAATGGCTTCCGAAATTTGATTAGCCATTTCGGTAAATTGCGAGACTTGATGAAGCGTAAAATCGTCAAATTTACCTTCGTCTGCCGCCGCTAAATGACTAAAAATCGTAGAAACCCAAAGATTTGGATTCGATAGTAAAGTTTCAATTAGTTCGGGTAATTGTTCTTGCTCGAAACCCAAACGGTGCATTCCTGTATCTAATTTTAGGTGAATTTTTGAGCTAATATTCCGATTATCAATGTATTCTGAAAACTGTTTTAAGATTTTAGGATTATAGATTTCGGGTTCGAGCGAAAATTCTACCAATTGTTCAAAGTCATTTTCGGAAGGGTTCATGACCATGATGGGCAAATAAATACCATTTTGACGAAGCGAAACACCTTCATCGGTATAGGCAACCGCCAAATAATCTACGCCGTGAAATTGGAGTAAATTGGCTACTTCGGTACTGCCCGAACCATACGCAAAAGCCTTGACCATAACCATGATTTTGGTTTTTTGCCCAATTTTATCACGGAAATAATTGAGGTTGTTGGTAACGGCATCAAGATTGATTTCTAAAACCGTCCGATGCGTTTTTTGTACCAAACGATTCACGATAGACTCGAAGCCAAAACGTCTTGCTCCTTTCACCAAAATAACACTTTCTTGAAAGTCTTTAATTGTCTGACTGTCCAAGAAATCAACGGTTGTTTTGAAGAATTGTACGGTTATGTTCGAACCCTTTTCAAGGCTTTGAAATAGTAGTTTATTACGGGAAATAACTTCACCAATCCCAATAAATTGACTGAGATTTCGCTGTTTGATTAAGTGAGCAATTTGTCGATATAATTCTTTTTCGGGAATGCCTGTTTCTAATAAGTCACTCAAAATCAATACTTTGTTGTTTCTTTGTTTTTGCTGAGACAAGAAATTTAAAGCGATAGTCAGTCCTGCTAAATCATTATTGTAAGTATCGTCAATGAGATAATTATTGCGTAAACCTTGTTTCAATTCCAAGCGCATCGAAACAGGACGAAGTATCTGTAAACGAGCCTGAATTTCTACTGAATTGTAGCCCAAATGCCAAAGCGTAACGATGCAATGAATGGCGTTTTCAATGGAGGCTTCATCGGTAAATGGAACATCAAATGTTTCTGTTTTTTCTGGAAAGCTGAGGGTTACTTTGGTGTTTTGAAATTCGGTTTCCCAGTTGGCTTGGATATATGAATTAGCCATTCTCGACCAACTAATTAATTCACAATCAGAGTTTTGTACAGAGAATTCTGTTTTGATAATCTCGTCAATTTCTACGTAATCAGCACAATAAATGAGTTGTTTCGCATTTTTAAATAAGAGCATTTTTTCTCTTATTTTCTGCAAATTATCCTCAAAAAACTCATTGTGTGCATTGCCAATATTGGTAAAAATCCCGATTTGTGGCTGAACTACCTTTTCCAAATTTGCCATTTCGTCAGGACGAGAAACCCCGACTTCAAAAATACCCAAATTGTGCGTTTCGTTCATTTGCCAAACTGACAAAGGCACGCCAATTTGAGAATTATACGATTTGGGGCTTTTCACAACCTTATAACGGTTGCTTAACAATTGCGAAAGCCATTCTTTTACCACCGTTTTTCCATTGCTACCCGTAATGGCAATAATTGGAAATGAATATTGTTCACGATGATGTTTTGCCACCTCTTGCATCGCCCAAATACTATCTTCTACTTGCCAGATTTTCGCATCGGGCATACGGTCTAATTCCCGTAAAAGGGTAGGAGTGATAGCATTACGTTCAATGACAAATTCTCTGATTCCTTTTCGGTAGAGGTCATCTAAAAATTGATGCCCGTCGTGGTGTAATCCCTTGATAGCGAAAAAGATAGAACGTTGCGGAGACGATAATTGACGGCTATCATTTAGTAAATATTGGGCAGTGGTATTTATCGGAAGTTGTTGGAAGTTCACGTTTATTTATTTGCGATTTACGAATTACTGATTGAGTGATTAATAACGAAAGAATTACGCAATATTATTTCCTCAAAGATAATTATTTAGCACTTAGCTTCTGATTTGTTTTTGGTGAATGGGCGTATTATTTAGAAAAAAACAGCTCAAAGGGTTAGCGAAAACCCATGTATTAAATTTACCAAATGGTTAGCAAGGAAATACGAAGAAATTAGATTTGAGAGGAGGAATAACGCAAGGCGTTGGGGCAGGAGTGAAGATTAATTGATAGAGGTTGGATGAATTGGTTAGTTAAATTGTACCCATCGCATTTTTTATATACTGATTCAAAATGATTTGCTCAAACGGAACGTTTAAATCAAATGCTTCCTATCCTACCTCAATGGTAATGTAAATAGACCATATAGGTAAGATAGAAAACATAGCTATTTGAAAACTTGCAGTTTTCTTCAAAAGCATATTTGTTTGAATTTGGCTTTTGAAAGAATTTATTGGGTACAAGATAACCAACCTATTCAGTTAGATTATAGAGTACGGATATTAGATAATAGTTGTAGGCTACTCTCATCAACTGTACTCTAATCTCTAAACTCTATAATCTGTACTCTAATCTCTATTGAAGTGCTGCAACCCCAGGCAACACTTTACCTTCCATATATTCCAACAAAGCACCACCGCCTGTTGATACATAAGAAACACGGTCGCCGTAACCTGCATTGTTCACCGCAGCCGCAGAATCTCCACCACCAATTAATGAGAATGCACCGTTTTCTTCGGTTGCTTTTACTACTGCATCCGCAATGGCATTTGTACCGTTAGCAAAGTTCGGGAATTCAAAAACGCCCATTGGGCCATTCCAAAGTACAGTTTTTGAAGATTCGATAACACTTTGGAATAATTTTGCAGATTCTGGACCGATGTCTAATCCTTCCCATCCGTCTGGAATTTCACCTTTGGCAACAGTCTGACGATTGGCATCATTAGAGAAATCATCAGCACAAATATTATCAACTGGCATATATATTTTTACACCTTTTTCTGCTGCTTTTTTGATAAGTTCTTTCGCTAATTCTACTTTATCAGGCTCACAAATTGACTTTCCGATTTTACCACCTTCTGCCAATGTGAAAGTATAAGTCATACCGCCACCGATGATAAGATTATCAACTTTGTCTAATAATTTCTCAATCAATAAGATTTTATCCGAAACTTTAGAACCGCCCATAATAGCCGTGAAAGGTCTTTCAGCGTGTTCTAAAACTCTTTGAGCATTATCAATTTCGGCTTGCATGACAAAACCACAAATTCGGTCTTCAAAGAACTGACCAATAACTGCCGTTGAAGCGTGGGCTCTATGAGCTGTTCCGAAGGCATCATTTACCCAAACATCGCCTAATTTTGACAATTTCTCAGCAAATGCTACATCACCTTTTTCCTCTTCTTTGTAAAAACGAAGATTTTCTAACAATAAAATTTCACCAGGTTGTAAAGTTGCCGCTTGGTCGATAGCTGATTGACCGATACAATCATCTGCAAATTTTACTGGACGACCAAATACCACTGAAAGCGGTGTAACAAGGTGCTTGAGTGAATATTTGTCAGTAGGACCATCTTTCGGGCGACCTAAGTGCGACATCAAGATTACCGAACCTCCATCGTTCAAAATTTTGTTGATAGTTGGAATAGTAGCTTTGATACGAGTGTCGTCTGTAATTTCAAAACGTTCGTTCAAAGGAACGTTAAAATCTACACGAACTAAGGCACGTTTGCCAGCAAAATTGTAAGAGTTGACAGTTTTCATTATCAGTTATCAGTTATCAGTTAATAGTTACCAGTGAACAGTTATCAGTAAAAAGTAATCCGTTACCAGTATATCAAAGTGGTTAGAAGAATTGATTTCGTTTACCATTTTTGCTTACTGTTTACTGTTTACTACTTACTGATAACTGTTTACTGCTTACTGATAGCAAATATACATTTTTGAATAGAATTCACGAAATAAGTCAATGAAATGAGTGGTTTTCCTTAAATAAAGGTGGTTTTGTTATGTTTTTTATTTGTATCTTAATATTTTCCACCAGCTCCCCCTCCGCCAGTATCGCCTCCACCAAACCGAAAACTGTCACCTTGCTGTGGAATTTTAGATTGAACCATTTGTGACATTAACAAGGCTTCTAAATTCATGCCTTCTCGTTCATTATCAGGCTGATAAGTAAAACCATACTTGATGTTTTGTAGATAATAAATTAATCCACCCGATAAAGCAATCAATAAAATTCCGCTTAAAGTCAGGGCGATTTCTGTTGGTAGAAACCCAAAATAATATCGGTAAGTAAAAACCGAAAATCCCGAAGCTAACATTCCGATAATGAGTATTAATCGGTCACGGTTACGGAGTCCGAAGAAAATATAAGCCATTGGGATGGCTAAAGTGAAAAAATAGAATATCGGAGCGAAAGCAATTTGTGGTGAAACTGCTCTTGATAAATCGTTAATTATGGCATTGCCTTCTCGTACCACCCAATAATTCCCACCTAAATAAAAACTTACTAAAGACAGCGTTTTGGCGATTCCCAGACATTGTTCGTAATACAAATAATCGTTTCGTTTGCTGAGTTGTTTTACTAAAAAATATACGGAAACTGAAAAAATCATGATGATAAATGGCAAAAATGTTTTCCCCCAAGGAGATGTTAATGCCAAGCTGATAAGAATAGATAAGGCTAAAAAAAATGTGATACAAGCAACAACTAAATCTGCGAAACGAATCAATGCAATGATGAAAAATGGTAAGAAAATTAATAAAAAAATCCAAGTAGGAGGGTGAGCTTGCTCGAAAATAAGGTAAATAGCCGTACAAAATGCCCCTAAAGCCATATAAAGCAAGGCATTGTCGATACCCGAATGGTATAATTTTCGACTTTTGATGAGTGATTCAAGGACAAATGTAAAAACCACTCCGATAACGATTGATTCAATAATAATGGCGAGTTGATAATTGCTTTCAAAAGGAGCAATGAAAAACAACGACATAACGCTTGTAGAAAATGATGCCGCCAAAATGGTGAAAATGAAAAGCCCAATTTTTAAGAAACTACTGGGGTCGTAGTAATCTAAAGGATATGATTTTTGAACTTCTGAAAGTTGTTCTTGACTCAAAAAACCTTTTTTAAACCACTTTTGAGCAGTTTGTTGAGTTGAATCATTGGCTGACCATTGTGGGTTGTAGGCTTTCATAGTTTTTGTGGTTTTTTTTACGAATGGTTGAGTCTTGTCATTGTGAACGTTTTAATCTTCTGCAATGACAATACAGAGAGTAAAACAAAAAATCTTACACTCGTTTATAAACTCCTTTTTCAACCAATTTATAACGTCTTTCCAAAGCAGGAATTCTTTTGAAAAGTTTAGGGGCAAGGTTTACTTTATCAATAATGATGTCGGGTGAATCCTTCTCAAAATTGCGGAGAATACTGATTACATTGTCGTAATTATCCAGATTTTCTAATTCATATTTGGCTAAATTCCAGTTCAAATATGGCGTTGCGGCATAATTATTTTTGTATTCTTCCATGCCATCCCCCAAAACTAAAACCCTTTTGTTTTGGATTTTTACGTCAGTTTTTTGTCCTAATTTTAAGTTTTTTAATTGTACAAAACCCTCTGAACCCGTAGCAAAAACCGCTTGATAATTAATTAATAAAATAGCCCCAAATGTGCCTAAAAATATTAATTCTGCTAACCACTGTTTTTTGAAGGTATTGAAAAAATTGATGGTAAAAAACGCTAATGCAGGTACAAAAATGATGAATTGCATGGGTGCTAAAAAGGGCATAAGACCAATTGAAATAATGCCCGCAATTGCCCAAAGCATCATTACTTGCTGACAACGGATTTGAAAGTTATTGAAGCCAAAAGCATTTACTAATCTCAAAAAGCCTAAAATCCCTAAACCAAAAGGTAAAAGTAAAGTTGCCAAAAGCGTTTTGAAATCGTTGAGATTATACTGTCTGATTTGGAATACTGATGAAATGAAATTTCTTGAAAATGCTTCATACGTTCCGTCAAGGTAGAAAAATAGAGCGGTTAATAACAATGGAAATAAAAATCCAAAAATTGATAATGAGTGTTGGCGAAGCGTAGCACCACTAAAAAATACCAATGAAGCAATTGCCCAAAGAATATAAATACAAGCAGGTGGATAAAATAATGAAGCCATACCAATCAAAAAACCAATTTCAAAAACTTCATCGGTTGCCTGTAAACGACTGATTTGACGAACCATCGTTCCGAACGACATTAACACAAAAGTCGTTGCCATCAAAACGGGCGAAAGCGTACAACAGTCGAAGGAAATATTAAGAAAAAGTAGATAAATCAATCCAGGAACGTAATTGCGTTTGGCAAAAATATCACGGTTATTAATCATCACATTAAAATAAATAACCTGAAACGACGCAACCGCCAAAGCGGCAAATTGGTAAACCGTTTGCGAGCGACCAAAAAGACCATCAAGTCCAGCATAAACCAAAGCAGAAAGTGGGGCGGTATTGTCCCAAATCTCGGAATACATCACGAAACCTTTATTGATTTGCTCGCCAACCAACATCCATTGTAATTCTGGAATCAGTTCGGGCAGACCCACCAAATACACAGGTACACGGATGAGTACAAGCAAAATCAACAAACTAAAGATTTGGTAAACCGCATTTACCTTAAAAAAACTAAGCATATTTTTCGTTTTTCGATTTTTGATGTCCGATTTTCGATTTGAGTCCTAACATCAAACATCGAAAAACGAATATCAAATCTCTATTTCATTTCAACAATATCAAAAATATAATCTTTACGGGCTTCGTTGGGATAGCACGACTGCCAGTCGGCTTCGGTAAATGATTTTTCAAACGTTTTTCCGCCACTTGTACACGCCACCGTAAGA
>JAAFIU010000297.1 GCA_013298805.1 Cytophagales bacterium | reverse complement strand
CCAATGTATTTGAATATGTTGAAATCTAAAATTGGCAACATGACCGACCGTTACAAAGATGATATTCCATTTACGGTAATGTCGGCGGATGTGTTAGAAAAGTACAAAGACCAATACCAAAATGTGTATGAAAAAGGGGCGTTAATTGGTTTGTGTTTAGATGTTAAATTACGCCAATTATCGGGTGGGAAATACGGAACACAAAACTTAATGCGTGATTTGTCAAAATACTATGGTAAAGAAAAATCTTTCAATGATGATGAATTGTTTGATAAAATTACGGAGGTGACAAAATTTCCAGAAATTCGTCAATTTTTTGCCAAATACGTAGAAGGTAAAGAGCCACTTCCAATCCAAGAAACACTTAAAAGTGTAGGAATTGATTATTTGAAAAGCCGTACAAAGAAAGAAAAAACCTTGGGTTTCTCTGTGTATAATTTAGGAATTAGTCCAGAAACAAAAGGTATTTATGTGATTGATGAAGACGGAATTGACGAATTTGGCAAGAAATTAGGCTTTAAAGCAGGAGATGAATTTGTAAGTTTGAACGGTCAGAAATTAGACTTGACAACTTTCAGAACTACCCGTAGCGAATTTATGGCTAATTCAAAAGAAGGCGATGAAGTAAATTATGTAGTGTTGCGTAAGGAAGGAGAGAAAAAAGTAGAAGTGAAACTTTCGGGAAAATTATTTATTCCAGCGGTGGAAGAAAAAAATATTTTAAGTCCTGCCGAAAACCCGACTGATGAACAAATTACTTTACAAAAAGCATGGTTAATCCCATCGGCAAATTAATACGTTTTGAATATGAATTCAGTTCTGAAAAATAAATATTTCATAAAACTGAAAGTAAAATGGGTAAAGGCTATTGTAGTTTTTACCCATTTTACTTTCATGTTGATTGGCGTGTGGTCATGTCAAGAATTAGATTGTGGTTGTATTACTCCACCTCAAACGGGAGCATCATTCTTTTATCCCGTCTTCGGAACTTCAATTGTGTATGATGTTCAGGAAATACAATACACTTTAACGGGTAGTACAACGATAAAAAACTATCAATTGAAAGAAGTCAATGCTTCATTTTTTCAAGATTCAGACAATAAAGAAGCCTTGAGGATTGAGCGTTATCGCCGAGAAAATGAAATGCAAAAATGGGTAATTGATTCGGTTTTTACGGCTAAAAAAGAAATAGACAAAGCCTTAAAAACCGAAAATAATGTAACTTACGTAAAAATGATTTTTCCGATAAAAGAGGGCGTAAAATGGAATGCTAATCTTTATAACACTTTAGGAGATGATTTTTACGAAATGAAAAAGGTGAATCAGCCTTTTCAAACCAATGGGCAAAATTTTGCTAAAACGCTGAATGTTATTCAACAAAATGACTCAACATTGGTTGATTTAAAACGGAGAATGGAGGTTTACGCAGAAGGAATTGGATTAATTTATCAAGAGAAAATAGTTGTATCATATTGTAATACAGCAGATTGTTTGGGCAAAGGCAAAATTGATTTTGGGACAAAGTATTTGCTAAAAATTAAAAGTTATGGAAAAGAGTAAAGAGTTGGCAGTTATCAGTGAGCAGTTAGCAGTAAACAGTTATCAGTTACAGCAGGCGGCGTTCCGCTTATCAGTTAGCAGTAAACAATCATCGGTAAACAGTTATCAGTTATCAGTTAACAGTTATCAATTACAGCGGGCGGCGTTCCGCTTATCAGTTAGCAGTAAACAATCATCAATTATTAGTTATTGTTTAGGTATAATTCAGAAGACTATTGGTAGGCAAATGTTATTTTCAGCTTGCTGTATATTGTTTACTGTTTACTGTTTGCTGCTCACTGATAACTGTTTCGCTCAAGGAAAGTATTTGATAATTTTTAAGGATAAAAATAATTCTCCGTATTCGGTTTCAAGACCTTTGGAGTTTCTTTCTCAGCGTTCTGTAAATCGTAGAAGCAAACAGAAAATTGCGGTTTCTACTCGTGATTTACCTGTAAATCCAGCTTACCTTACCGCAATTAAGCAAACAGGAGCAAATATTTGGTTTACTTCTCGTTGGATGAACGCAGCCTTGGTGCAAACTACTGCTACTAATATTCAGAATATTCTAAAATTATCTTTTGTAAAAGGCTTAGAGGTAAATGGAACAATTGATAACCCTGCATTTCGCACAGGTAGGGTTAGTGCTAAATTTGAAACCTCAGAAACTCAAAGTTTGAACTATGGCTTATCCAAAACCCAAAATGAAATGATAGGGGTTGATAAAATGCACGATTTGGGATTTAAAGGAGAAGGAATGATGATTGGTATTTTGGATGCAGGTTTTAATAATGCCAATAAAGTACCAGCCTTGAAAGCACTTTTTGATGAAAAAAGAATTGCAGGGACATATGATTTTGTACAAAAAGAAACCTCTGTATATGAGGATGATGAACATGGAACTGAGGTTTTATCATGTATGGGAGCTTATGTGGAGGGTAGCATGATTGGCACTGCCCCGAAAGCATCTTTTTTGTTATTGCGTTCTGAAGATAATAGACCAGGAGAAGATTATATAATAGAAGAAGCAAATTGGCTTTTTGCAGCCGAATACGCAGATAGTGTTGGGGTTGATTTAATTAATACATCTTTGGGATATAATACTTTTGGCGATGCCAAAACTAACCATACCTACGCAGATTTGAATGGAAATACAACCATTGCGGCTCGTGCGGCAGACTGGGTGGCGGCGGTTGGTATTGTGTGCGTAGTGAGTGCTGGGAATTTTGGGGCTGATAGTTGGAAATATATTGGAACGCCTGCTGATGCTGATTCTGTGATTGCGGTTGGGGCAGTTTCTTCTAATAAAACGTTAGCTTATTTTAGTTCATTGGGAATTCCGACTGATAAACGCATCAAGCCCGATTTGGTGGCTATGGGGCAAAGTGTCGCAGTCGTTGCTCCTTCAGGTGCGGTTACTACTTCTTCTGGAACGTCTTTTTCTGCTCCCATTCTTTGTGGAATGTTGGCGGGGTTTTGGCAAGCAAACCCAAGTCTCACGGCAATGGAGGTAATTGATAAAGCCAAAAAATCTGGAAGTCAATATGATAAACCTGATGATAGAATGGGCTACGGAATCCCCAATTTATTTAAAGTTTTAGCTATTCAAGGGGAAATGACGGAGCTTTTTAAAGTATATCCAAATCCAACAAAAAATGAAATTACGCTCGAAGTAAATAATTTTATAGGCAAAAACTACGAAGCCAATATCATAGATATTTCGGGAAGGAATTATTGGAACGAAACGCTCAAGAATCAAGTTCAAACAATTTCTTTAGAAAAAATCCCATCAGGAATCTATTTTTTAAGGGTTGGAAACGAAGATAAAATCAGTGTTGTGAAATTATTGAAAGAATAAAATGTTATAAAAAAACTGTGAAAATAAAGCCCTTTAAGTCATTGATTTGGAGGGCTTTATTTTTCACATTCTCGGTGATAAAATTAAAACTAAAAAATATTTGTCAAAGCACCTCTTTATTATACTTTTTTCCAAACTTCTATCACGCAAAAAAGTTATCTTTACATATACCATTACCCCTAACATAAATGAAATTAAAAGTAGCTTGTCAGCTCGATTATGATTCTAAAGAAAATGTGCCTCTAATATTGATACTTCGTCCTCAAAGTGGTTCTGGGCAGCAAGTAATAGAAGAAAACTATACCCTCAATCCTAATTTACCCATTGCCGAATATAAAGACGTGTATGGAAATTTGTGCCAAAGAATAATTAGTCCTATTGGTAAATTTTCAATCAGTACCTCTGCCATTGTACAAGCTCAGGATAATCTTGACGTAAACTTTGAAGCCGATTATGTTCCCGTCGAAAATTTACCTGCTGAAGTGTTAATTTATTTATTATCAAGTAGATATTGTGAGGTTGATAAACTATTTAACCTTGCTATTGAAATCACTCAGGATATAGATTTGGGATATGCCCAAGTAGATATAATTTGCCAATGGGTACGTAATAATATTCGTTACGAATACGGGCATAGTTCCTCTTCAACATCGGCTTTTGATATTAGTCAGAGTAGGATAGGGGTTTGTCGTGATTTTTCGCATTTGTGTATGGCACTTTGTAGATGCCTGAGTATTCCTGCAAGAATGGTAGTTGGTTATCTTTATGACTTAAAACCGATGGATTTACACGCTTGGTTTGAGGCATATATTGGCAATAGATGGTACACTTTTGACGCTACGCAAAATTCTTTGAAAGGTAATAGGGTTGTTTTGGCTTATGGAAGAGATGCCAATGATGTGGCTTTTGCAACACAATTTGGAGATATGGAATTATTGAATATGTGGGTTTCGGTCGAGAAAGAAGGGTGATTTTAGGTCTCTTGCGTTTTTTGCAGATTTTATAGTTCAAAGTGTTTGATTAATAGGTATTTTACTCGTTTTTTGAAAATATATATACCTTGATGACAAACAAACGTTTTACAACTATCTATCAACAAAAAGTGTCTTTAAGATAAACAATGCCATATCATGAAAAAGATTCATTTGATTATTTCAGCTATTCTGGTTTTTCTTTGTGCTTGTAGCAAAGGAGAAAATATTGGGCCAATCACGACTCTCTCAGGGCAATGGGGAGGACAAGGTGTTGAAGTGTTAGCGACTGAAACACAGGTTACTTTTAACTTTAATTGTGCATCGGGCATAATTAATAAAAAAGTTACGATGTCTAATTATCAGTTTTTGGAGAAAGGAACTTATATGCCAGTAACTGGAAACATCCCTGTCAATGCAGAACCAAAGCCACCTCAGAATGTACAATACGAAGGGAAAATAGTCAATGATATGTTGACATTAACCATAAAGTCAGATGATGGTAAAACAATTATTGCAACATATACCATTGCTAAAGGAGTAGTAGGAGATGTTGTAAAGTGTATGTAGATTTGTGGTCGATAACATATTAACAAGTAATAATGCAAGAAATTAACCATATAAAGGAGTCGCTTCGTCAATTGTACGAAGGTGAAGTTTGGCATGGACCAAGTATTAGAGAAATATTAATAGATGTTGATGCCGAGAAAGCGTTGAAAAGAATTAATG
>JAAFIU010000307.1 GCA_013298805.1 Cytophagales bacterium | reverse complement strand
AAATGGAACAAATCAATCATAAAGCAGGCTTCGTCAGTATCGTTGGGAAACCTAACGTTGGTAAATCAACCTTAATGAATGTTTTGGTGGGTGAACGCCTCAGTATCATCACATCAAAGGCTCAAACTACCCGTCACCGTATCATGGGTATTTTGAACGGTACACATAAGGGTACTGATTTTCAATTAGTTTACTCTGATACTCCTGGAATTATTCTGCCAAAATATGAGTTACATAAATCAATGATGACTTTTGTGCATAGTTCTTTGGAAGATGCCGACGTGATTTTGTTTGTAACTGATATTTTTGAAAAATACGATGAAGATGATGTTATCGACAAGCTTGCTCGTATCGACCATATTCCAGTTTTGTTGTTGATTAATAAAATTGATTTGGCTACGGAAGAACAAATCGCCGAAAAAATTGCTCATTGGCGTGAACGTTTCCCAACGCAAGCAATTATTCCAATATCTGCCTTGAAAGAACAAAATACAGGAGAAATTTTTGATTCAATCGTTGAGCATTTACCAAATCATCCGCCGTATTTTGACAAAGAAGAATTGACCGATAAGCCCGAACGCTTTTTTGCTTCGGAGATAATCAGAGAAAAGATATTTTTGAATTATAAAAAAGAAGTGCCTTATTCTTGCGAAGTGTCAATTGCAGCATTTAAAGAAGAAGAGAATTTAATTAGAATTTCGGCAGAAATTTACGTTGAGCGAGTGACCCAAAGAGCCATTTTAATTGGTCACAAAGGCGAATCTATTAAAAAAGTAGGTATTCAAGCACGTGAAGCAATGGAAAAATTCTTTGGCAAAAAGGTTTTCTTAGAGCAATTCATTAAAGTAGAACCCGATTGGAGACAAAAAGCTCAGAAATTACGAATGTTTGGGTATGGGCAGGATTGATTTGATTTCGGAATTTCGATTTCTGATTGCATTGTGAATAAATTTTATTGTAAATTGAGTAGTAGTAAAACCTAAAATCATGCGGTCATGCTTGTAATTGAAAAAAAACGCAAACCTAAGATTCAGAAAATACCGCCTCATCTCGTTTATGAGGAAATAAACGGTCGTCCTATTCCATACAAGGGGTATAAATCGGTATTATCAGGAAAGAAAAAATTAGAAGAAATTATGGGTTGTAGCTCATTGCAATCAGTTCTGGTGTACATACTTGGTCTGTTTATCGGCAATAATGTCAATAGGAAGAAATATCTTGTCGCTTCTAATGAGGCTGGTTTACATTTAGGGCTGAATGATAATTTGGCGAGCGATATTGCCATTTTTGAAAAAGATAAAATTGTATTAGACGATAAATATTTTACAGTTGCCCCCAAAGTTGTAGTAGAGGTGGACATCAAGATAGATTTGAGCGAGACCGAATGGAATAATGAGATAGAATATGTATTAGACAAATCGCAAAAACTCTTAGACTTTGGCGTTGAACGCATCATCTGGATAACAACAAAAGCCAAAAAAGTATTCGTCATTACTCCTTCTGATAAATGGTATGTGGTTAATTATCAAGAAGATATACAAGTTTTGGATGATTGTGTTTTGAATATTGCGAAGTTGTTGGAGGAAGAGGGAATTGGGGTGTAAATCACTAAAAAACATTAGGACACTAATCACAGTAAAGAAAAAGAGAATCAAAATTTCCAAATAATGAATGAGATACCTTTATACTGGGCACTCAAGGAGAATAAGATAGTACATATATCTAATGTTCCTAATGGATTAAAGTGTGATTGTTCATGCCCCTCATGCAATGGTTTATTAGAAGCTCACAACAAAGGTAAAATAGTAACTCATCATTTCAAGCATCATAATAAATCAAACTGCAAAGGGGCATTAGAAACATCTATTCACCTTGCAGCTAAACATTTATTTTTGGAACGTAGAGAAGTTCAAACTCCCGACTTATTTGCAAGTGTTCCTGGTTTTTATGAACAAAAAGTGTTATCACAAAAACTTTACAAGGCTTCTAATATTTTTGATGAATACTCTCTGGGTGATTTTAAGCCCGACATATTTATTGAGTTTGAATCAACAAGAGAAGGCACTTTATACAAAGTTCCATTAATTGTTGAAATAGCCGTAACTCACTTCATTGATGAAGATAAATTAGCCAAAATAGAAAAGAAGGGTATTTCTGCCATAGAGATTGATATTAGTGATTGTAAAACAATAAAGAATGATGATGAATTATGGAAGGAACTAACTAATCCTCAAAGGATAAAATGGAAATTTAATTCTAAACTTTCAACCTTAATTGAGAAAAAACGATTGAATGAGATTGAGCATCAAGAAAATATTGTTAAACGCAACCTAAGATTAAATGAACAAAGAGAAAAAGAAAGAACTAATATTCACGAAAGTAATCTCAATTTAATTAAGGTTTATGGTGTGAGAAAAGATTACAGCAGAAGAGATTTCTCTTCTGGATTTACCCCTCTTGATGGAACGGTTTATTGCCCCAAGGATAAAATCAACAATCAAAATAAAAAAATATCTCTTTCGCATTGTGAAAAGTGTAATTTCTACGAGAAGAAACATTTTGCTACAATAAATTCTGATTCAGATGTTTTTGTAGTTTGCTCTTTTAATTTCACAAAACCATTTCTACCCCTACCTTAAAAGTATATTATTCAAAAATCGAGGTGCTTATAAACTAAAATTAAAACACTGAAATTCAGCTTTTTAATTAATTCACAGTTTGTAGGAAACAGCTCAAAAAACAAGTAAAATGTCAAATATTGTTGCAATTGTTGGTCGCCCGAACGTGGGTAAATCAACACTTTTTAATCGCCTTATCGAACAGAAAAAGGCAATCATGGACAACGTCTCGGGGGTAACTCGTGACCGCCACTACGGATACGGCGAGTGGATTGGAAAATACTACACCGTTATTGATACGGGTGGATACGTTGTTGGCTCTGAAGATACCTTTGAAGGTGCCATTCGTGAGCAAGTAGAATTGGCAATCGAAGAAGCAGACGTTTGTCTTTTCGTGGTGGATTGTACTACGGGGATTACTGATTTGGACAAAGACTTCGCAAAAGTTCTTCGTAAATCAAAAAAACCTGTTTACATCGTTGCTAACAAGGCTGATACTTATGAAAAGGGTATGGATGCCGTTGAGTTTTATGAATTAGGTATGGGCGACCCTTTCGCTATTGCCGCAGAAAGTGGTTCGGGGACGGGAGATTTATTAGATGCCGTTGTTAGTCATTTTGAAGAAGAAGGCGTTGAAAATCCCAATGCAGGAATTCCTAAAATTGCTATTCTTGGAAAACCAAACGTTGGAAAATCTTCATTCTTAAATGCTCTTTTGGGTAAAGAAAGAAGTATTGTTACGGATATTGCGGGAACAACTCGTGATGCGATCGATAACCACTACAATATGTTCGGGAAGGATTTTATCATTACCGACACCGCTGGGATTCGTCGCAAGGCAAAAATGGAAGATAACATCGAGTATTATTCTTTCTTGCGTACCATCAAAGCGATGGAAGAATGTGATATTGCGGTTATTTTGATTGATGCCACTACGATTGACTTACAAACAGGTTTACAAGCACAAGACATGAACATTATTTCAATGGCTGACCGTGCTAAAAAAGGAATCGTGTTGATGATTAATAAGTGGGATTTGGTTGAAAAAGATTCAATGACCTCTAAGCGTATGGAAGATGCGATTCGTCAGCGTATGGCTCCTCTAAATTATATGCCAATCATTTTTACGTCGGTGAAAGAAAAGCAACGTATTTTCCAAGCGGTTGAGATGATTTTGGAAGTTTATGAGAACAAAACGAAGAAAATTCCTACGTCAAAATTAAACGATGTGATGTTGAAGGTAATTGAAAATTATCCTCCGCCAGCATGGAAAGGAAAGTACATCAAAATCAAGTACATGACGCAGTTACCAACTAAGTCGCCAACCTTTGTGATGTTCTGTAATTTACCACAATACATTCGTGAAAGTTATGAGCGTTATTTAGAAAACCAAATGCGTGAACACTTCGATTTTACGGGTGTACCCATTCAGATTTTCTTTAGACAGAAGTAGTCGTTACTGGAAATTAGTTATTGGTGGATTGGTTTTTGATTTTATTCTATAAAAATCTTAAAATCCATTAATTTAATAAATCCAAGTTCAGACATTTATCACAAAAAAGCCTGCAAATTTTAAAATTTGCAGGCTTTTTGTGTATCAAAACGTCAAAGTGAATTACGCACGCACAACCGCTAATTCTTTTACCTGAGTTTTAGCGTATTCGTACATTCCAAACATTACGCCTGAAAACAACAAATTACTTAATAATGAGTTTTTCAAGAATGGAAGAGCCATTGTGAAACAAGCTGTTAATCCTTCCATGGTGTGTGGATACATTGTTCCTGCATTCCAAACCAAGAAATTTGAAACTATAAAGAAAGCCAGTGTTCCTAAAAGGTTCGCTAATAACACGTTAGTTACATTTACTTTCTTCAAAACAACAATTCCCACAGCTACCATCACGGCAATACTCACAAAAACGGTTGTTTCAAATCCAAAAGAAAATGTTGGATAATATTGCTTATAAAAAACATTATTTAATACCAAATTTGAAACCCAAAGGGCAAATAACGGAACTGCAAAAGCCCAAGATTTACGAGTAAAATAAGCTCCACCGAACAATGCCATCGCTCCTACTGGTGAGAAATTTGACAGTGAGGGCATCGCAACTGGTAAAAAACGGCTTATTGCCGCTAATAATATCATTCCCGAAACAACTCCAAAACGAAGATTTACTGTATTTTTCATATTACATAAAGCGATTTTGACTTTCGCTGATTAATTCTATTCTACAAATTTAAGAAGGTTTAGAGATTTCAGCGTAATTTTGATAAATTTATTGCTAAACATTATCGTTTATGAATTTTGAGAATGGTAAAC
>JAAFIU010000069.1 GCA_013298805.1 Cytophagales bacterium | reverse complement strand
CAAATATTGGTAGCCACATTATTCAAGAGAAAATGGGCGAAATGGAAGGTTGGAATAATCATATTGTGATGGAAAAAGCCAAAGAAGAAGTGATGGTATTGTTGAAACAAGTGGTTCGTCCAGAATTTTTGAACCGTGTAGATGAAATCGTTATGTTTGAGCCATTATCGAAAGAAAATTTAGCCCAAATCGTAAAAATTCAATTCCGTCAAATTCAAGAACGTTTGAAAGAGCAAGGAATTCTTTTGGAAGCATCGGATGCCGCATTATTACAATTAGCAGATGAAGGTTACGAACCAACGATGGGTGCAAGACCTTTGAAGCGTGTAATGCAGAAAAGAATTTTAAACGAACTGTCAAAACAAATTCTTGGAAATTACATTACGAAGGATTCAGTAGTGATGATGGAAGCTGGTGAGAATGGGCAAGTAACATTTGAAAACATTCTGACGAGTGTAGAATAAGTCAAGCGACCGTTAAATAATTTTTTTGTTAAGTAGTTGAAGCCAAGCCTTTTAGGTTTGGCTTTTTTTATTATGTTTGGACAAGAAAATAATCAAACCCTAATAATTATGAATACAATATATTATGTAATGGCTGGAATTATTGTTTTTTCAGCCATTTATGTTTCTGTAAGTACAGGAATATTAAAGGATATTGTTATTAAAGATAGTAACGATATTCCTATCAAGAGCTATAGTTTTGCCAGAACGCAAGGGCTTTGGTGGACAACTATTATTGCAGCGTGTTTTGTTATAGCATTTGGAGCAAACAATGAGATTGTCGTAAATCTTAATGCTACTTGTTTGACCTTATTAGGTATTGGAGTGGGTACTACCGCTCTGGGGAAAGTCATAGACAACTATGATTTAAAGGCAGGTTTTGTTAGATACCAAGATAAAAAGAAGACTCAAAGTTTTATCACAGATATTCTTTCGGATGGCACAGGGATTTCTGTTCATCGCTATCAATCACTGATATTCAATTTGATTTTTACAGTGATTTTCTTGGTAGAGTTTTTTGGAAATCCAACCAAATTTCCATGTTTTGAAGCAGTGACTCTTGGTCTTTTAGGAATAAGTTCGGGTACGTATTTAAGTATGAAAGCTACTGAGAATAAAGAGGTTAAAAATAATTAGTGTGTTTTCGTAGAGCTTATTAAAGGACTGACGTTTTAATAAGGTTTAACTAATTATTAGAAAAACCATTTATGTTATTATTATTTTATCAGGTTTAAATAACCATATAAACCCTTAACTTAAAATTTTATGGAAGAGAAACAATCATTAAATACAATTTATGTTCTAAAAGATACTAACAACTCTGTTACATTAGAAATAAATATTGGAATCCCTGGTCAAACAAGTATGACAAGCATACTAATTGATGGAGATGGAAGCGGAGATGAAATCAATGGAAATTTTCCTGAAACCATTATTGGAACAAGTGATACATTAGATGGTAAAATACTTTTTATTACCTCAACTGTTACCGATACTTCACGAGACAGTAATTTTACAGAACTCATTATCAGACTTAAAGGGGGAAGAAATGCCAAAAGATTTCCTTTAAGCAAAACGGTTAATGAAGAAGGACAATCTGTGCCTTATATTGCTGTAATTAAATTTATTAAAATCCCAAAAATATGAAAAAATATATAATTTCTTTGATTTTAATATCATCCTTTTGCAGGGGATTTTCACAAATAGTACAAGATACCACAATAAAATTAGATTTGTTAAAAGCACCGAGTTCAGCAGGGGCAAATTTATTAGGATTTGCTAATTCTGATATCGATAAACCCTCCGATATTTCAGCCTTTATGGTTTCTTTACAATCTGCAACGGCATCATTATCACGTTTGCCCACTAATTATGCAATTGACATTGCTCCTTATTGGCTTTTTTCAAAAAGAACAGATTTTACAACGGCAGGACTCAGTAGCAAGATTAAAGGAGATATTTTTAAGCAAACTTTTGCTTTGTCTTTTGCTATTCGTAATCCAGATTCAACGAATAAGGATTTCAATATCAATAATACTTACGGAGCCATAGGGTTTAAGTTTTCATTGTTAAGAGGAGAATACAATGATAAAACTAAGATTTCATTAAATGAAATTGGTTCTATTCAAAAGAGAATCAATCATAAGACAATGAATGAATTACAAAATTTTATCAAGTCGGATACTGTTTTAAAACGAATGTCTGCGGAAAGAGAACAAATGCTAATCAAAAAATTTGGAGGAGATGATGAACAGGCTAAAAAAGATTCTACGTATTATTTAATTGATAGTTTAATTAATAAATTACAAGCAAAAATTTTAAAAAATAGTCCTCTGGATGACTTAGCCGAAATACAAGAAAAGGCATCAACATTGAAATTGAATAGAATTGGTTGGTCTTGGGATGTCGCTGGTGGTGTTAGTGGAGAATTTATAAATAAGAGATTTGATAATGCTAAGGTATTCAACGCAGGGCTTTGGACAACAATTGGTTATACAGGAAAAGCAGGGGGCAGTTTGTTATTACTCATTAGATATTTGTACAATCCTAATAAAATTTTTGCGTTAGATGATGCTATTAATAAAAAAACTGATAATATTTCAACTTTAGATATTGGAGGAAGGTATGTATATTCTAATGTTAATTCAAAATTTACTTGCAGTGTAGAGACTATTTATCGGAGTGTTCTTTTACCTTCAACAATACCTTCTTCATGGCGTTTAATTCTTAATACAGATTATGCCATTTGGGAAAATCAAAAGCTAACTTTTTCATTTGGAAGAAATTTTGATGGATTAACAAGTAAAGATGGAAACTTAGTTGCGGCATTAGGAATTTTGGTAGGTTTAGGAAACAATAGATAAGTTTTCATTAGAAGGAAAAAAAGCCTCTCAAGTTGTTTGAGAGGCTTTTTTGTATTAATCCCTCCGTCTCCCCGACAATAAACTTACATAATAAAGTAATTGAGCTAACATACCCAAAGCCGCTACTACGTAAGTCATGGCTGCCCACCAAAGGGCGTCTTTTGCTCCGTCGTGTTCTGGTTGAGTTACTAAGTTTTTCGATTCCATCCACGCTAATGCTCTGCGTGATGCGTCAAATTCTACGGGTAGTGTTACAAAACTAAAAAGTGTTGCTAAGGCAAACCCTCCTACGCCAATGGTCAATACTAATTTATTGCCTGTCGAGTACAAAATCATTACTCCTATTGACAAAGCAATAGGCATAAAATTGTTGGCAATGTTCAAAACGGGAACCATTGCACTTCTGAATCCCAACATCGAATATGCTACGGCGTGCTGTACAGCGTGTCCACACTCGTGAGCGGCTACGGCTGCGGCAGATACGCTTCTTCCGTTATATACGTCTGGGCTAAGATTTACCGTTTTATCGGATGGATTATAATGGTCGGTCAATTGTCCTTCTACGGATACAATTCTTACATCAAAAATATTATTATCTCTCAACATTTTTTCGGCAATTTCTCTGCCCGAAAGTCCATTTTTCAAGCCTACTTCTGAGTATTGTTGAAATTTACTTTTTAAACGCCATTGCACGAGCATTCCGATTCCTGCAAAGACTAACATGATTAAATAGATTCCTATCATTATATTAAATTGCTTTTATTTTATTGATTAAACTGGTGGTTGAGTACCCTTTTACCAAAGGAATAGTTTTTACTACTCCTCCTTTACCTATAACAAAATCTGCCCCTACAATAGTTTCAATGGAATAATCGTCGCCTTTTACCAAAATATCTGGCTTTACCGTTTCTATTAATTCCAAAGGCGTTGGCTCATCAAAAAGCACTACGGCATCCACAAATTCAAAGGCTGCCATCATCCGTGAGCGTGCATATTCGTTCACTATGGGACGAGTTTCGCCTTTCAGTCGTCTTACGGAAGCATCAGTATTTAAGCCTAAAACTAACTTATTGCCCAAATTTCGAGCTTTTTCTAAATAGTCAATGTGTCCTAAATGAACGATGTCAAAACAGCCATTGGTAAAGACTATTTCTTTGCCTTCCGACTGCCATTTTGCCACTTGTTCAGCAACTGATTCTCTTGTATATATTTTATTTTCTGTCATGCTAATCATATAGGAATTGGAGGTTGAGCATTAGAAAGTATCAACAGGAACTTAAACTAAACAGCTTCTAACATTTTCCCATCACCATTTATTCCTCAAATTTATAGTTTTGGGACTTTTGTTCTTGCTTCCTCTAATTTTTTCATTTGAACATTTGTATTTTCACCAGCCGAAATTTGGTCTTTTTTATTTTGTTCAACGTCAGTCAAAAGTTTCTCTAATTCTGATTTATTTTCTTCAATTTTCTTTAAAAGTTTCTCTTTTTCTCTTTTGTTATCTTCAATAGCACGTACTAATTTATCGCCTGTTTTGATGACCTTCGCTTGCTTATCTTTTATATCTTCCAAATTTTTCTCTTCAGTTCTTACTCCTTCTTGCAAATTGATAATTTCCACAAAATCATTCAAAATTTTCTCTGCCGAAGCATATTTGGGGTGGGTTGCACTTACATAAATCTCATCACCTAAGCCTAAAGATAAAAATATTTTAGTACGTCCTTTTTCAGATATAATACGACTTACCAACATCACAGGGTCGCCAGAAATGGTTGGCATATTTGCCCCATTCACTCTGTATGCCCCACTTTTCCCTGACTCTACTTTTCCGTATTTGGCTAATTCTACTTGCCAAGACTGCTTTACATATTTGTCATCAACCGCCACAGACGTATAAAGTCCTTCTTTATTTGCTTTTTCTACCTCCTGAGTTCCTGAGAATACTTGAGCATTAACCGACTGCAAACCAGTCAATAACATAGCGGCTACCAATAGCTTTTTCATAAAGTTTTATTTAGTTTTTTTAGATTTAATGACTCAAATTTGATTTATTGCAAGTTAAATAACAATGATATGACTGCCAAAGGTTTTAAAAGTAACTTAACCTGTATTTAATATGAAACTTTCCATTTTAATTCTTGCTGCTGGCAGTTCGAGCCGTCTGGGACAACCCAAACAGCTCATTGAGTTTCAAGACGAAACACTAATCCGTAAAATTACACAAACGGCATTAAGTATTTCAGATGAAATTTTAGTGGTTTTAGGAGCAAATGCGGAATTGGTTGGAAGGAATCTAATCTCATTTTCGGAGCAAGTAAATACCATTTATAATCCAAATTGGCAAGAAGGAATGGGAACTTCTATCAGAATTGGAACGGAAGTATTAGCCCCTAAATCTGATGCCATTATGATTCTTTTGTGTGACCAACCTTTCGTAAGCACAAGCATCCTACAAGAAATGATGCAAATATTTGCAAATTCTAAAAGACCCATCATAGCTTGTGAATATAAGAATCAATTAGGAGTACCAATGTTGTTTGCACAATCTATTTTTCCAGAACTCTTAAAATTACACGGGGATAAAGGAGCAAGGGCATTTTTACATAAATATCAAGGACAAATTGGGATTGTGCCGTTTCCTGAAGGTAGTTTTGATGTTGATACTTTTGAAGACCTTGTAACTCTCCAAAAAACACAAGAACTCCTATAAAATAAAAACCGAAAGAAATTCTTTCGGTTTTCTTTATTACAATTCCATGAGTAAAACTATGCTCTCAATCAATCATAATAACTAAAAGTAATATATAAATTGTGGTTAAGTATTTGAAAACTGTTATTATAAAAGTGGTTAAGTATTCAAGAATCATGTAGCAACACATATTTACATTTGCAAAATATTGACTTGCTACTTTGCAAATGTCAGCATAAGGCTAAGAAAAAGAAATAGCCAATTTGGCTATTTTAGCACAAAAACTATTTATATTTGAAATATTATCATATTTAATCTTCAAATTTCAACAAAACTACAATTATCTACGCTTCCTAAAACTCAACAAAGCAAACACCAGATAAAAATCTTCTTTCATAATATTTTATTGGGTTTACTTTTATGAACAAAACGCCAAATTATACCCTTGACCAACTTTATGGTAGATGCTTGGAGGCAGTTAATCAAATTTCGGGAGGAACTTCTGAAAAATCAATAGATAAATATTTACAAGAAATGGGGTTCTTTAATAAAGATACTACCTATCTCAATGCCGTTTATGGAATTATAGACCTAAGCAATTTATCATTTAGGTATATTACTAATACAACAATTGCTTTAGGGGTATCGGAGGAGAATTTTATCAAAAAAGGGTTTAGTCAATTTTTACAAACGATGACTCCTGAAGCTAAAAATACTTCCGGCGCTCCAGCTCTGCTTAGTTTCTTGATGGATTCTCTTAAAAATACTCCTACTGACCTTAGACAAAACTTTGCTGCGTATGCTTATGGCATAAAGCATTTAAGACCAAGCGGGAAAGCATTTCATACAATGGTACAATTATTTGGTTTGGAATATGATAAAAATAATTTTCCGACTTTATGTTTTTTTGTTGTTAAGGATATTGACCACCTAATTAAGCCTACTGAGCAGTTTTGGGGTAGAATAAATGTTAATAATGGAGCATTTATAACGACTTTTTCCTCTAAGGATATGATTTTGAAGAAACAGGATATTTTTTCAAAAAGAGAACTTGATGTGCTTAAATTATTACTTAAAGGATTTGAATCTAAACAGATTGCCGAAAAACTATTTATTAGCTCTAATACGGTCGATAATCATCGAAAAAATATGATAAGAAGATTGGATGCTCGTGATACTACGGCACTGGTTCAATTAACGAAATACTTGGGAATATTGAAGTAGAATGAGTTATGAGTTATGAGTTATGAGTTATGAGTTATGAGTTATGAGTTATGAGTTATGAGTTATGAGTTATGAGTTATGAGTTAAAGAAAATGGCTTTTCTGGAAATGAGTTCCTGAAAAGCCATTTTAAATTTATTCATGAGTATTTATAATTCAAAACTTAACTCTATCCTTTATAGAAAACCCATTTGGCTATTTCTTTCCAAGATGGTTTTTTACCGTACATCAAAATCCCGACCCGATACACTTTTCCTGCCAACCAAGTTGTACCTAAAAAACCAAGAATTAGCAACGTTAATGAAAGAGCAATTTGCCAATTAGGTACGCCAAATGGTAAACGAACCATCATATCAATGGGCGATGTAAGTGGGAACATGGATGCCCAAAATGCCAACTGACTATCTGGTTCTTGGATGATTACTTGTCCTAACACAAAGGATAAAATAATTGGAATCGTGACGGGAAACATGAATTGTTGAGCCTCTGATGCGTTTTCTACTGCCGAACCAATAGCGGCAAACAGCGAACTATAAATCAAATATCCTCCAATATAAAAGAACAAAAAACAGAAAATGATTTTTGCCAATGAGATATTTTCAATAGTTTGAGAAATACCAGACAGCGGGTTTTTATCTTTAAGTTCCTTCTTGAATTTTATGATTTCATCTTGAGACTTTCCTGTTTTTTGCATAGATTGAACTTTCTCCTCAATCTTGCCAGACATCAATTTTGTCGTTGCCGTAGAAGCCGTAAACGTAAGAACGCCCCAGAGTAAAAACTGCGTAATACCCACCAAACCAACACCAATAATTTTACCCATCATCAACTGAAATGGTCTGACCGACGAAATCATTACCTCAATAATACGGTTACTTTTTTCTTCAATAACACCATTCATCACCTGTGAACCGTATAAAAGTGCCGAAATATAAAGTATCATTCCAAAGACTCCTGCTAAAATCATTGCCCCGATAGAATTACTACTTTGCTCTTTTCCATCTTCTTGCAATGTGTATGTTTCGGCATTGACACTGACTTTGTTATCTTCCAAAACCTTCAAGTCAATATTGGCTCTCTCAAGTTTTATATTGCGTAACTCATTTTGAATTGCCCCTTGAATATCCATTTGAGTACCCATTCCGATACTCTTTTTACCAACCATTTTTACACCGTTGGGGTCAGTGATGATGTCTTTGGGAATGTCCACCAAAATATCCGCATCACTCTTCAGAAGTCCCTTTTTGGCTTGTTCAAATGGCTGATTGACAAACTGATAAACGATGTCTTTATCCGATATTATTCTATTTTTGAACAAACCACTTTCGTCAACAATTTCAACGGTTTTGGTGTCATTAGAGTTGAGAATAAAATATAATGGAATTGCATAAACACCCGCTATTAAAAAAGGAACAACGATTGACGCAATCCAGAAAGATTTCTTACGAACTCGTGTAAGGTACTCTCTTTGTATAATTAGTAATATTTTGTTCATGGCTGAAATGTATAACGGAACTCCAGTTCCGTAAAGTCGAGGTTTTAAATATCGAATCTGGAGATTCGATATACATTTTTATAACAATTCATTGGCTTCTCCGCCAACAACTTTAATGAAAATTTCGTTGAAAGAAGGGATGTTTTCATTAAAGGCTTTTAACTCAACTTGCTGAATCAAATTGCCAATCAACTGATTTACAGGCAAATCTTGAGTATTACGAATATGAGCTTTGGTAATTCCATCTTCCAGAGTATATGTATTTATTATCTCGAAAAGACCATGCTCATTCGGTAAATTACCCTTAAACTCAATCATGTATGAATTATCCTTAAAACGATTTTTTACTTCCTTTTTAGCACCATGAAGTACCACCTGAGATTTGTTGATGAGTGCGATATGATCGCAAAGTTCCTCGACTGATTCCATGCGGTGCGTTGAGAAAATAATGGTTGTACCACGCTCTTTCAGTTCCAATATTTCGTCTTTCAATAAATTGGCATTGATAGGGTCAAAACCAGAAAAAGGCTCATCTAAAATAATCAATTTAGGTTCATGAACGATGGTAGCGATAAATTGCGTTTTCTGTTGCATCCCTTTTGAAAGGTCTTCCACATTTTTATCCCACCAATCTTTAATGTCAAATTTGATAAACCATTTTTTTAGTTTTTCGAGAGCCTCAGCTTTCTTCATGCCTTTGAGTTGAGCAAGATACAAAAGTTGTTCACCAACTTTCATTTTCTTATAAAGTCCACGTTCTTCGGGCAAATAACCGATGTCTTCAATATGCTTTGGTTGTAGTTTTTCACCATTCAGAATTATTTGTCCTTCGTCGGGAGCAGTAATTTGATTGATGATACGAATGAGAGAGGTTTTGCCAGCACCGTTTGGACCTAACAGCCCAAAAATTGAGCCTTTAGGAACTTCAATGCTGACATCATTGAGTGCAGTATGCCCAGCGTATTTTTTCACAACGTGCTGAGCTTCTAAAATATTAGACATAATTTAAAAGGTTTTGGTTTATGCAACGAAAGCAGTTCGTTTACATTTCCCTACAAAACAAAAAGAGTTTGTCAAAAATGATATTTATTTTTGACAAACTCTCTATATGATTGATAATCGGTAGTTTTTAAGCTTTTACAGCTTCTGCGGCAGGTTCAGCCGTTTTCTTTGCTGTTACTTTTGGTGCTGCTGCGGGAGTAACTACTTCTGCACCGTCATTGGTTACAATGGCAATTTTAGCATCCAATGCTGCTTTTTCAGCCGCTTTTTCTTTCGCTTTAGCTACTTTCCCTGCTTTTTCAGCCGCTTTTTTCAAAGCTTTTTTAGCTTCTTTTTCTTGCTCTTCAGCTTCTTCTTTCTGCAATTTCGCAAACTTCTTTACAATATCTTTAGATGCCTCATCAACTGCTTTTACTAATTTCTTGGCACTTTTAGCATTTAGCCCATGTAATTTTCCTAAAACTACGGCTGATATTTCGTTTGAGAGGCTTTTGTTATCTGATTTCATATTTAATATTAATTTAATGTTAACAAATTGTTATGTTTCTGCAACGAATGTAGGGATAAGCTTTTACGCAAAAAAATTTTTCGTGTTAAGTTTTCAGAAAGAATGAGAAAAATCAGGGAAATGGGGTGAAATGAGTTTATGAGTTCAAGGTTTATGAGTGATGCGGAACTCTAAACTCATAAACTCTAAACTCATCAGCTCCTCAAAACCTTACTCACAAAATCCCAAGAAACAACACCAGCTGTTACTGAAATATTAAGAGAATGCTTTGTTCCGTATTGAGGAATTTCCAAACAAAAATCAGCTTGTTCCACAACGCTTTGATTTACACCAAATACCTCATTACCAAAAACAAAAGCGTATTTCTTATTAGCTTCGGGTTGAAAATCAAGTAATGAAACACTGTTTTCTACTTGCTCAACGGCTGCCACAATATAGCCTTCTGATTGTAGCTTTTTCACCAATTGAAGAACGTCCTCTACGTGTTCCCAAACTACGGTTTCATCCGCACCAAGAGCCGTCTTTTGAATTTCTCGGTGTGGAGGCGTTGCCGTAATTCCACACAAATACACCTTTTCAACCTTAAAAGCATCACTCGTTCTGAAAACCGAACCGATATTATTCATGCTTCTGATATCATCCAAAATAAGCACGTAAGGAAATTTATCCGAATCTTTAAACTCCTCAACCGAAAGACGATTCAAGTCGTCCATTGATAATTTTTTCATTTATATTTAATTTATCTAATTCCTAAATTTCGCATTTGCTCCATCGTTTTACTTTGCCATTTCTGTTGGCTAAATGTGTTGATACTATGATTAGTATCATCGTCATATTCTTTCTGAACACGATTCATTTCACGGTACATTTCAATAAAAAGAAGCTGTAATTCGCTATCATAATTATCAACCGTTAAAATCTGCTTGGCTTTTTCTTTAAAGCGTTCAACGATGAGTTTGGTTAAATCAAAATGCAATTGTTCGTGAGCTATACTATAATCAGAAAGGCTCGTGGAAGAAGTCCAAGACAGGCTTTTCAACATATAAACCTTCATTTGTAATTCTATCGTCAAAATACCATCTCCCAATTTCAAAGGGGCAGCATATTCAAAATTATTGAATATTTGGGCTGAATATTTAGTATTTCGAGGCATTGCTCCTTTAAAATCATTCCAAGTCACTTTTCGGGTTGGCGACCAAAATATAGTATCTCCTTTTTCGGGATTATCCATTAAATAGTCAGGTTTGATAACCAAATTAATAGATTTTATCAGTTTGGAGTTCTTGTCATAATTTTCGACCATCCACTCATTAAAATAATTAACTGATTTGTCGAGTACCTTACTTAGTAGGAGTTCATAATTGTTATAATCCCCCAGCGAACGTGTATAAGTGATAGCCGTTTGGAAATCAGTCAATTCGAACTCAGTTGTATCTCGTTGAAGGCTATACACGACTTTTATTTTACACTTACCTTTGATTTTTAAATTATCAATGCTTTCATCAACAAATAACTCTTTGATTTTAAACATAATAGGATATTCAGATGTATTTTTCTCGAATGTTTTTGACAGATAATTCTGTAAATTTTTGTTTGTTCCTCCACTCAGTTTCAAGTGTTTTTCAAGTTGATTTATACCATATACCTCCCCTACTTTACTTTTGTCTCGTCGTTCATCCAAAATCTTTGAGAAATAAAAATGATTGGGTTTATGTATCACCGATTCATATTTCAATGAAATCCACTTGTCAGAATATTGAGCGAATACCGTGAAAGGTTCGCAAAAAAATATAGATAGAACAATCAAAAAAAGCTTGATTTTTTTACATTTATTCATATCTTAGTGTAATTTATATCAATGAACCTGTTTAAACTTTCTCTTTCGTCTGGGTGCCCCCGGCTAAAACTAAGTCTTTTAGAATCCTTTAAAACAAAATTTTATCACCGTAGCTCTGCTATACTTCAAAAATTTTAGTTTAAAGACTTCAAAAATACAATACTTTATATCTCAAAACAGAAAGTTTAAACAGATTCAATTAAATGTATTAAAAGCACATTTGAATATTTTCATTTTAATTCTTAAATCAAAAACTATGTCAGCATCACAACAAAGTCACCCAAACAGTAACGAACTTACTACTTTTCAACTTGTTGCCTTATTCTGTGTATTTGCATTCCTTCTTATTTGGTTGGGTGATACTTTCACGGCAATTGTGGGTATTCTTGGCGAAATTATCATATTTGCCTTTGCATACAATGAAAAACATAAATTAGTCGATTGATTTATAATAAGCGAAAAGCGATTTGCGAAAAGCGAAAATCTTAAATTCCTAATAAACAATTAGTTACCATTTTATGGAGTATTAGTAGCAAATTGCTAAAATTATTTATAGTAAAAAATAAACTAAATAAAAAGGTGAGCCGAATAGACAATTTATTCGGCTCACCTTTTTTATTTCAAGCCTTGAAATAATCCCGAAGCACGCCACTTTTTAGAATTTATTGATTTTATTTTGTTAATTCGTATCTGTAAAACCTAAAAAAATTTATTTATGCCTTACGATATAACCATGTGCGGGGGCGGCGATTGCCCAATAAAAAAGTTATGCTACCGTTATACTGCCGAAATTGAAGGGCGACAAGATTTCTTCGGAAGTATTCCGTTTGATTTTGTCCAAAATGAATGCGAGCATTTCTGGAAAGATGCTCAAATTGATGCAAAAATTCGACTTCGAGCTTATCAAATTTGGGAAAATGCTGGACGAAATCCTCATGCTGATTCGGTAGCTCATTGGCAACAAGCAGAGCGGGAGTTTTTGGAATTGTAATGAACCTTTCTATAAGTTTAAGAAAATTAAATTTTACTATAATATCATGTTAAGAAACATAACCCTATTCATCATTTTTCTATTTACGCAAACGCTAAATGCCCAAACCAAAGGAATCTCTTTTGTAAAAACAAGCCTAAAAAATGCTTTTGAAATTGCCAAGAAACAAAATAAACCTGTTTTTGTAGAAATATATGCCAATGGTTGTCATCATTGCGAAAATTTCAAAAAGACTTTTGATAACAACCATAATGTTGGTGCGTATTACAACCAACGTTTTGTGTCGTATCAAGTAGAAGTCAATTCGCCAGAAGGGCGTGCTTTACGCCAAAAACACAATATTTATGTAGTAGCTACGCCAACGATGACTTTTTGGGATAAAGATGAAAACCTTCTCCACATCCAACCCGCTGGCGATGAACAAAATAATGAAGCGTACCTAAAAACCTTGGCTGACCGTGCCATTGACCCAACTAAAAATACGGCTTCGTACAAAGGATATTTTGAGCAAGGCATTCAGGAAGATAATTTCTTGATTGAGTATGGTTATATGTGCCGTATGATTTGTGACACAACGCACAACATTGCGGCAATGAATACCTATGCAAAAAAACAAGAAGCCGTAGGGTTTAGCAGTCCAAGTAATTTCTTGGTATTACAAAAAGTTGTCATTGACGATGAAAACCCATTGTTTAAACACGTTGTCAATAATTTGGGAAATTACTACGCTAAATACGATAAAAAAGATGTGGATGCTACGGTGGAAAATATCGTAATGTACAGTTTATATTGTAGCCGTGCCAATAATTATCCCTTAGAAAAATTGGCAACAATGAAAGGCAATCTACGCAAAATTGGGATTGACAAACAATCTGTTGCAGGGCGTTTTTTACTAATTGAAACACGTGCATTGTTCAAGGCTAATCAGCCAGAAAAAGCCATCGAAGTCATTGACGAATTTTATAAAGGTGTTAAGAACATTGATAAAAAAGATGCAGAATTTATTGAAAAATACGTTCGTGGATACGTACAAGACAATACACAATTAAGCAAATTACAGTGGATTTTCAACAAGGCGAAATAGAGAAAAACCACTCATTTGCAATGACTTATCTTATTAAATCAAACATAAACTTATCTTTATAAATACAATCTGATGAAACTTTGGGGTATAGATTTAGGCGGAACAAAAATTGAATGTGCCGTATTAGACAGTGAAAATAATTTATCGGTAATTGCCAGAAAACGTGTACCAACCGAAGCCGACCAAGGTTATGAACACATTCTGAGTCAGATTGTAAAATTAGTAAACTTAGTTTCGGAAGAATTAGGCGAAAAACCCACAAAAATTGGTTTTGCAACTCCAGGCGTTCTTGACCCAGAAACGCAAACCATGAAAAACTGCAATACAGTTTGTATGAACGGCAATCCAATGCACCAAGATTTAGAAAGAGTGTTGGGCATTCCCGTAAAAATTGCCAATGATGCCAACAGTTTTGCTTTGGCAGAGGCATTGATGGGAGCTGGAAAAAATTATCCAAATGCCGAGTTGGTTTTCGGAGTAATTATGGGAACTGGCGTTGGTGGTGGTTTGGTAGTTCACGGAAAAGTAATTGGCGGACATCACGGCATTGGTGGCGAATGGGGACATAATATTTTAGAAGAAAACGGCGATGCTTGTTATTGTGGAAAGTTTGGCTGTGCCGAGAAAGTAATTTCGGGAAGTGGTTTAGAAAACTTCTACGAAAAACAAACAGGAAATCGCTTAAAATTAAAGGAGATTTTGGAAAGATACGAAGCCAAAATCGACATTCATGCGGAAGCAACGATTGATAGAATGTTAGAATATTACGGGCGTGGGATTTCAACCTTAATTAATGTCCTTGACCCCGATTTAATTGTGATTGGTGGTGGCGTTGGCAATATTGATTTGCTTTATACCGAAGGCTACGAGCGTATCAAAAAATACATTTTCAATAATAAAAAAGTGACTACGCCCATCGTAAAACCGCTTTTGGGCGATAGTGCAGGGGTTTTTGGAGCAGCGTTGTTGTAGATGGTGAGTGAGTGATTTGCGGCGTAATCACTCAGTCACAAATCACTCAGTCGCAATTATTTCCGAAACACAATTGCTTTTACAGGTTCGATTCTTGTGATGACGAAAGTTGGAATAATTAGCACTAAAATCACCAATGAAACCGTAGCGAGATTAAGCAAGAGAATCACTCGCCAATCTAACATAATCGGAACCGTATTCATGTAGTAATTTGCCGCATCCAGTGGGATGATTTTATAATATTTTTGGAGTAAACAAATACCAATGCCTAAGATATTTCCATAAGCTAATCCTTTGAAAATCATTGAAAAGCCACTCCACAAAAAGATTTTCCTGATTTGCCAATCGCTTCCTCCCAGAGCCTTCAAAACACCAATCATGGGCGTTCGTTCGAGCATCAAAACCAAGAGAATAGAAATCATATTGAAGCAAGCAACGAATAAAATCAAGGTCAAGAAAATAACCATATTTCTATCCAACATTCCGAGCCAATCAAACAAACCCATAAACGTGTCGGTTATTTTCTCCAACTTCATATCGGGTTGTAGTTTATCTTGAATAATTTTAGCCGAAGCATTCAATTGGTCAAAATCTCTAACGTAAATCTCATAACTTCCGACTGAATCTGCTCCCCAACCGTTTATTCGCTGAATCAAACCCATGTCACCAATGATTAGATTTTTATCAAATTCCTCCAAACTGGTTTCATAAATGCCTTTTACATTCAATTTTCGGGGACGGTCGGGAGCATTCAAGAAATAAATAATCGGCGAATCTCCTACTTTAAGTTGCAGTTTATTAGCAATAATTTTACTAATCAAAATGTCTTTAGAATAGGTTGTGTCAGAAAAGGAAATCTGTTGTCCTTCAATAATATTGGGTTGAAAACGCTCAAAATCAAAGTCTTTACTGATGCCTTTCATCACAACGCCTAAAATATCTTGACGAGTTTTTAAGATTCCTGCCTTTTGAATAACAGTCTGTAAATGAGTTACATCAGGAATATTTTTGTAGTTTCTGAATAAATCAGTTTGTTTCGTAATTGGGTATTCTTCGTAAGATTCATTGGCAGAAAATTTAGCTACTTTAAGATGCCCCGAAAGACTAAATAGCTTCTGATTGATGGCATCTTTGAAACCAAACAAAACGGCAAAAGCAAGAATCATCACCGCCAGTCCGACCGCAATACTACCCACGCCAATTTTGGTCACAGTACCTGAAAATGAGGAGGTTTTAGTATTTTGAATACGTTGAGAAATGAAATAGGGAAAATTCATGCGGTATTTTGTAAATTTGTTTTATCGTACAAATGACGTTTATTTCATGTAAAAATCAAAAAGATGCTTAAAGATAAATATATTAACCCTTTGGCTTTTTCAAAACAAGAGTTTGAACAATATGAAGACAGTTTGAAATATTACAAAGATTTGACAAATGTCACAAACACGGCTTATTTAGAAGGTGAGAAGAAGGAATAATGGAAGGAATGAAGTTGAAAAACATTGAAATTGCTCAAAAAGCACTGACTGAAAATGTACCCATAAACGTTATTTCTGTCTTAACAGGGCTTTCGGAAGATGAAATCATCAAACTAAAAAATAATCTATGAAATTTCACGGTATCAAAAAAATCATCATCGCATCGGTTTGTTTTATGGCTTCTGCTTGTGCTTCGAGTCAAACAGAAACTAATAAAAATCTAAAAACTGGAGCAGAACAGACCAATCTTTACGTTTCAGATTTGAAAGGTAAAACAGTCGCTTTGGTTGTCAATCATACATCAACTATTGGGAAAACACACTTGGCTGATTCATTGGTTGCTTTGGGTGTAAAAATCAAGACAATTTTCGCACCCGAACATGGTTTTAGAGGCACTGCCGATGCAGGCGAACACGTAACCAATGGCATTGACAAAAAAACAGGATTACCCATTGTTTCTTTATACGGTTCAAACAAAAAGCCTTCTGTGGCTCAGTTAAAGGGCATTGACGTGGTTATTTTTGATATTCAAGACGTTGGAACGAGATTTTATACTTACACTTCCACGATGCACTATGTCATGGAAGCGTGTGCGGAACAGGCAAAAGAATTATTGATTTTAGACCGCCCAAATCCAAACGGACATTATGTTGACGGGGAGGTTTTGAACAAAAAATTTGCTTCGTTTGTAGGCTTAAATACCATTCCAGTAGTACATGGCTGTACCGTTGGCGAGTTGGCTCAAATGATAAATGGTGAAGGCTGGTTAGCTGGTAATAAAAAGTGTAACCTAAAGGTTATCAAGTGCTTAAATTACAAACACTCCATGCCATACTCCCCTCCTATTGCTCCATCCCCAAATTTGCCCAATTTACAATCTATGTTATTGTATGCCTCGATTTGCTTTTTTGAAGGAACAATCGTGAGCGTAGGACGTGGAACTGATAAACAATTTCAAGTGATTGGCTCACCAAATCCTAAAAATGGAAATTTTACTTTTACTCCCGAAGACAAACCTGGAGCAAATAACCCACCGCAAGAAGGAAAATTATGCTACGGCTTAGACTTATCAAAAATCTATGCTCGTGGCACTCAAATTAACCTAAAATATCTGATTGATTTTTACAATAATTCAGAAGATAAAACTAAATTTTTCAGCAGTCCTTCATTCTTTGATAAATTGGCAGGAAGTGATTCTTTACGTAAACAAATCATAGCGGGTGTTACGGAACAACAAATCAGAGCTTCTTGGAAAAACGATTTGGATAAATATAAAGTAATCAGAAAAAAATACTTACTTTACGAATAACCACCAATAAATCAATTACTTAACCAGTTGTGCTAATTACTTTTTTTGTTAAAAACGAAAAAAAGGGTTATCTCTGAGGTTGCAACCAAAAGAGAAAACCCATGAACCAAGAGAAACGACTCTTAGCATTCAAAGATAATCCCAAAGA
>JAAFIU010000166.1 GCA_013298805.1 Cytophagales bacterium | reverse complement strand
CAAAAAAGCAGAAAAGTAGGTTTATTGGGAATGCCCGATGAATCAGACTGGATTTTGAATGCAACTTACAATGATAAAACACTCATGCGAGATGTACTTTCTTATGACTTAGCCAATCGCATGGGACGTTATGCAACCCGTACCCGTTACTGCGAATTGATGCTCAATAATCAATATGATGGTTTGTATATTTTGATGGAAAAAATCAAGCGAGATAAAAATAGAGTGGACATTTCATCTTTGAAAATCACTGATAATACTGGCGACGATGTAACGGGTGGTTATATTTTGAAAATAGATAAAATTGAAGGAACAAAAGCAAAAAGTTGGAATACCACTATAATAAATGGCTTGCAAAATTTCACGATTCCAATACAAATTGACTATCCAAAATTGGCAGATATAACCGAAGCACAATTTAACTATATCAAAAATTATGTAACCGAATTTGAAACGTCTCTTTTGAGTACTGACTTTAGAAATTCAAAAGCAAAATGGCGTGATTTAGTCGATTTGGACACTTTTGTTGATTATTTTCTCATTACAGAATTTACCAAAAATGTGGATGGATACCGCCTCAGTACGTATTTCTACAAAGATAAAGACAGCAAAGGTGGTAAATTAAAAATGGGACCCGCTTGGGACTATAACTTGGCGTTTGGCAATGCTTATTATCATGAAGGCTACCTAACTTCTGGTTGGCAATACAAAGTAAATGATTTGGCAATTCCTGCTAAAGACACCTATTTTCTTGCACCAAATTGGTGGGATCAATTAGCCCAAGACTCCACTTTTAGATACCGAGCTTCAAAACGTTGGGCAATGCTCCGTGCAACAGCATTCAGCACGGACAGAATGAACAATTGGATAGACTCTACGGCAAGTGTTTTACAACCTGCAATGGTCAGAAACAACAACCGTTGGACGGGTGTTTTGGGTAAAAATATTTGGCCCAATTATTACGTCGGAGCAACTTATCAAGACGAATTAAATTGGATGAAAGAATGGATTCGTCAACGTAGTATTTGGTTAGATGGACAGTTGAAAACATTTGGTTTGCCCTTAGCCAATGAACAAGAAATAACCAGAGAATCTCCACTCAGAGTTTTCCCGAATCCTACTGAAAATGAAACGACCTTAGAATATGATGTTTTGAAAAAGGGAAAAGTGAAAATCAGCCTGTACGATTTAGGAGGAAGATTGGTTGGCGTACTGAGTGATGAAGACAAAAGCATAAAGACTTATCAACTTAAAATCAATAGCGAAAAACTCCAAACTGGAACATATATCATTGATTATCAATTGGATGAAGTCCCAGTAGAAAGGATTAAGATAATTAAGAAATAAGTTATGAATTATGAGTGATGAATTATGAGGTATTTTTTATTCCCTCATAGCCCATCACTTATAATTCATAATTTATAACTCATAATTACAAAATCACCCTTGAAAAGCCGTTGTCACGTGTGAGCCATCGCAATATGGTTTATTTTGAGAGGCTCCGCAACGACAAAATGCGGTAGTTTGAGATTTGATAGATTCCTTACCATCCTTATCTTTCACCTTCAAATTTCCATAAACTAACAAAGGGCCATTTTCCAAAACCTCCACTACGGTGTTGATACTCGTTTGGCTTTCTTGATTATCTTCGGCATCCATAAAATAGGTCAATGCAGCCGATGGACAAGCCTTCACTTGATTGACAATTTCTTCAGTTTTCCCGTTTTCAAGTGTTACCCAAGGGCGTTTACGTGGGTCAAACACCTGTGGAAGTCCCCGAAAACAAATGGCCGAGTGAATACACTTTGACGGTTTCCAAACAACCGTAACCTCTCCGTTTGAGTATTTCTTTTTAATTTCCATGTTCTAAATAGTGAGTGAATTATAATTGTAAGAATGAATGATTTTTGACAGAAAATATGAATTAAGCTATAACTATTCTCTATTCTCTACGCTCTATTCACTCATTTTTACGACCTTTACATTGAAATTATATAAAAAACTTGAAAAATGGAATTGGAAACCTTAGAACTTCCTAAAACAATCATACCGCTTTTAGAGAAAACACACACAGCTTCTGCCGAAGTTAGACGTTTGACTGATGCTCAGAAAAAAGGCATTCTCAATCGTTTGGCAGTTGTTTTAGTAGAAAATACCGAAAAGATTATCCAAGAAAATCAAAAAGATTTGCTTCGGATGGATATTGCCGACCCCAAATATGACCGCTTGAAATTGACCGCAGAACGCATTGAAGATTTAGCTCAAAGTATGCGTGAAGTAGCCAATTTATCCGACCCTTCTGGACAGATTTTATTGGAACGTGAATTAGGCAACGGCTTGAAAATCAAAAAGATTGCTGTGCCAATGGGAGTTGTGGGAGTAATTTTTGAAGCTCGTCCCAACGTAACCGTTGACGTAACCGCATTGTGTATTCGCTCTGGAAATGCGGTAGTTTTGCGTGGTGGAACCGATGCTTTTGATACTAATTCCTATTTGGTAGGATTGATTCATAATGTTTTAGCTGAATTTGAAGTAAACACCAATTGTATCACGCTCCTCCCACCCGACCGTGAGTTGGTAAAAGAGCTTTTAACCGCCACTCGCTTTGTTGATTTAATCATTCCACGTGGTTCTGAATCATTGATTCAGTTTGTCCGTAAACATTCACTTGTGCCTACTATCGAAACGGGTGCAGGCGTTTGTCATACCTACGTGGAGACTTCGGCGGATTTGCAAAAAGCGGCCAATATTGTGATAAATGCAAAAGTTACTCGCCCGTCGGTTTGTAATTCTTTAGATACTGTTGTGGTTGATGAAACCATCGCAGAGCAATTTTTACCAATGCTTCAAGAAGGTTTTTTGAAATGGAATGTAGAAGTTTTTGCAGATGAAATTTCATTTCCAATTTTTGCACAAATTGACTATCCATACCTCCAAAAAGCCACTCCCGAAGATTTTGGAAGAGAATTTTTAGATTATAAATGTTCGGTGAAAGTCGTTGCAAATATCAATGAAGCCATTGCTCACATTGGTAAATATTCTTCTCGCCATTCAGAAGCCATTATTTCTAAAAACGAAGCATATTGTCAGCAATTTATCCAAGAAGTCGATGCCGCCGCCGTTTATAGCAATGCTTCTACTCGTTTTACAGATGGCGGACAGTTTGGATTAGGGGCAGAAATAGGAATTTCGACCCAAAAACTCCACGCAAGAGGGCCTTTTGCTTTAGAAAAATTAGTCACTGAGAAATGGATTATTACAGGTGACGGACAAATAAGACAGTAGGCAGTTATCAGTTATCAGTAAACAGTCAGCAGTAATCAATTAATTGCTAACGAATTACCATTCACAGCTAATTGATTACCGCTGACTGATTACTGATAACTGTTTACTGTTTACTGTTCACTGATAACTGTTCACTGATAACTGCCAACTGATAATTGTTATTATGAAAATTGAAGCCTACCAAATATCCGAGGTAATAAACCTTAAAAAGTTCAGAAATGACTATGCCAGTGAGCCTGTGCTATTCAATAATTCTGAACTTTTTTATAAGCGAGACGACGACAAATATTGTTATCTGCTAAGTTATGGAATCGTGGTTTTTGGTGATTTTGGCGATTTAGAGAAAAGTGAGTTCCTGAAATTTGTCAAAGGCTATGTCGAAGATGAAGTGGAAGGAAAATATGACGAACATTTCGACTTACAAACTGACCCATCAGTATCAATCGTTCTGAAATATAATTCAATTACAGTTTCTGAAATTACAGACGATACCATCAGAATTGTGATGTTAAATATCGCTCAATCGGTAGCCTTAGACCATTACGAAGACCTTACCCTTGAAATTTTTAAGGATTCCCGAGAAATTACCGACGAACTCGAAAAAACAGGAACGTTCAAATATTCTAAAAAAGACCTGCTGAAATTTATTGGCAGAACCATCAACATCAAAAACAGTATTATTGACAATCTTTACATTTTTGATGCTCCCGACAGTGTTTGGGAAAATGAACACTTAGAGCGTATCGACAAAGGTTTGAAGAAAACGTTTGACCTAAAAATGCGTTATCAGGATATTGATTATAAACTCAAAATTGTTCAAGATAACCTAACACTTTTTACCGACCTTCTCCAAAATCGGGAATCTACTCGCCTCGAATGGATTGTCATTATCCTGATTCTGATTGAGGTTTTTGATATTTTTATTAAGAAATTTCTTGGGTAAATTACCGTATAATAAATCATCGTTGTTGATAATCAGGGGGTTATGTTTTCTCTATGAGTTGGCATACTTACTGATGATTGGTTTATATAAAACAGACATTAATTTTGTAAAAACAAATAAGGCCTATGTCCTATTTAGTTTTACAAAATTCAAATTAAACAAAATCATGAAGAAAATCTTACTTACAATTATCACAATTTTTGCAATTAATGCGGTTGCATCTGCACAAATCATCAAAGTTGCTCCTATTTCATTAGCATTCGGAGTAATCAATGCTGGTTATGAAAAACAATTGAGCGATAAAAGCTCTATTTATCCAAGTGCTTCTTTTTACAGCCGTTCAACTGTGTCAGGTTTTGGATTAGGCTTACAATATCGTAGATATTTATCAGCAAGTAAAGAATTCCCTGCTGGTTTTTTCGTTGCACCAGAAGCTCAATATGGTTCTTTTAAACAAAAAGATTTGAATGATTTTAGTTACTCAGCATTCTCTATCGGTGCTCAAATCGGCTATCAGTGGGTATTAGGAGATAATTTCACACTTGAGGCAAGCATGGGACCCGCTTATTGGATTGCTGGTGGAAGTAATACTGCTTCAGTTACTTATAATGGTGTCCTTCCATCAATTGGCTTTAACTTAGGTTATATCTTCGGAAAATAATTCATTGAAAATATTATTGAAAATTGATTTTTAAAAGGGTTGGCAGATTTGTCAACCCTTTTTTATGCTTTTTATAAAAATATTTACAAAAACTAAGAAAATAGTTTGTAAACTAAAATATTAGTTATATATTTATTCCATAATTCAAAATAAGGTATCAAATCAGCATATAAATAGGATAAAATCATGCAACCAGAAAGAGAACTAACCAAAGCCGAAGAGCAAATTATGCAGGTGCTTTGGCAAATAGAAAAAGGGTTCGTTAAAGATGTTTTAGATGAATTGCCAGAACCCAAACCTGCCTATAATACGGTTTCAACTATTATCAGAATTTTGCAAGAAAAAGGATTTGTCAGCCATAATTCTTATGGTAAATCACATGAATATTTCCCAATTGTGAGCAAAGAAAATTATAGCTCTTTTGCCACCGAAAAATTAGTAGAAGGCTATTTTGAAAACTCATTTTCAAGTCTTTTCTCATTTTTCTCAAAAAAAGGGAAAATCGACGTAAAAGATGCCGACGAAATCTTGGCGATGATAAATAAAATGAAGGAGGAAGAAAAGTAACTCCAATTTATGGAAAAATACAACCTTCTCATCTATTAAATAAAATAGGGTTCATGAATGATTAATTGTCTTTAGTTCACACATTGATAATCATAACTGAGTACAAAAATCAAACACTAAATTGGTTCTACACCAGTTTTATTTATGAGTTGTGATTGGGTGAATTGTTAGTAAAATCGCAGTCCTGAAATCACAATTCACACAATCACAATTTACAAAAAATAAAAACATGGCTGAAATATCTGCATCCGACCAAGCCTCCAAAGGCAAAAAACGTAGCCACAAACTATCCACTAAAATCGACATGACTCCCATGGTAGATTTGGGCTTTTTATTGATAACGTTCTTTATGCTTACCACTTCGCTGATGAAACCCGTAACCATGCAATTGAATATGCCTGATAAAAATGACGATGGCCAAACTTCAGTAATCCGTTGTTCAGAATCATTGAATGTAGTGATTGATGCCGACAATAAAGTACATTATTATCAAGGAGAATGTAATTCAGAAGTGCATACAACCGACTTTTCGGACGATGGAATTCGACAAGTTTTGTTTGATTACAAACGTAAAATTGGCGAAGTTTTTACCGTTGTTATCAAGTCAACTGATAAAGCCAAATACCGTAATATGATAGATTTATTAGACGAAATGGTCATCACCAATAATAAACACTACGCCATTGTGAGCATCACAAAGGAAGATGAAAAAAGAATAGCCCCTTAACCCCCAAAAGGGGAATTATTCCACAAAACATTCACTCAATCAAGTATTCACTCAATCACTCATTAACTATGAACTGGCTCAACTACCTCCTCCAAGTGAATTTATATTTGATACTTTTCTATGGTTTCTACCGAATCCTGTTGCGTTCAGAAACGTTCTTTAATCTCAATCGTGGTTATTTGGTGGCTTCTGCGGCCTTGGCTTTTTTCATACCCTTAATGCAGTCAGATTGGGTACGTAGTTGGTTCGTTACCGAACAGATTTCTCAAACTATTAATGTATTTTACGACCCGCAGGTGTTCTACGTACAGGCGAGCAAGCAAGCCCATACGCTCACCTTGGGCGATTTTATCGCTATTTTTTATATTACGGGAATCTTAATTGGCATTGCTCGTTTTGGCGGAAATTTGGTCTATTTGGGAAAAATGATGAAGCGAAAAATCGTTCAGAAAGAAACAAAACAGGCTTTTTCGTTTTTTAGCGTGCTGTTTGTGAGCAAAGAACTGAAAAGCCGTTCAACCATTATGAAGCATGAATTTGTGCATATTCGTCAACTACATTCTGCCGATGTGATGTTGTTTGAATTAATTGCGATTTTCAACTGGTTTAATCCTGTGGTGTATCTTTACAAAAATTCAATCAAACACATTCACGAATTTATTGCCGATGAAGTAGCAAGCCGTAACGAAGCCTCAAAAGCAGATTATGCCATGCTTTTATTCCAAGAACAATTTGGCGTACAGGCAATTCCGTTAACCAATAATTTTTTCAATTCGTCACTTTTAAAACTCAGAATAAAAATGCTACACAAAGAACGTTCAAACCAAACCGCTATGATGAAATACGGACTCATTGCTCCACTTTTCATGTTGATGATTGTGGTTTCATCAGCAACCTTAGCGAGCAAAGAATTAAAGCAAATTGAATCAAAAATCGAAGATGTTACCGATACGCATTTAGAAGAAGTTACCGTCACAAAATCAGCAAGGGAAGTGTTGGCAGAAGAAGGCATCGACTTATCTAAAGCACTGATTATCAGCCCTGCATTGGTTGATGAAGTGAAAGCATATAATAAAACCGATACTACTGATATATTCAATGCTGTAGAACAACAAGCGGAATTTCCAGGAGGAATGGAAGCGTTTAGCAAATATTTGCAAGACAATTTGAAATACCCAGAAGCGGCTCAAAAAGCGAATATTCAAGGAAAAATTTATGTGCAATTTGTGATAAATAGAGATGGTTCAAGCGAAAAATTTGAAGTTTTAAAATCTACTGAAAATGAAAGTTTAGACAATGAAGCCTTGAGAGTTTTAAAGTCAATTCCTAAATGGGAAGCTGGCAAACAAAGTGGTAGAAATGTGAGAAGTCGTTTTATCGTACCGATTAATTTTCAATTGGCAAAAGAAGGAAATTCAAAAATCTCAAAAAAAGATATTGAAGCGTCACCAAAGCTTCCAGCAACAACAGAAGTTACAAACACCGATGGAGCTATTATAAACAATGGAAATATCTCCTTTAAGTCTTGTAAAGATTGCCCACCACCAATTTATATGTTGGATGGAAAGGAAATAAGTGATTTTATGATTAAAAATATTGACGCAAAAACTATTGAAAAAATGGAAATATTTAAAGGAGAAAAGGCTATAATGCGTTACGGAGAAAAAGCCAAAAATGGTGTGGTTGTTATTACGACTAAAAAGAAATAAACTACTCTAAAATTCAGTATCTACTTAACATTTAATTACATGAAAAAATCACTCATTTTATTTATTCTAATTATCTTTTCTCTACGAGTTTCAGCAGAAAATGGCATTCACTTTTTTAAAGGTACATGGGCAGAATTGCAAGCTGAAGCACAAAAACAACATAAAATAATTTACGTTGATGTTTACACTACTTGGTGTGGACCTTGTAAAATGATGGAAAAAAATGTTTTCACGAACGAAAATGTTGGAGAAACTTTTAACGCTAATTTCATTAATTATCAACTTGATGCCGAAAAAGGCGAGGGAGTGGAACTGGCAAAAAAATATAATATTCAAGGCTATCCTACATCGCTTTTTCTTAGTGAAACAAGTGACCTCCTACATGAAAAATTAGGAGCAATGTCCACCGATGAATTTATTAAAGTTGCTGAACAAGCATTAAAAATTGCAAAAAATGACAAACCTTTATCAGATTTAGAAGCAGACTTTAAAGCAGGAAAACTTAATGCTCAGGCGGTTCAAATTTTGTTAAATAAACTCAAGTTGTTAAAAAGAGACACTGCTCCAATTTTAGATGAATATCTGAATTCATTGCCCGAAACAGAGTACAAGACTGAAAGCAACCTAATATTGACTGCTAAAAACATAAGCACTTTTGATTCAAAAGCTTTTGAAATTTTATCAAAGGCTTATCAAACCCAATTATCACTTCCAGAGGAATTAAGATATGAAGTAATGGGAGGTATTGAGATGCTTAAACGTGAAAATCTCAAAAAAGTAATTGAGGAAAAAGATAAAAAAGGATTAGACCTACTAATCTCGGTGATGAAAACAAAGCTTTTTCAAACACCCTTTGACATCGAAGAAGTACAATTGGAATTTGCAGAAAAAACAAAAGACGAAGAGATGTTGAAAACTATAGCCGTAAAGAAAGCCTCTGGTTTAATGAAATTGAGTAATGATGACTTACGCAAACAAAATATTTTTATGCTGAATACATTCAAGATGTCTTCAAAGTCGATGAAAATGGATACAACATCAGAAATATATCAGATGCAAATCAAGTATTTACGAAAAGGTGCAGAATCAGCTAATGCTAATCAATTAAACAGTTTGGCTTGGGGATATTATGAAATAGTTGATAGCAAAACTGATTTAGAAGAAGCTCTCAAATGGTCAATTAGGTCAGTAGAATTAAATTATTCTCCCTCCTATTTAGATACAGAAGCCAATTTATTATTTAAACTTGGCAAAAAGAAAGAAGCAATCAAAAAGATGAAAGAGACCATAACTCTTGCTAAAAAGATTGGCGAGCCTTTCGATGGATTTACAAACACACTAAAACGAATGACTGGAAAATAATTACTTAAAACCTCCCCACTTCACCCAGTGGGGATTTTAAAACCCTCAATCAACTAAGAAAATAGTTAAAACAATCCGCCCAATTTGGGCTTTTTTAAAATTCCAATCAACTAAGAAAATAGTTAAACTTCAAATAATAATCAATCATGGAAAATCACCAAGGAAATCTCGAAACATTGGAAGAAATCATCTTCCAAAATCGTAATAAAAGCTATGGAGCTTACATATTACGAGCTGATTATCAAAAGGTTATTAAAAAAGCCTTAATCATTGGTATTGGATTATTTTGCTTGGCAATACTTACGCCAATGCTTTGGGCAAAAGTGGATAGAAAAGATAAAATCATAGTAGTAGCTGAAGTAATAGATGTAAATGAACTACCAAAAGAAGAAGTTAAACCAATAGAACCCATAACGCCTCCTCCACCGGCTGAGCCAGAACCACAAGTCAAAACGATTGCATTTAACCAACCTGTCATAGTGGATGATAATGAAGTAACTGAGCCAATTCCAGACCAAGAAACATTGAATACTACTGATGCGAAAATTAGTAATTTAACGCAAGACGGAGTAGAAGGTAATATTCCAACGGAAGACCCAGATGCAAACAAAGGTTCTCAGCCCGAAATGCCCATAGTAGTTAAAGCCGAAGATAGCAGAGAAATATTTACCATAGTAGAACAAAATCCAGAATTCATGGGTGGAATGGAGGCATTAGCCAGATTTTTACAGAAAAATCTACGCTACCCA
>JAAFIU010000310.1 GCA_013298805.1 Cytophagales bacterium | reverse complement strand
AACCGCCTGTATTTACAAGGGCAGAATGTACTTCAAATCCACGGTCTTCGGATAGATATTTTACACAAAAGGAGGTATCAAGCCCTCCCGAAAATGCTAAGATTACTTTTGGTTTACTCATTTTTTGCTCTAAACAACACGCTTTCAGCGATATGCTAAATTTTAGATTTATAATTTAAAAGGGTTTTATGCCTTTGGGGAATACTGGTTTGGGTTATTTGCATTCATAGAAATAATAAGGCAAATCTTTTTTTACGAATACTGATAATTTATTGGAATTGTTAATATCAATTGGGTAGCCTTTTGAATCGTATGTAAAGGATTGTGTAAAACTTTTATCTGATTTAAAACTTTGCCCATCATAAGACGATTGATATATTAATGTTTCTTTCTTATTCCCAAAATTATTTGCAGATAAATTTGTAAAATTATTTGTATTAATGGCAAGGTTATAGAATGGATTTATTTTATTATCGTAATTAAGATATTCAATTGTTGTATTTTTTATATTGTCAAATGAATAGGGAGAAATAGGAAAAAAATGATTCTCTTCCTTAATCAAATTATTATTTTCAAAAGTATAAAATGTTGTATCTCTTGAAGTTTCTATACTATCAAGAGGTACAGTTTTAATATTTGGAGGTGTCCCTTGTGGATAAAGTAAAGTTTGTTGATAAGATATTTTAGTTTTCAATTGTCCATTTGCATTATATGAATATTTATCAATGGTTGCATATCGCACGAATTGATCGTCCAGTTTTATATTTTTTGATACTATTCTCGATATTTTACCATTAGAATAAAAATATTCTTTTTCAGTTTCTAAACCCCATCTTAAAAAACGGTTATTGAAATGATATAATTTATAAATTTCTTTATTCCTGTAAATAATAGAATCTTTTTCTCCTGTAATTCCTATAATTAATGACGGTTGTGAAGAGGGAATAATGTCATTTATCTTGTGAATAATAAGATTTCCATCATTATCATACTTCATCTCACGCACATAGTCAGGACTATTAGTGTAAGTATTGACAATATATTTACTTAATCTACAAGTATTTGTAGGATTAGTATTTTCCGTTGTTTTACAGGATAGAGTAGCTGTTATTAGAAATAATAAGGTAATCTTGGTGATAGTTTGAATTTGAAATTTTGACATATTTATATTTTTTGTAGTGTTAAAGTTTTTTGCCTTTGGTGTTTTTTGCCTTTGTTGGTATTTCAAGCCAGTCTGCCGTCGTTTAGTGTTTTTATTTCCTTGGCTGGTAACCCTCTCCGTCCCGTGGTCGTGTGTCCTCACCGCCCACTCGTGCGTAAGCTACTCGCCAAATATTTTTATTTATAATTTATTGATAATCAAACATTTGTGTTGCTTGTCTGAATTTGGATTCGTGGGATTAGTGGATTTTTTGGATTATGCTCATTAAATCCTTTTAATCCTTTAATCTGACGAATCCGAATTCAGATAATTTCGCCCAGACAATTGAGCTTAAAATTTATTTCCCATAAGCTAACAGATTGCTTCACTATGTTCGCAATGACAGGGTTTTGCTATCCTATTCCTCACTGACCACTTTTTCCTTGGCTGGTAACTCTCTCCGTCACGTGGTCGTGTGTCCTCACCGACCACTCGTGCGTAAGCTACTCGCCAAATATTTTTATTTATAATTTATTGATAATCAAACGTTTGTGCTGTCTGAACTTGGATTCGTGGGATTAGTGGATTTTTTGGATTATGCTCATTAAATCCTTTTAATCCTTTAATCTGACGAATCCGAATTCAGATAATTTCGCCCAGACAATTGAGCTTAAAATTTATTTCCCATAAGCTAACAGGTTGCTTCACTATGTTCGCAATGACAGGGTTTCATTATCCCATTCCTTCCTCATTTGCTTAATATGCTCATTGAGATTTTCGCCTTGTTCTTTACTAAGAATCCCTCTGTATTTATCTGAAAGTCTGTTTGGAGTTGTTTTGATAGATTTTGTCATGGTATTTACTCAATAAGAAAGCAACGTCTCTGCAGGAATATTCAAGCCTTTGAACAGTTTTTTTGCCATTGTAAAAGTCAATGACCTTTTGCGATTCAATATTTCTGACACTCTACTTCTACTACCCAAAAAAGGGGCAAGGTCTTTTGCCGTTAAACCATTTTCTTCCATTTCGTATTTTATGGCTTCAATTGGATCAAGGGCTGTAATGGGATAAACTTTATTTTCGTAATCATCAGCCAAAATGCTTAAAACCTCCAATAAATCAGCCTCTGGACTATTTTCTGGGCAACTCCAAAGTGATTTTATTTGTTGCATTACCACTTTATATTGTTCCTCCGTCTTTATGGCTTTGATTGTTATATTTTCCATCTTTTTAGTTTTAAAGATTAAATTTCTACTGTTGCTGGGTCAATTTTATCGTATTCGCTATGAGTACCTACAAAATGAATAAAGCAAATTTGTTTATCATATCTAAACGATGCTATCAATCGGTATTTATTTTTGGAAATATTAAAAATGATACGCCCCTCTACATAATCAGCACCTTTAAAGTCGGCAATTATATCGCTTGGTATCTTATATTCAGCCTTTTTTACCTTTGAAAACCACATTTTCAGTCCTGATTCAGCATCTGGATATAATTCCCAGAAATCCCGAAGCGTACCTTTCGATAAAACTCTCATAAATCAAATATACAGTATTAAATCAATAAATGTTCCCAATTTGGTAAACAAGTAACTCCTAAACCGCCTGTCTCTCAGCTCTTTTGGCTTGCATTTTCAAGAACATCTTTTCTTTGATAGACTTCAAGCGTTCTAAAACGTTTACGTCTTTCAAGAAATTCCAAGGCTCGTGTTCTTCTTGCTTTTCTTTTATGGCTTCGCTTTCTCTTTTGGCTTTGTTTTTCTCCCACTCTGGGTCGAAAATCATACCTGTACATAGACAGTGCTTACGGTCGGTGCGAGTCAATACATCATAATTTACGCATGATTTGCAACCATTCCAGAAGGCATCATTTACGGGTAATTCCGAGAAAGTTGTTGGTTCGTAGCCCAATTCAGAGTTGATTTTCATAACCGCCAACGATGTAGTAATACCGATGATTTTGGCATCGGGATAATTCGTTCTTGATAATTCAAAAGCTCTCATTTTTACGGCTTTAGCAATGCCATATTTTCGCCATTCTGGTTTTACGATTAAGCCAGAGTTTGCCACAAATTTGCCATGTTCCCATGTTTCTACGTAGCAAAAACCAATGAAATCGCCAGCATCGTCGGTAGCGACAATGGCTTTGCCTTCTTTGATTTTATCACGGAGATATTCGGGAGAACGTTTAGCGATACCAGTACCACGAGCTTTGGCAGACTCTTCCATTTCGTGACAAATGGCTTCAGCAAGATGTAAATGTTCAGTTGTTGCAACTTGAACAGTATAATTATTGGTTAAAACCTCAGAAACTGATACTTTTTCCACTTTAAGTTTTTAGCTAAAATTGTTTTGTTTGTAAAAACAAGATGATGAATAACTATGGCTTAGAATAAAAGCCTTAGATTATTGATAAATTACACGAAAAATTCGATAAAAATCTGTCACATAGACAGATAGAAAAGCATTAGGGTATCAGACCCTACGGAAGAATGTACACCTAAAAATTGGTGTGGGAAGATAAGAATATGATATGAATTTTACTTCGTATTTCATTTTTTGTTAATAAATTAGCCGACCTTGAAATGTTTGAAATCGAATAATCTTGCAAAGTTTACCAAAACAAAATGGAAGATGCAATGTTTTTTTGCGTTTTTATTATTTTGAACTTTTAAAATGAGGCTTAGAATCGGTTTTGAGGAACATTATTATAGTATTTTGTGGAGAAGAATGTAACATAATTAAAAACCTTCTGGACGCTTTAAGTTGTTAGCATTCTAATGTTGATAAGGTTTGGACAAAGAGATTGTTGATGCTTTTTTTGAAAATAGGTTCTAATTGAAAAATGAAATAATAGCTTAAAAATCAGGAGATTAATTGAATTTTGAGATTGATAGGTTTGGAACTTTGAGATATTTTTTATAAAATTGATAAATACTTTTGTAGTGAATAATTTAATAAAGTGTTTTATAAGTTTTCTAAATAATTTTTATCCTAAAATCTTTGATTGGGGGAACTTCCCGAAAGTTTTAAACTTTCGGGAAGTTGAAATAACTTATAAAACAGTGTACTTAATAATAAACCTAAAAAGCATTTTGTATCTAATATTAAGATTTAGTATTTCTTGAATTACAATTTAATTATAATTGATACTTAATGTCTAATACTAACGAATGTCTGTTTCTCCGAAAATAAACACAAGTAAACTCACCGCTGATGACCTTATTTATGGTTATATGAATGGTATTTTCCCGATGGCAGATACTGATGGAACGCTATATTGGTATTCACCTGACCCACGGGCAATTATTCCGATTGATACTTATCGACCACCAAAATCTTTGCGTCCAATAATTAATAAAAAGATTTTTGAGGTGAGGATAAGTGCTAATTTTGAAGCTGTCATGCGAAATTGTGCCGCTTCAAGAAATGGAGATGCTGAAACATGGATTTCGGAAGAAATTATTGAGGCCTACTGCGAATTACACCAAATGGGCTTTGCTTATTCAGTAGAAACGTATATTGAAAACCGTTTAGTTGGAGGGCTTTATGGTGTATCAATTGGAGGTGCTTTTTTTGGAGAATCTATGTTTTATAAAGTCCCTGATGCCTCCAAAATAGCGTTTCATTATTTGATGGAAATTTTGAAAATGCAAGGATTTGAATTGCTTGATACTCAGTTTATTAATGATAATGTTCGGCGTTTTGGAGCAATTGAAATTCCGAGAGGTGAATATGTAAAAG
>JAAFIU010000268.1 GCA_013298805.1 Cytophagales bacterium | reverse complement strand
AATGCCCAAGATTTGAATGACCTTTTTGTTAGAAAATATGCTAATGACGATACAAAAGCAGATGAGTTTGACTGGCGTTCGGGTATTAATGAGCGATTAATGCGTTATTCAGATGTGTTGATGATGTATGCTGAATGCTTGAATGAATTAGGGCAAACTTCACAAGCAATTCCATACGTTCAACAAGTAAGAGCGAGAGTTGGATTAGCTGATTTGAATAAAGTTAGACCAAACATGACACAAACTGATTTTCGTGACCAATTAGCCCACGAAAGAGCCTTAGAATTCTGTTTAGAAGGACATCGTTTTGATGATATTAACCGTTGGGGATGGTTGAAAGATGCTACTAAATTGGCGGAACTAAAATCACACGACCCTGAATTTGAGACTTATAAAGTGGGTAAAGAATATTTTCCAATACCTCAAAGAGAAATTGATAATAATCCAGGAGTAAAACAAAACTCATCGTATTAGTTTTTAATTGAATGATAGACAAATTGAGGGAGAATCTTTTTCTCCCTCAATATTTAAAAATTCTATGACGAAAAATCATATTATACTAAAATTTTTGTTTGTGGTTTTCTTTTTTTCTTGTGAAAATAAAGAGGCTACTCCGCAAACCACAACCCCAACAACGGTTGTACCACCTGTTACTACACCCATTTTTGATATTAACACCATTAAAGATAGCTATGATGAAATTTCAGCCCCTTCTAATTTCTTGAAATGGGGCTGTTATAATGTTCACGACCCTTCTATCATCAAACATAACGATACTTATTATTGCTACAATACTGACGTAGCCTTTGGGCATGATGTTCGCCCGGGTATTCAGATAAGATACTCAAAAGATTTAGTGCAATGGTTTACTTATGGATGGGTATTTGACGGCTTGCCAAAAATGGGAGCCGATTTTATTCGTCAAAATGGGACTGTTCCTTTCAATAGCCTTTGGGCTCCGTACATTACAAAGTATAATAACGAATACCGTTTATATTATTCATTATCATCGTCTGACCCACGCAGAAGCGTTATTGGAATGGCTACTGCAACTCACCCAGAAGGTCCTTGGACTGAAAAAGGCTTGGTTGTAGTATCCCTAAATGATAATTCTCGCCAAACTAATGCCATCGACCCGAGCATCGTAACCACGCCAACGGGCGAACAATATTTCTATTATGGCTCTGGTTGGGACGGGATTTATATGTTACAATTAAACCCAGCGACGGGCTTGGCTTTGTCGCAAGGAGATAAGGGAAAACGAATTGCTAACCGAGGTTTTACCGATGGAAAATATAACGGAAATATCGAAGGAGCGGAGATAATTTACAACAAAGAACTCAAAAAATATTACCTTTTTATCGCCTACGATTGGTTGGCAACAAAATACAATGTTCGGGTTTGCAGAAGTGATTCGCCGACTGGACCTTTTTATGATTACAACGGCATTGATGCCAATAAAGACGTTGACCACGAACCGATGATTTTAGCTCCTTATCAATTTAATGGACACGTGGGCTGGCAAGGTGTTTCACACTGTTCGGTTTTTCAAAATCCCGATAATGGACAATATTTTATGGGGCATCAGGGCAGACCGGGAAATCAGGCGGCATACATGATTCTGCACGTGCGGAAAATTTTGTGGACGGAAGACGGTTGGCCTGTGGTTTCGCCAGAAAGATTTGCTTATGAAGAAACTAAAAATGTAGAAGAAGCCAAAATAATTGGCGATTGGGAACGAATCATATTTGGTTATCGAATTGTGCCTGGATATGACAAAGAACAAACATCACCCGATTTTCAAAAGTCAGTAGATTTAAAAATTAATGCTGATAAAACCCTCAATAACGACCCTGCAAGCACTTGGAGTTATAATGCACCGTGGCTAACCTTAAAATGGGGCGATGGAACAACCGAAAAAGTAAACGTTCAAGCGGGAAGAGATTGGGAAAACAAAAAAGACAGTTTCCTCTTTACAGGCTTAAATAATAAAGGAACTTCCGTTTGGGGAAAGAAAAAGTAACACAGGTTTAAACCTGTAAAAAAATCAAACAGGTCAAAAACCTGTGTTACAATGCTAAAACAATCTAAAATAAACCCATTAATTATTGCAAGAAGATTAGCCTTTTTGTCGTGTTACCTAATACTTTTTAGTTGTCAGAAACAAACAAAATCGGCTTTGTTTTTTACCAATTTATCATCTTCCGAAACTAATATTACTTTCAATAATCAAATCACAGAAAGCGATTCGGTTAATTTCTATACCAATGAATATATGTACATTGGTTCTGGCGTTGGCGTTGGAGACTTCAATAATGATGGCTTGCAAGATGTCTTTTTCGGAGCAAGTCAGGTAGGTAGTAAATTATATTTGAATAAAGGGGCATTTCGATTTGAAGACATTACTGAAAAAGCAGGAATTAGCAAAACGCAATGGATAACAGGCGTAAGCGTGATTGACATAAATCAGGATGGTTGGCAGGATATTTATCTTTGCGTTTCTCATTTTAAAGACCCACAAAAACGCAAAAACTTACTTTTTGTAAATCAAGGTGGACAAATTCCGACCTTCAAAGAACAAGCAGATGAATATGGTTTGGCGGATACAGGATTTTCAACGCAAGCCGCTTTTTTAGATTATGACAAAGACGGAGATTTGGATATGTATTTGCTCAATCACAAACTTTTTGAGCCACAACCCAATCGTTTAGTTCCCGTTGATTCTTCTGGAAATGCTCCTGCGGCTGATAAATTATACCGTAATGATTTTCCTTTGAAACACTTTACTGACGTTTCAAAACAGGCTGGAATTAAAGAAGATGGCTACGGTTTAGGTATTGTCATTGCGGATTTAAACCAAGATAATTACCCAGATATTTATGTAGCAAACGACTATTTAAGTAACGATTGTTTATGGTTGAACGATAAAAAAGGACATTTTACGAATATTATTTCCAAAGCAACCAAACATCAAAGTTTCAGTAGCATGGGCGTTGATGCGGCTGATATAAATAATGATTTACTGCCAGATTTAGCGGTTTTAGACATGATGCCCAATACCAATGACCGCAAAAAAATGATGGTTTTGGGCTTCACACCCGAAAAATTTGAAATGCAAAGAAGTCTTGGTTATCAGCAACAATTTTCCAGAAATATGTTGCAGTTAAATCAAGGAAATAGACAAAACAACGAGCCACTTTTCTCTGAAATTGGGCATTTGGCTGGTATTGCAGAAACAGATTGGAGTTGGAGTATTTTGATGGCTGATTTTGACAATGATGCTTGGAAAGATATTCATATTAGCAATGGACTTGCCAAAGATTTAACTAATAACGATTTCATCGCTTTTACCCAAGAAGAAAAGCAAAGCGAATACAGTTTTGGTGGTGGAAATTCGCAAAGTATTAGTGCTGAGCAAATTAAAAATTGGCGTAAAAGATTGGATGAATTTGAACCCGTAAAAAGAACCAATTTTTTCTATCATAATAATCAGAGTTTGACTTTTGAAGACCAATCAAATTTGGTAGGAATTACCGAAAAATCTATTTCGCAAGGCACTGCTTATGCAGATTTTGACAATGATGGAGATTTGGATTTAGTGGTCAATAATATGAATCAGGAGGCGTTTGTGATGCGAAATGAATTACGCAAATCAACGGCTGATACAACTCATAATTTTTTAAGAATTGAGCTAAAAGGAAATCTTGGAAATTTGAATGGAATTGGTGTTAAAGTGTTGATTTACAGTAATAATCAAGTGCAAAGTGCAGAGGAATCTCCTGTTCGTGGATACGCTTCTACCGTGGATAATCGCTTGCATTTTGGTTTAGAGAATAGCCCAAAAATAGATTCTTTGAAGGTAGTTTGGGCAAGTGGAAAAACACAAACGTTAAGAGATATAAAAGTCAATCAGTTGCTTTTTCTGAATGAAAAATTAGCGAATGTTTTACCAACGTTCACGTCTTTGTCTCCACAGACGATATTTACGTCGCCGTTGTCTGTGTCTTCACAGGCAATAAATTTCAAACATCAAGAAACGCCATTTTTTGATTATTACATTCGTCGATTACAACCTCAAAAATATTCACAGTTAGGCCCTTGTATGGCAAAAGGGGATATAAATGGAGATGGATTAGTAGATATTTTTGTGGGTGGAGCAGCCAGACAATCTGGAAAATTATTTGTACAAAAGCAAGATGGTAGTTTTGAGGCAAAGGATTTAGAAACTTTCGGAAAAAGGGAAGAAGATTTGGCTGCTGAATTTTTGGATGTTGATAATGATAAAGATTTAGACTTATTAATTACAGGTGGAAGTACAGAATATCCAAGAGGTTTTCTGTCCGTTCCAAGATTATTTTTAAATGATGGAAAAGGAAATTTCAAGAAAAATGTAAATGCTTTTCCACAAAATATAAACGTATTTTCGAGTATAATTGCCGTAAATGATTTTGATAAAGATGGAGATTTAGATGTTTTTATAGGTGGTAGAATTGACAACGAAAATTTTCCAAAATCACCAAAAAGTTTTCTATTTGAAAATAATCGAGGCGTATTTAAAGACGTAACAGATTCATTCAGCATTGATTTTCAAGATTTAGGAATGATAACAGATGCTCTTTGGCTTGATATTGACAATGATAAAATTGAAGATTTAGTTGTGGTAGGCGAATGGATGCCAATTCGTTTTTTCAAAAATACAAAAAAGAAATTAGTTGAAATTACGGGTAAAACGACTTTGAAAAATAATACAGGAATGTGGCGTTCATTAGCTTCCGCAGATTTGGATGGCGATGGAGATTTAGACTTGGTTGCAGGGAATTATGGACAGAATAATAAATATCACGTTTCGGCAGAACGCCCTTTTTATCTTTTTGCTAAGGACTTAGATAATAGTGGGACAAATGAATTGATGCCAGCTTATTATATTAAAAATACAAATCAAGAATTTGAATTATTCCCAGATTTTGATAGAAATCAAATTGCAGAGCAAACGCCCATTATCAAGAAGAAATATTTGTACCATAAAGATTTTGCACAAGCAACGATGAATCAATTAGTGGATGATTTTGGGAAGGATAATTTATTGAAATTGACTTGTGAAAATACCAAAAGTGTTTGGTTGGAAAATCTTGGAAATGGCGAATTCAAAAGCCATGATTTACCAATTGAAGCCCAATTTGCACCAATAAATTGCCTTTTGATTTCTGATTTCGATAATGATAACAAGCCTGATATTTTATTGGCAGGCAATGAATATCAAACGGAATACTCTACAGGTAGAACTGATGCCTCTTTGGGTTTAATGTTAAAAGGCAATGGCAAAGGAAGTTTTAAAAGTCTTGCCATTAAAGAAAGTGGTTTTTTAGTAGAAGGAGACGTGAAAGCTATGCTTTTAGTTGATAAAAAAGTAGTAGTTGGGGTAAATAATGAAGCACTGAAATTGTTTAAAACGGCTTTACCTTCTCCAAAATTTGTTCATAAATAGAAAAGAGACACTCTATTTGAAACAAAGCTTAGAATTTGAATAAACCTTAATATTCTAATAAATTTCTAATGAAAAAAATATTATTCCTTTTATTAATTGCCAGTAACGCAATGGCTCAATTAGTTGAATTACCCAATGGCAATCCAATTATTAAAGACAAATTTACTGCTGACCCTGCTGCATTGGTTTATAAAGACAAAATGTATATTTATGCAGGACATGACGAAGCTCCCAATCGAGAACAACGTTATGTAATGAATGAGTGGTTGGTATTTTCAACTTCTGATATGAAAACGTGGACTGAA
>JAAFIU010000446.1 GCA_013298805.1 Cytophagales bacterium | reverse complement strand
CTGACGTATTTTCCCCATCTTTTATCATTCTGATTACTAAAGATTGTTTAACATTTCTGACTCTTGCTTGTAAGGTAACAATAACTCGATTTGCTTTGGGAGTAATTTTCAGAACATCACTATCTTCTGAGGGTATCAAATGCCATCCTGTTTTACTAACAATCAATTCAACATCATCATAAGCTTCCATTTTTCGAGTATCCAAATAGAAAGACCCATCATTTAATATCTTGGCAACTTTTTGTCCAACCTTGGAGACAACGGATACCCCTTTTAATACGTTTCCGTTTGAATCGTAAAGTAAGCCAGATATTTGTTTCTGAGAAAAAGATAGGTTTGCAAAAAATAGTAATGGAATGGCAACAAATAGTTTTTTCATAGTACTTAAGCATTTATTTTATGTAAATTATATAGTTACTTGAATCGGTGGAAAAAGCTTCATCTTCTTTAGTTTCAGTTGCTCCATCTGTATAATATTTGATGTATATTTTTTCAGGTAATGGTTTCTCTGTGAGTCCTTCAAAACTACCATTTCCCGTTTTTTTAAAATATTTGGGTGTTAGGATGGTCACTCCTTTAACAAACTTGCCATCTTTTTCAAAGCTAAGATTTACCTTAACCGTTTCATTTGTGCCTTGTCTGAATGGATTGTAAATAAATTCATTACAAATCTTTACTGCTCCAATAATAGTTCCAAGTCCCACAATTACGGAAAATAATAGAGACCAAATCGTATTATCAAAGGCTCGTTTCCATTTATCTAATAAAGTTTCCTGACTCATATTTTCCAATATTAATTTTTACCACTCCAATTTTCCAGTCTTTTTATATTGGTCTAAAGCTTTTCTGATTTCGATAATACGATGGTCAGGGTCGGGGTGAGTGCTTTGAAATTCTGAAGGACGGTCAGCTCCACCCGAAGCCGCTTTTAATATTTCCATTACATCAATCATTTTTTCGGGGTCATAGCCCGACTGAATCATGTATTTTACCCCAAATTTATCGGCTTCCAATTCATCGTCTCTACCGTATTTCATGGTTATCATTTTTCCTACATACTGAGCAATTGCTGCTGAATTGTTGGGACTGTACGGGTCGGATGTTGCGGCAACGGCTGCACCGAGAAGCCCATTGGTTAATTCATCTTTTGCCATTTGTTGGGCAGAATGACGACCGATTACGTGTCCAACTTCATGACCCAAAACACCCGCCAATTGGTCTTCGGAAGTAAGTCTTTTCAATAAGCCAACCGTAATGAATATTTGCCCCCCTGGTAAAGCAAAGGCATTAATGGTTTCGGGGTCAGCTAATAAATGAAAGTTAAATTGATATTCAGATTTTGCGGCATCAGAATTGGTAACGACTTTCATTCCAACATTTTTTACCTGATTTTGTGCTTCTTGATTATCGTAAAGTCCGCCAAATTCAGAAGCCATTTGTGGGGCAGATTGTAAACCCATAGCAATTTCCTGTTGCGGAGTCATCGTTACGGCTTGACGTTTCCCCGTAATTGGATTCACTTGCATTTTGGAATAATACGAAAAAAGGGCAATTACTGCCATGATTAGCCCAACAACAAGGCGAGATTTAAGACTTCCTGAATTCATTATTTTAAAGATTGGTTTTATTCTGACGGAAATTAAAAAACTATCCGCATTTTTCCAAAACCTCATAATTCATATCTATGACCTCATACCTCACCAACAATTATGTTAAATTTTCTTAAAACACGTATCAAGAGCAATTTTCTATGCGTTTTAATGACGAAATTTGAGAATACTTAAACGCTTGATTTTCAATCTACCAATTTTTACCTAACTTTGTACCCTTATGTACAGAACTAATAAATTTTTATTGTTTATCCTGTTTGCCGTAACCCTAACTGCTTGTAGTAATTTTGAGAAAATCAGAAAAATGACTGACGAGAAGAAGAAGTACGAAGCAGCAGTAAGATTCTTCAAAAAGGGTCAATACGACAAAGCAAGCATACTTTTTGAAGAATTATTGCCAATTCTAACGGGAACAGACCAACAAGAAGTAGCCACTTTCTATCAGGCCTATTGTGATTATCACATGGGAAGCTATGAAACGGCAAACTTCCACTTTAAACGATTTGCAGAAACTTTCGCTCGTAGTGAATATTACGAAGAGGCAGTTTATATGTCTGCATACTCCTTATACAAGAATTCGCCCGACTTTAATCTTGACCAAAGTGGAACGATTACTGCTATAAACGAGTTACAAAGTTTTATCAATAACTATCCTGACAGTAAATTTAGAGATGAAACCTCTGATTTAATCAAGACTTTAAGGGTTAAACTTGAGAAGAAAGCTTACGAAAAGGCTAAATTGTATATCAAAACGAGTTCGTTTAA
>JAAFIU010000197.1 GCA_013298805.1 Cytophagales bacterium | reverse complement strand
AGACCGACATCGCTGGTCTTGGTTATAAAAATGACGTAGTTGCTGTAAAACCTGGATATGGTCGCAACTATTTGATTCCACAAGGATTCGCTCAAATGGCGACGGGGTCAAACAAAAAAATTCTTGCTGAAAACATCAAGCAAGTAGCTCACAAAGCTGAAAAAGTGAAAATGGATGCTTCTGCTTTAGCTGAATCAATCGGTGATATTACACTTGATATTCCTGCAAAAGTAGGTGAAAGCGGTAAAATCTTCGGTCGTGTTACAACTACTCAAATTTCTGAAGTATTGAAAGATAAAGGATTTGAAGTTGACAGAAAGAAAATTGCATTAGATTCAGAAGTTAAATTCGTTGGTCAATACACTGCAACGCTTGATTTACATAAAGAAGTGAAGCACAAAGTGAAATTCAACGTTGTTGCTGACTAATTCTTAGCAAGCAAGTCGAAAGTAGAGAATAATGTATTTTATACAGTAAATAAAATTATAATAATTGGCTTGACCATTGATTATCAGAAATTTACAATATTATTTAAGTTGCCAGTTTCGTGATTTTTCACTTGTTGGCACTAACTTATTACAGATAAATTCTCTACAAATGTTGACCGTTTGATAGATTTAAGATAAAAATACGAAAAGCATCTCAGTTTCTGAGGTGCTTTTCGTATTTTTGTAGGACTTTTCTAAGTTTAGGCTCCGTTTTTGCAAGAAATAGCATAACGTTTTATTACGCAAAACAGCTTATTGTTATCGTATTTTGGTACTTAATCCACTCCAAATAATTGTTGATATGTTCAAGAAATTATTATTAATATTTTTATTTTTAAGCATTACAAATTTATTATACAGTCAAATTACGATTTCATCTCCTGTGTATCGTCAAGTATTTCAGCGAGACCTTAATAAGCAAGCAGTTGTTACCATTACAGGAAGTTATTCTCAACCTGTTGACACAATTCAAGTACGTTTTATTCCAGTAACCGCAGGACAAGGAACTGCTATTGATTGGACCGTAATAAAATCAGCCCCACTTGGAGGGCTCTTCAAAGGAAATCTTACTGTAAAGGGTGGTTGGTACACGATGGAAGTACGGGGATTGTTAAATGGTAAATTAGTGGGAAGTGTTTCTAAAATTGACCGTGTTGGTGTGGGAGAAGTTTTTGTGATTGCAGGACAGTCTAATGCAGGAGGTAGTGGAGAGAGAGGTTATAATGAAACTGGAGCTATTGATGATAGAGTAAACTGTGCCGACTTTATTAATGTTGATGCCAGCGTATTGAAAAATGCACAGGGTACAGGTATGGATCAGCAAAATACCAGTTTCAATATTGGTAAAGATTCAACAACATTTTCTATTGTACAATTTTCTAAGTTGGAGAAGAAGTCTTCGATTGGTCCAAGAGGTTTAGGTCCATTTTATTGGGGGAAAGTTGGAGATGCTTTAGCAACAAAATTAAATGTGCCAGTTATGTTTTTTAATGTTGCTTGGGGAGGAGCATCAATTAGAGTTTGGGCTGAAAGTTCACAATATCCTAATGGTAAATTAGTAAATGGCAAATTGGTAGGGCCTGAAAGTGACGCAGTTAAAGGGATATATTATGATGCAGGTACACCTTATAAAAATCTTAATGCCATTTTAAGATATTACGGTATCAATCTTGGTGTAAGGTCTATTTTGTGGATGCAGGGAGAGACAGAGAATGTATTGAATCTTGATAACGATCCTAATAATAATATTACGGAAGAACAATATCGTACCAATTTAGAAACCCTTTTAAAGCAGACTCGTAAAGACTTAGGGAATAATAAATTGGCTTGGGTGATAGCGAGAACCTCTTATTCTGGGGTTTTAGGTTGTGGTTCAAATACAACAACTATTCAGAAACCATCGCCAATTATTGTTAGTGCCCAGAATCAAGCAATTGCAAATCCATTAAATTTCCCCATTTACCCAGGGCCATTTACTGACAATATTCAAGTACCTCGTGCAACAACTTATATCGCTCAATGTGTACACTTTACTGGTACTGGTTTAGACGATGTTTCTGCCGCATGGGTAAAATCATTGGTTGATGACAACCAAAACTTTTTTGACACAGTTGAGCCTATTGTATCAGATTCAATTCCGAGTGTTTCCTTGGAATGTATTTCGGGTTCACAATTGAAATTGACTTTGCCAGATGGTTATAAAACATATAATTGGGTAAATAAAACAACACAACAATCATACAATACAAAGTCAATTGTTGGTGCATCAGGTACGTATGTTGCTCGTGTAACACGTGATAATGGTAATATTGTACAAATACCTGACTTTACAGTTAAAACGAATGCCCCAGCAAAAGCACCAATTGTTACCGCAGCAAGTGATGTTAATTTTTGTTTAGGAACAAGCGTAGCATTACAGAGTAATACTGATACTGATAACCCAATTTATGAGTGGTCAATTACGCCCAATATTGCTAAATTGCCACGAACAAAAGATATTGTGGCTACTCTTGAAGGAGCTTATAAACTTCGGGTAATTGATAAAAATGCTTGTGTCTCGGCATACTCTACTGAAGTAAAATTAGTAGCAAAGCCTCGCCCTGCACAACCATTTATCTCAACATCTGGTACGACTGAACTTTGTCAAGGGAAAACCTTAGTCTTGACATCCTCTAATATTGGAGCAACAAATTATCTGTGGAAACGTAATAAAGAAACCTTGCCAGAAAATACACAAGTGATAACTGTTCAGAACTCTGGTGTATATTCTGTTCAGGCTCGTGCCATAAATGGGTGTTTATCCGATACTTCAGCAAACAATATTTCTGTTGTTGTTAATTCATTGCCATTATCTCCACAAATTAGAGCAGTGAGCGATACTGTCTTTTGTGATGGAGGCTCTGTCTCTCTCGTATTAAGTCCGAAAGACAATAGTTCAAAATTTGGCTGGAATAGAAATAATAGTCCTAATAATGCCGATAACACCACAACTATTAAAGTATCAAATACCGAATTAGTAAGAGGGTTTGTTATAAATGCTAAAGGATGTCCTTCTCCACTGTCCAATGCCATTCAAGTTGTTAAAAAGGATAACCCAAAAGCACTAACAATTTCCCCAAAAAGTACCTATTCATTTGTGGCTCGTTCAAGTAATAAAATAGATGAATACGTATGGAAATATGAAGGGAAAGGTGTTTCAATCAAAGATTCTATCATCAGAACATTTGACCGAGGTGCTTATACTGTTGTTGGCAAAAATATTTATAAAGTAAAATCTACAACAACTCCGTTGGTTTGTACTTCCGTTGAAAGTGAAAAGTATGATTTTAATCCTTATGATGATAAAGGACTCTCTGTCTATCCAAACCCATCAAGTGGTGTATTTGCATTGGAAGGTAGATATGATTTAGAAAAAGTAGTTGTAAGTGTTTGGAGTTTAGATGGGAAGGCATTGTTTAAAAGTGATGTAATAGATACATTTAATGCTCAAAGTAGGATAGATGTTAGTTCCTTATCAGAAGGAATGTATATCTTAAAAATAGAAAGTCCTACGTTTAAATTAACAAAATTTATTAGTATTGTTCGATAATTGATTATAATTTTTTGCCTAAATAAAATATCATCTAACCACGCTCCATACATACAATTAATTCATAAAGTACAAAAATAATTTGCATGATAGCGTTCAAAAGATTACTCATTACCTCTATTTTTATTTGTTTTAATAATATCCTCTATTGCCAAATAAAATTAACATCGCCATTAAACCGAGCTGTCTATCAAAGAAATGGCTATGGCTTTTCGGCAGTTACTGTGGCGGGGTCGTATCAACAACAAGTGGATAAAATTGAGGCTCGCTTTACACCCGTATTTGCGGGTCAAGGTCAAGCAACAGATTGGGAAACCATAAAAACAATGCCACTAAATGGTAATTTTAGTGTTATTAGAAGTGTTAGACAGGGTTGGTATAAATTGGAAGTTCGTGGTAGTTTGAATGGACAAATTATAGGAGACATTACCACTGTGGATAGAGTTGGTGTTGGTGAAGTTTTCATCATTGCTGGGCAATCTAACGCAGAGGGAGTTTCAACCATTCAGGGAATTGGAGCAAATGATGACCGTGTGAACTGTTTTGGAATACCCAATGACGCATTATTTGGCGGTAATAGCTATATTTCGTTATACCCATTTTCAAAACTTGACCAAAATACCCGTATTGCACCCAGAGGAACAAATGGCTGGTGTTGGGGAAGGTTGGGCGATTTATTAGTGAATCGTTTGAATGTACCAATAATGTTTTTTAATGTTGGTTTTAACGGAACAACTATAAGTGCATGGGCAAATACAGCCAAAGGTGGATACGCTGCTAATCCCTATCTTGGAGGAGTATATCCCAATAAAATGCCCTATCAAAATATGTCAGACGTTTTGAAATATTTTGTTACCCAATTAGGAGTAAGAGCCGTTTTGTGGTGTCAGGGAGAATCAGATAATATCATAGGTACTTCTAAGCAAAATATTAGTGTAACAAGTTATAAAGAACAATTACAGACTGTTATCAATCAAACTCGTAACGAGTCTGGAAAAAATATTGCTTGGGTAGTATCCCTTACATCGGCCGCTAATTATTGCCCTAACTGCTTGTCTGCCCCTTTTTCTCCGTCTGATGATAATATTCTTGAAGGACAAAGAGCTACTATCCGTGAAACTTCCAATGTCTTTAAAGGGCCAGAAACGGATGGTATCCAAAATCCAGGTAGACAAGATGGTGTACACTTCAATAACAACAATGGTGGCTTAGCACAACTGGCAGATAGTTGGAGTAACTCACTAAATGATACCTTTTTTCAACAGGCTACGTCTTCATTACCAACTGTTATCCCTGATTTAACTTTTAATTGTGGAGATAATCGAGTGGAAGTCACCCTGCCCGAACGTGATGCTAATGGCAATGCTTTCAATACTTACGAATGGTCAAATAACGCATTTTATTTTGATGGGGGCAAATTCTCTAACGAACGTAAATTGACTTTAAATGTCGATGGAGGAAGACAGTATTATGCCCGTTATCGTGATATTTATGGAAATGTTACACAAGTTCCAGCCATTTCATTTAGTGGTAGTAACGTTCCCATTTCTACTATTACCGCAACTGGAGCAACAGATTTTTGTGAAGGAAATAAAGCCATTCTAAAGGCTAATAATAATACCAATAACGCTGCAATTTATGAATGGAGTAATGGGTCAACAGCCCCAGAACTAACCGTAACAACTTCTGGCACGTATTCAGTAAAAACCATTAGCCAGTTTGGATGTCAGTCAGGTTTTTCAACACCTTTGGTAATTACTTCTAAACCTGGTCCTCCTCAGCCTGTCATAACGGTTAATGGTTCTACCGTTTTTTGTGCTGATACCAATGTTGTACTTACATCATCTATCCAAAATGCGAATGGATTTATTTGGAGCAATGGAGTAAGTGGTAGAAATTTAAAAGTAAATGCTTCAGGAGACTATACCGTAAAATCAATTAGTAATGAAGGATGTACATCTATTGCCTCTAATTCAGTAAAAATTACGGTAAACCAATTGCCACAAACGCCAAGCATTGTACCTAATGGAGCAACAACTTTCTGTGCTGATACCAATGTGGTATTAACATCTACGAATCAAGGAGCTGTCTCTTATCGTTGGAGTACAGGGGCATTGACAAAAAATATTACTGTTAAAAATGCAGGAGATTATACCGTAAAAACTACTGATAGTAATGGTTGTACGTCTAAGCCCTCAATTACAACTAAGGTTAAAGTAAATGCTTTACCGCCTATCCCAACCATTGTAAACACTCGTGATACAGTACTTTGTCAAGGAGATAATACTGTTTTACAACTGAGATTAGTCAATGGAGGTGTACCTTCTTGGCTTGCTTACCAAGATGGAAAGACAACAAAATATAATTTCCAAAACTTAAATGTTAATAAGTCGGGAGCTTTTCAGGCGTTTCAAACCGATGCCAATGGTTGTAACTCAAGTATTACCTCAAAAATATATGTATCATTAAAACCTGTACCTACAAAAGTACAGAGTATTACGAGGCTAAGCCCCTATTCAATTGGGATTGAAAACCCTAAAGCAACCAATTATGTATGGCAGATTAATGGTGTTACTTCTACGGCCACAATAGGAAATACACTCAGAATTAATGAGACTGGGAAATATAATGTAATCGCCAAGAATGTTTATAAAACATTGTTTTATGGTGATAAAGTTTGTCTTGCTCCTATTTCAGACGATTTTACCTTTGCACTTTATGACGATAATGGAATGTCTCTATATCCCAATCCAACCAATGGCGTGGTAAATATTGATTCAAAGATAGATTGGAGAAACTCAACGATTGAAATTTATAATTTATCAGGGGCATTTATCAGAAAAGGCTTTGTCCCAATATTTGATGATGTTAAAAAAATAGATTTGTCAGATTTACCCGAAGGGGAATATGTGATTAGAATCACGACAGATAATTTATATACAATAGCCAGACGAGTGATGATTAATCGTTAATTTGAAGGCAACACAATTACTACAACAAGAGTAACAATGGAAGATACCAAGAATATAAGACTGGACGTAAAACGCTCGAAGTTGCAAGCGATAGGCGAGGCAAGATGCCCACAATGCAGAGAAGGGAAAATGTTCAAATATCCATTTTGGCGAGTTGATAAATTCTCAGAAATGAATACGCATTGCCCTGAGTGTGGACTGAAATTTGAAGTTGAACCTGGATTTTGGTATGGAGCTATGTTTGTCAGCTATGCTAATACAGTCGTTTTATTGGCAATTTTGGGAGTGGTAGTTTTCTATATTTTTAATGACCCACCAGTGATGTATTATATAGTACCAATTACAATTTTATCTATCGCCCTTGTACCTTTCAATTTTAGAATTTCAAGAGCCGTATTTTTACATTTGTTTGGCTTTGTGAAATATAAACCAGAGGAAAAAAACGCTTAATTTGCTACTTCTAAAATGGCTATTACGGTTTCGCTAACGGCATAAATGTCTTTGATTGTTTCAATTTCATTTCCGTTTAAAGTGACATAGTAATAGCCATTTTTTAGATAAAATACCTTCACTTTGCCCTTTCCATTCTTGAAAATGACTTTATCACCTTCTTTTAAATTTTGTAAGCTGTATTTGATATTTTGTTGATTAAGCATATTTTTTAAATTTTTTTTGTCAAAAATAATCCCACAATAAACGTTTTATTGTGGGATTAGTACTTTTTTGTAATTGGCGATTGGTAACCATTAACTAATAACCAATCACCAGTAACTTCTACACGACTGCAATTTTAGCTACCAATGTCAATTCCTCAAATTCAATTTCCTGACCATCTGCCAGCTCTGAAACAATTTCTAAAGACAATGCTTGCACTTCTTGACTGATGAAATCTTTGTATTCTCTTACACCTTCCGAAACTTCTGCATCGGTATCTAATAATTGAATGCTGATTTTATCCGTAACGTCAAAGCCTGAATCTTTACGCAAATTCTGAATACGATTGACAAAATCACGAGCGATACCTTCTTGTTTCAATGCTGGCGTAATGGTGATATCCAAAGCTACCGTAATGTCATTATCTTTTGCCGATAAATAACCTGGTAAATCTTCAGTCAAAATCTCTACTTCTGCCTTTGTGATTTGGTATGAAGTATTTGGAATTAAGTATGAATCCGTTTGTTCCAATTGGGCAATTGCTTCTGAACTCATTGCCAAAATTCCATCAGCTACGGCTTTCATTTCCTTGCCAAATTTTGGTCCTAAAGCCTTGAAATTCGGTTTTACTTTCTTAGATAATACGCCCGAAGCATCATCTAAATACTCAATGGCTTTAATGTTTACTTCGGTTTTAATCAAATCTTCTACCGAACGAATTTGCTCACGAGTTTTTTCACTTAAAACAGGTACTAAAATCTTACTCAATGGCTGACGCACTTTGATTCTATTCGTTTTACGTATTGAGTGAACCAATGAACAAATGCGTTGTGCTAAGTCCATTGACTCTTCCAAATCTTTATCAATCCATTCTGGAATTGGCGTGTGGAAATTCGATAAATGTACTGAATCTACTTGGAAAGGCGTTCCTTTTTCTTTGGCAGATTCACGCACGTGGTCGGTCATATTTTTGTACAACCAATCACCGTAAAAAGGAGCAATTGGCGACATCAACTGAGCCACCGCCACCAAGCAATGTTGAAGCGTTTCGTAAGCACCTTGTTTGTCTTCGGTCATTTCGCCCGCCCAGAAACGTCTTCTACCCAAACGCACGTACCAGTTTGAAAGATGGTCGCACACAAAATCTTGAATCAGTCTTCCTGCTTTGGTTGGTTCATAATTTTCGTAAGCTTCATCCACTTCGCTAATCATGGTCAATAATTTCGAAAGAATCCAACGGTCTAATTCTGACAACTTTTCGTAAGGTAATCGGTTGAATTCAT
>JAAFIU010000017.1 GCA_013298805.1 Cytophagales bacterium | reverse complement strand
TGCAAGAAATTAACCATATAAAGGAGTCGCTTCGTCAATTGTACGAAGGTGAAGTTTGGCATGGACCAAGTATTAGAGAAATATTAATAGATGTTGATGCCGAGAAAGCGTTGAAAAGAATTAATGGTAAAAGTAAAAATATTGCTGAATACCTTATTCACGTAACTAATTGGCGGATTTTTGCCCTTGAAAAATTAACAGGAGGAGATTCATTTGACATTATCCTAAATTCCGAAGCCGATTGGAGCGTAGTTAATGAATTGACTGAAGAAAAATGGGCGGAGATTCAAGAGAACTACGAAGAGTCTCAGAAAGAGCTATTAGATATTTTAGAAACGTATTCAAAAGCTAAATTAGACAATATCGTTCCGATGAGAAAATACTCATATTATACCCTTCTTCACGGCGTAATTCATCATGATATTTATCATTCTGGACAAATGATGATGTTGAAACGTTTGACGTAGATGGTAAGGAAAGTATTAAGTCCTAAGTACAAAGTATTAAGAAATCTATTCGTCCAATTCTTAATACTTTGTACCTAAGACTTAATACCATACTAAGCTGCTTTTTTTACTGCTTTTTTAGCGGCACTTTTTTCAACTTTTGCTTCTTTTTCCATATCTGCACAGCATTTAGAGGCTTTTTCGCCTTTTTTGCAACAGCCTACTTCTGTCTTTTCGCACTTCTTATTTTTGTCTTTGTCGGTAGCTAAAGAAACGTTAGCCACAAAAGCCAATAATGATAATCCTAAAATTACTTTTTTCATGTTTTCTGAATGTTTAAATTTTGAAATTCTTTTGATAACGTGAATATAATGGTTTTATTTCAAAATTTTAAAGTCAAAAATCATACCTGATAATGACGATTATTCAAGTGAATAAAACATAAACCTTCTAATTGAGGATAGTTTTATTGGGTAATGAATTTATGTTTACGGGTCAAATATCCAAATTATCAATATACCCAAAATCATGCAACGTTTATTACTATTATTTCTTCTACTTTTTATTGGGATTAATTCTTTTGGGCAAGTTCGCTTCGCTCGTATTTTCTCCGACCACGTTGTACTTCAGCAAAAAAAGCCAATTCCTGTTTGGGGTTGGGCAAAAGCTAATGAAAAAGTCACCATTATTTTAGGTAAACAAACACTTACTTCCCAAGCGGATATTACTGGAAAATGGCAGGTAGTTTTTAGCCCATTAGAAGCGGGCGGAGGAGCTTATACGATGGTTGCAAAAACCGCTAATAACGTAACAACGATTTCTGATATTCTGATTGGAGAAGTGTGGTTTTGTTCGGGACAATCAAATATGGAATGGACGGTGGCTCAAGCCAATAATTTTTCCGTAGAGAAGAAAAACGCCAATTTTCCACAAATTCGCCACTTTAAGGTTGAACATGAGGTGACAATTTTACCACAAACAGATTTAAAAGTAGGAGAATGGAAAATCGCTTCGGAAGAAACGGTGGGAGATTTTACGGCAATCGGTTTTTTCTTTGCTCGTGAAATTTACCAAAAAACAAATGTACCCATTGGTATTTTACACTCGTCTTGGGGTGGCTCGCAAGTGGAGGGCTGGATTAGCAAAGAAGGAATGTTGACGAATGGAGAATTGAAAAATTATGCCCAAAATTTACCCGATACTTGGGAAGGAGCTGATAAACTTCACGACCAAAAATTACAAAAACAAATCTTCGGAAGTGTGGTGAATCCTACTTTGGATGATGAAAAAAAGTATTTGGAGGCTAACTATGATATTTCTAAATGGCACAATGGCGGTAGTCCGATGGGACAATGGGACTGGAAAGGCATTTGGGCATTCAGAGGGCAAGGATATATGGCTCGGAAAATCGAAATTCCTGCCGAAATGGTTGGACAAAGTACCACGCTTTCATTGGCTGAAAACGATAGTTTCAATGAAGTTTATATCAATGGAAAATTAGTCTCTGCGGGAATTTTGAAAGGTGTTCGTAAGATTGTTGTACCTGCTAATGTCTGGAAAGTTGGCTCAAATCAAATTATGGTGAAATTTGATAATTGTATTAGTTTACCGTGGTTCGGTTTAGGTTTGCAAGGTTCTGAAAATGACCTTTTTATAAGTTCTCAAAATCAGAAAATCAGCATTGCTAATGATTGGAAATTGATGCCATCTTTTGCCGAAAAACACGAATACGTTCATTCAAGTAATAATACGGGAACTACTATTTATAATGCCATGATTGCTCCATTGATACCATTTTCTATCAACGGAGTATTGTGGTATCAAGGTGAAACCAATGCGGGACGTGCCTTTCAATATCGTCAAACGTTTCCTTTAATGATTGAAGATTGGCGTAAAAAATGGAATGATAATTTCTCGTTTTATTTCGTACAATTGTCATCTTACGGCCCTTATCAAAACAGCAATCAAGGAAGTAATTGGGCGGAACTTCGAGAGGCTCAAACCATGACATTAAGTTTGCCTAATACAGGAATGGCGGTTACGACGGACGTTGGAAATCCGAGCGATATTCACCCAACCAATAAACAAGATGTTGCCCACCGATTGGCAACAAATTCCTTGAAATTCAATTACAAACAAGATATTACGTACAGTTCGCCCATGTATGAATCGGTAAAGTTTGAAGATGAGAAAGCGATTATTTCCTTTAAATTAATTGGAAAAGGCTTAGAAGTACACGATAAATTTGGCTACCTAAAAGGTTTTGAAATTGCAAGTGAAGATAAAGTTTTCCATTATGCAAAAGCTGAAATATCAGGCGATAAAGTAATTGTTTATCACCCAAAAGGCGTAAAACCCATTTCTGTACGTTATGCTTGGGCGGATTCTCCGATTGATGCTAATTTATTCAATACCGAAGGGTTTCCCGTTTGCCCTTTCCGTACAGATGATTGGATGGGAATTACGGTTAAAAATAAGTTTGAGTGATATAATTGTGAGTTGTGAATTGTTTAATAATTTTTTTTGGGGAAGCTTAATTATCCGAAAGAACTTCTCGAAAGTAGAAGGAACTTTCGAGAAGTATAAAACGCCGACTTCACTTCTCGAAAGTTATTTACCCGCAATGGATATTGTTTCGAGAAGTTGAAATAACTGTATTAAACAGTGTAATTAGTGAATTATGATTTGGGTACTTAACCTCAATTCACTAACTCACAACTCACAACTCACTAATTCACAAATCACAACTAATATCTTGAAAATCAAGGGTTTTTCCTGATGAACAAGGGCATAAAATAAACCAAAATTGTAAAATATTATTCCTTTAAATTTTTGATAATTCTCAAAACTAAAAAATGATTCGATTTGCTGAGTTTTTGCTATCCTATTCGCTTCGAGTAGCCATACTGGGTTTACCGCTATATTCTTGTTCTAAGGCTACCGATACTGATGTGGTGGTTGCTCCCAAAGGTTCTACCATTGTGATTGCTCCAGCCGTTGAGCCTAAAATTGCTTCCACAATGGGTTTCTTTTTAGATAATTGGCAAGCCAAATCGTTTGTTGCTCCATCTTTCACTGAAGTTTCAATTCCTACAACTGCTGCCAATACGGTAACGATTGATGTCTCCGATATTATTACTAAAATCCCGAATCAAATTTTTGGACATAATGCTAATACTTGGATGGGTACATTTGTTGACCAAGCCAGTTTTATGACGGATATTACCAATCTCAAACCAAACGTAATTCGTTGGCCTGCGGGTAGTGGTAGCAACGGTTACTTTTGGAACACAAATCCCGTACAAGACCCCAATAATAAAAGCCGACAAACTCCGCCTGTACAATACATGAAAGATTGGGGAATTCCTGATAAGTACATGGATAAAGATGGAAAGTTATTTGATGCTTGGTTTGGTTATGGACAAACGACGGATAATTGGCGTGCTTCTTTGAGTAACTATTATGATATGTTACAAAAGAGTAATAATAAAGGCGTTATTACGGTAAATTATAGCTTTGCACGATACGGAATGAGTAAAAATCCAGTAGCAACTGCCGCCCATCTCGCCGCAGATTGGGTACGTTATGACAAAGGAAGAACAGAATATTGGGAAATTGGTAACGAAAATTATGGTGATTGGGAAGCAGGTTATAGAATTGATGTTTCTAAAAATCAAGATGGGCAACCAGAATTTTTGACTGGTGGATTGTACGCTAAACATTTTAAAGTTTTTGCCGATTCAATGAGAAAAGCGGCGGCAGAAGTGGGTGCAAAAATCAAAATTGGAGCCGTTACGCAAGAATCTCAAACTCAATCTTGGCAAACAAATACCACCAAAACTTGGAATTCGACGATGATTCCAGAGTTGAATAATAAAGCCGATTATTACGTTGTTCATAATTACATTACACCTTACGACCAAAATTCAACGGCATCTGTCATTATGAATGGTGCATTGACCATTCCTGCCCAAATGATGAATTTTGTGAGTAATGAAATTACCAATAATGGAGCAGAATTGAAGCCAATTGCATTTTCAGAATGGAATATGTGGGCAAAAGACTCAAAGCAACAAGTCTCAAATATTAGTGGACTTTTTGCCGTAGCGGTGCAAGGCGAAGCGATTAAAAATAAGTATGGTTTGGCTGCTCGTTGGGATTTATTGAATGGCTGGGATGGCGGAAATGACCACGGACTTTTTAGTGACGGAGGTAGTGCTGACGACCCTCGCTGGAATCCAAGACCATCATTTTACTATATGTATTATTTTCAGAAATGTCTTGGCGATAGAATGGTTTCTTCGGTAATGGGTGGCCCCCAGACCACTATGACATCCTATGCTTCTACTTATTCTTCTGGACAGATGAATGTTACGGTTATTAATCCATCGCCAAATCCACAGACGATAGAAGTAAAAACCAAGAATTTCAATATCGGCAATCGTTTTTATTGGTACAGTCTGACAGGAAGTAATGACAATGGAGAATTTTCGAGAAAAGTATTAATAAATGGTTCTGGACCAAAAGGAGCAGCAGGTGGCCCGTCAGAATATGCGACGATAAAAGCTATGTCGGCTTCAACTGCCAACGGTATTAAAGTAACCGTTCCTGCATGGGGAAGCGTTTTTGTGATGATTGATAAGAAGTAATTTGATAAACACAAATTTGCTGTACGGTAAAGTATCTGAATCGTTTAAGTTAAGTAACGAATTATAAGTTCATGTTTGTTTAAGTATTTGATAGTCAGGTTCATTGTAAATTATATTGAATGATTCCAAATCGCCACTTACTTTATGGTTAAAAACCAGAATTATGATTTTTTAGACGGACGCTTTTCCACAATTCTGATTTTCAATGATTTTAAGTAATGGAACAAACCAAAATATTATTTTGATATTTCGTAAGTCATTGATAATCAGACTTATGGAAATCGTTATTCTTAAATTATTATTTTATTTACAAACATCAAATTACGCATTAATCTCAAAGCTATGGGTGATTTCTGCCGAAGGACTCAATTGAGCTGTTGCTGAACAGTATTTCTCCATCGACATTTCAATCGCTTTCTTGGCTTTATCTTCCGAAATATTCCCTTTAAATTTAAAGTGAACATTGATTTTGCGGAAGGGAGTCATTTCTGTTCCTTCAATTTTTTCACGTTCTCCCGATACTGAAATTTTCAAATCTTCAATTACCTGACGTTGTTTTTTCATAATCAGAATCACATCAATGGCTGTGCAACCGCCCAAGCCCATCAACAATAATTCCATCGGGCGAGAGCCTGCGTTATGTCCGCCAATATTTTCGGCAGCATCTATGTGAACGGGTACGCCCGACATTCCTTGTGCCTCAAAGTGAAAGGCATCGTCAACTCTAACTAATTCTACTTGCATTAACTTAAAGATTATGTAATAATTTCATAACAAACATAGGGCTTACGAAAGTTCAAATCAAACAAATGGTATTATATTTGATAAAATTTGACTATTATGACATTAACTTACGAAGGCGAAATACAGTTTTTTAGCATCAATGATTTTGATATAATCGAACTCAATAAATACCTTATGCCCGTAGAATGTGGAACTGCGGCAACGGGCTTTCCGAGTCCAGCGGATGATTACGTTGATATAACATTGGATTTAAACGATTTTCATGGCATAAAGAAACACACTTGTTATCTGGTAGAAGCACGGGGAGATTCGATGATTGATGCGGGAATTTCAGACCGTGATATTTTGATAGTGGATACAACACTTGATTATCGGGATAATGACATCGTAATTTGCAGTTTAAATCATTTCTACATGGCAAAAATCGTCAGAAGAGTACAAAATAAACTCTTTTTGATTTCTAAAAATCCAAACTTTCAACCCGTTGAAATCCAAGAATCAGATGATTTTAGAGTATTTGGCGTGGTAAAAGGTCTAAGCCGTAAATTCAGATGAACAAATGGTTTGGATTAGCAGATTGTAATAATTTTTATGTTTCCTGTGAGCGTATTTTTAACCTTTCTGCTCGTGATATACCCGTTGTTGTTCTTTCTAATAATGATGGTTGTGTCATTTCTCGTTCGCAAGAAGCCAAGGATTTAGGGATTGAAATGGGTATTCCTGCTCATAAAATTTCAGATAATCTCAAGACAAAAAAACTAATGGTTTTTTCCAGTAATTACGCACTTTATGGAGATATTTCTTCAAGAGTAATGAATTGCTTAAATGACCTTTGTCCAGCCGTAGAAGTTTATAGTATTGATGAAGCCTTTTTAGATTTAAGTATCATTCCTTCCGAAGAGTTATATGATTTTGGCATAGAAATAAAACGAAAAATTGCCAAATGGACTAAAATACCAATCAGTATTGGCATTGCACCCACGAAATCTTTAGCAAAAGTGGCAAATCGTTACGCCAAAAAATATCATAAAGAAAAAGGTGTTTTTGTGATAGATTCTGAAGAAATTTTGGAGAAAATATTGACCGAAACCCCCATCGAAGACGTTTGGGGAATTGGACGAAAGTACGGGAAGTTCTTGAAAGGTCAGCAGGTAAATACCGCTTTGGATTTCACTAAATTACCTGAAAATTTTATCCGAAAGTACTTTTCGGTAGTAGGTTTAAGACTTTATCGTGAACTCAAAGGTGAATCTTGTTTGAATTTGACCGAGGTTGCTGACAAGAAGAAGGTTGTTCAGCATACTCGTTCTTTTGGAAGGTATGTCAATACCTTGCGAGATTTAGAGGAGGTTCTTACAACTTTTGCAAGTAAATGTGCCGAAAAATTACGTAGCCAACAAAGTTGTGCAAATGTCATCAGTATCTATATTCGTACCAATCTTTTTAGCAAGAAAGCCCAGTATTACAATAGCATCACAATGAATTTTGACATTCCTACCAATAGTACAATGGAAATTCAGCAGAAAGTTTTGTGGGGTTTAAAACAAATTTTTGTGCAAGGCTATGACTATAAAAAAGCAGGAGTTTGCTTCACAGGATTAGTGCCAAATAATGCCATACAAGGAAATCTGTTTGTTCAAGAGACAGAAAGTAAGTGTCAGAAAGTCAGTCAATTGATGGACGGCATCAATGCCAAATTTGGTAAAGGTACAATTAAGTTTGCAGTTCAAGGTATCAACACTACTTGGCAGGGAAATGCCGGAAAGCTGAGTCCTAAGTTTACAACAATTTGGAAGGATATTCCAAAAGTGGAGTAGCCCAATATATTTGGTATGATTTTGTAGTAATAATATTTACGAAAATAGTCAAAGTTAAAGCATGATAATAATGCAAGATTTATAGATTTGTTTCGTTATCACAAAACACAATTTCAAAACAAACAATAACATCAAAATATGAAAAAAATCTTTTTTTTAGCCGCATCAATCGCCATGATGTCGTCTTGTGTTAGTAAGAAAAAATTGGCTGAAGCTCAGTCGGAATACTCAGCCTTCAAGGTCAGTTCTGAAAATAGTATTGCCAGAGTGCGTACTGAATTAAGAGATTGTGAAGTCGCTAAAATCTCAGCAGAATCTGACTTGAAGAATAAAGCCGTAGAAATTGAAGCAAAAGCAAAACAGGTTAAAGCCTTAGAAGACCAAATTGATTACTTAAAAAAGACAAACACCAATCTTTTAGATAGAATGTCTGACCTTTCAATTGTGAGCAAGGCAGGGGCAGAAAGTATCAAAAAATCATTAGAAACGCTTAATGACCAAAGTAAATATATCAAAGATTTGAACTCGTCGGTTCAACGGAAAGATTCATTGAATTTAGCTTTAGTAATGACTCTAAAACGCTCTTTGGCAGATATTAACGATGAGGACGTAACAGTAGAAGTGAAGAAAGGCGTTGTTTATATTTCTATTTCTGACAAATTATTGTTTCAGTCGGGGAGTGCATTGATTAACTCAAAAGCCGAAGTAGTTTTAGAGAAAGTTTCTAAAGTTGTGAATGACCACAAAGAGTTAGATATTTTGGTGGAAGGACACACTGACAATGTGCCAATCTCAACGGATTGTTTAAAAGATAACTGGGACTTATCGGCTAAACGTGCAACTTCAGTTGTTCGTTTATTACAAACAAAATTTGGGATTGCTCCAGAGCGTATGACAGCAGGTGGGCGTTCAGAATACGTTCCAAAAGAGATTAATACTACTGAAGCAGGACGAAAGATTAACCGTAGAACTGAAATTATCGTAACCACAAAGCTTGACCAATTTTTCCAAATGTTGGCAAATGGACAAAAGTAAGTCGTGATTGGAATTAAGGGTAAATGTCAGTAAATTAAAAAAGCAAAAAAAGTCGCTGTGGTATTTTCACAACGACTTTTTTGCTTTTGTATAAGGCTACTTGTCGCCCAAAATGAAGGGGGCATTTCCTTTTCCTCCCATAATAATCACTTTTGTATTCGGAGATTTTGCAATTTCTTTTTGGGCTAATATTGCCTCATATTGTAATTGTTTATCGCTCAGTCCAGTTGATAAAATCTTCTGATAGTCAGCAATACCCTGTGCCTCTACTCGTTTACGTTCAGCTTCTTGTTTTTCCTTTTGAAGAACAAATTGCATCTTTTGTGCATCCTGTTCAGCATTAATTTTAGACTCAATACTTTGTTTTACCGACGTTGGAAGGTTGATATTTCTGATAAGCAATTGTTCTAAAAAAAGACCTCTTGTTTTGAAATTGCCTTCGATAGATTTGAAAATACGATTTTGAAATTCATCTCTTTTTGTTGAATAAAGTGACACTGCATCGTAATAAACGGCATTGTCTCTTATTTTAGTGCGAGTAATGGGACGAACAATTTTATCCTGATAGTCCACGCCAATTTCTCGTAAAATTTTTGGAGCTTCACTCGGAATAATTTTATAGAGTACAGTCAAATCAATAATTACCTCCAGACCGTCAGCCGTTAAAACTCGAATGGCATCATCGCCCTCTTTTACACCTTCATCATGTACTGCCGACATGGTATAATTTTGGGTTTTGGTATCAAATGTTTCAATATTGGCTAAGGGATTTACAAAGTTTAAACCGCTTGATAAGGTGTTTTGTCCAACGTTACCAAACAATGATTGTACACCTACTTCGCCTGCACCAATTTGTTTAATTCCCGATGAAAGTAAACCTAAAACAATAAAAACTCCGCCTACAACTTTTGCAGGACGAGAAAAACGAGCAACCGTTAATGAGGGTGTATTGATGGCAAATCCCGCCATTATCACCACGATACCTAAAAAGATTAAGAACATTGTTTTGTGTGATTAAATTGAATTTATACTTTAAGTTTTGGTTTCAATATTTTGCTTTAGCAATATAAAACTCCTAAAACAAAACCGCATCAAATATGAACTACTTGATGCGGTTTTATTCAGAAATAGTATGAATGGCTGTTTTTAGGTATGGGGTAGTAGGTATGAATTAGGAGATATAAATAAAACAATTGGGTTTTCATACTTATCATGGAACTCAAGTCCTGAAAATTCGCTTTCTCATATCTCAATCTCATATCTCAATCTCATATCTCATATCTCATATCTCAATCTAATATCTAATAACTAATTCCCAAACGCTCGTAAATGAAGCTCATTAACCAAGCAGGGCCAATCATTAAGAATTGTAAATCTTTGAAAAACGAAGGTTTTTTGCCTTCTACTTTATGACCCCAAAATTGTCCAACCCAAGCTAAGACAAAAATAGTCGTGCAAACCTGCCAAAGTGGAGCAAATCCAGACTGTTCAATTGCATAACAAAGGTAGATGCACAAAGAAGCAAATAATAAGAGTCCAATAGAAAGGTTTTTTGACAAAGAAAAATAATAAATCAATGTCAAGCCTAATACAATTAAGGCTACATTGCCTTGAATACCGCCAATACTAAAAAAAAGAAGTTTAATGCTAAATAACAAACCTACAACACTGAAAAAAATAAGGGGGACGCAAATCCAGTGGACAGTCTTGTTCGTGGGGTTTTGATGACTTTCGCCATATTCGGCGAGCCATTGATTAATTGTTTTCATGGTATTTTTAGTGATAGTGTGGGTGAATAATACCAAAAATACAAAATCGTCTTGTAAAAGTCAAATTTGTACCAGGGCAAACGCATGAGATTACTTTTATTTGGTTCAAGAAAAAATAGCTTGATTGGAAACCTTTATAAAATGGAAATTTGACTACTTTGTATCGTCATTAAAAACTTTCCTCCAAATAATATTTGGAAATCTTTACCAAAAAGAGATAAATTATCTCTCATGCGTTTGCCCTGAATTTGTACTAAATCACATTATTTTTTGCATATTTTCAATACACTCTTCTGAAATCATAAAATGGCGTATCCCAAAATATTGATTCATTTCTCACTAAGTCTAAAATCTTGTATCTTCGTGAACAATTATTTTCATCTTTAATTATTCCGTTAAAAACGTGTTTATTGAGCCTTATCATAATCAACAAAACCAAAAACGTGCAGGTTGGATAGAAGTCGTGTGTGGCTCTATGTTTTCTGGTAAAACCGAAGAACTCATTCGTCGTCTTAATCGGGCAAAGATAGCAAAGCAAAAAGTTGAAATTTTCAAGCCTGCTTTAGATACACGCTACCATCAAGAAAACATTGTTTCTCATAATTCTTCAACCATTCGCTCAACGCCCATTCAGGCTTCACCAGAAATTTTGTTGCTTTCGGGTGACTGTGACGTAGTTGGTATAGATGAAGTACAATTTTTTGATTCAGAAATAGTTGAAGTGGTAAATAAACTCGCCAATTCAGGAAAGAGAGTAATTGTAGCAGGGCTTGATATGGATTTTCAAGGAAAGCCCTTCGGCCCGATGCCAGTATTAATGGCTGTGGCAGAATATATTACAAAAGTCCATGCTGTTTGTATGGTTTGTGGCGATGTTGCCAATTATTCATATCGTAAAACTGCCGCCCAAGAGCAAGTAATGTTGGGCGAAACCGATAGTTACGAAGCAAGATGCAGAAAATGTTTTCATTTATAGAATTAAGATTGAGGTTAAAACCCTTATGGCTATATTTTCATGGGCAATTAATGATGATATGCCTATTGGTCTGTTTAATCAGTCAGGCAACTTTTGCCCAAATAGGTACTTGGCAAACACATTTTAACTATCTCAATGCCAAAGATATAGCTATTGTAGAAGGTAAAATTTATTGTGTTACTGAAAACGGTTTTTTCTATTTTGACACCACGGAGAATCAAGCCATACGACTGTCTAAAATAGATGGTTTTACAGAAACCAAGATTGCAAAAATAAAATATAACTCAGCCACGAAAACGCTTATTATAGCTTATCAATCTGGAAATATTGATTTATTGACCGTAAATTTAAAGGGAGAGCCGTTGAAAATTACGAATATTTCTTTGTTAAAAGAATCAAGCTCAATTCAAGGAAATAAGCAAGCGAATCATATCGAAGTTAAAGACAAAATAGCCTATTTAGCTTTTGATTTTGGCTTGGTAGTGTTGGATGTCGAAAAACAGGATATTCGAGAAACCTATCAAAATCTTGGAAATAATGGTTCTGCTATTAATATTTACAAAACAGTTTTTACTCCCGACAGTATTTATCTATCAACTTCACAAGGAATTAGGGGAGCAAAATTTGCTTCAAATATCAATCTGCAGTTTTTTGGTAATTGGAGAACGCTCATAAATCGCAATTTTTCCATCAGTAGTTTTCAGAATGGTTTAATCCTCGCATCTGATACGGGGGAGCTTTTTACCTATCAAAATGGCAAATATGGCAATTACACTTATCTTTCAGTGAAAATTGAAAATGTCGAAAACATTAATAGCAAAGAATATTTTATAGAAACATCAAATTCTGTCAATGTTTTAAATGCGGATAATTTTAAAGTAACTAAAATAGTTGACAATAAAATTATTCATCCCAAAGCTACTCAAGCAGATACGCAGGGGAAATTTTGGATTGCAGATTATACCAATGGATTACTGAGTAATATTAATGGAGCTTATAAAACATTTAGCCCAGTTAGTACCGATACGCTTTATCAAACTCGAAAAGACTCAATTGTAATTGATTTAGACAGAAATCGTTGGAGTAGATTGGGTGACTACGGAGGAATTTTGGTAGAAAGTCCTAAAAAACAACGCCAATTTATCTATACAGGTGTTGGTTCTGGAAATTTACCAAGCAATACCGTAAAAACATTAGCATTAGACCGAGACGGACAAATGTGGGTAGGAACAGACAAAGGAGTCGTCGTTTTTGATAGCCCCAATGCGGTATTTGGTGGAAAGAATTTTGATGCCTACACACCCGTATTTGAACGGAGAAGATTATTAGGCAACGAAACTATTACCTCCATTGCGGTGGACGGAGGCAATAGAAAATGGATGGGAACGAAAAATGGTATCTTTTTATTTAATCCTGATGGAACGGAGTTAGTAAGTAATTTCACCGAAAAAAATGCTCCATTGCCCACCAATGAAATTTCATATATCACCGCTGAACCCAAAACAGGAGAAGTGTATATTCGGACAACAAAAGGCATGGTTTCGTACAGAGGAACAGCAACTGAAGGAAGTTTGACACAAGATGAAAATGTCGTAAAAGTATTCCCAAATCCTGTTAGACCAGATTTTGAAGGACAAATTGGCATTGAAGGATTGGTAGAAAATGCCTTCGTGAAAATTACAGATGTAGCAGGGAATTTAGTGTATGAAACTCGTGCCAACGGAGGAACAGCCGTTTGGAATGGACGAACATTAGCGGGTGGGCGAGTAGAAACGGGTATTTATCTAATTTTTAGTGGTAATGTAAAAGGAGAAGAAACTTTAGTAAGCCGTTTGGCGGTGGTGAAGTAGTGGTTTATCAATTCTCCTAATTTTGTAAAAAATGAAGCAAAAAATCAATCATATATTTTCAGGAAAAATTTGGAATACAACTTTAGGGGGTGGATACATTGCTTTAGAAATTCGTGATGAGCTTAGTCGTCAGGTGAGTTTTTCGGCAATAGATTTATTAACAGGAAAGGTTTTATGGGAAAATATTCGTCCCGAAAAATCGTGGTGGTTAGGCTTGGTTGGTATTTTTGAGGAATACTTGATTTTACATAAATATTCGTCTCAACAAAAGCCCGAACCCGAAGGGATTTTGGTGCTTGATATACAAACAGGAGAGGTCGTTTTGCGTTTAGATAGTTGGGCTTTCTTTGGTTTTAAAGAGACTACATTAGTTGTTTATCAATTAGAGAACAATTTCCCTATCTATAAAAATATTGATTTAGACAATAAAATAGACAAAGCCACTCAGTCACAAAGTCTCTCAGTCACAAAGCCACTCAGCCACAAAGCCACTCAGTCGCCAAACCACTCAGTCGCCAAACCACTCAGTTACTCTACCACTCAGACAGCCATTCATTATCTTGAGGATAGTCCACATTTTCCTGTAATTTTCAAATTTTTGTATCGTTTATTGGGCATTGAAGCTCAAAAAGCAGTAGATTATCTCGAAATAAGCAACAAGATTATAATTTCTTATTATATTTACAGAGAGAAATCATTTCAAAACTACCTTCTGGTGACTAATCGAGAGCGTAAAATTTTACTAAATGACCTCATTGCCGAAACCGAAGGTCTTGGAATAGATACTTTTACAGTGCAATCCGATACTTTGTTATATGTTAAAAATGAAACTCAATTCATCGGTTATGAACTATAACCCAAAATCCGCCATTAAAACAGCCATTACTTGTGCTTTGTCTTCTGTTGTATTTTCGTCCTTTTCTGCTGAAATTGTAAAAGATTCCATTGGACTAAAAAAGGAGGGAGGCAAATTGTTTGTTTTGTATAAAATAGCTCCTAAACAAACTTTGTTTTCGATTGTGAAACGCTACGGAAGTTCCGTTGCAGAATTTAAAGCAGCCAATCCAGGGGTTTCAGAAAATGTACAAATTGGACAAACTATCAAAATACCCTACAAAGGTTATGTTGTAGGTAATGCGCCTACTAAAACAATTCCATCACCGCCTCCCGCTCCAACGCCAGCTCCGACTGAAACTGTAAAAATGGCTTCACACGTAGTGGAGGGAGGTCAGGGTTTGTATGCTGTTGCCAATAAGTATAAAGTGACAATGGCTGACTTGCGTAAATGGAATAATTTAAGTAGCGACCAGCTTACGGCAGGTCAGGTACTTATCGTAGATGCTCATGAATACGAAAGAGCTAAAAAAGCAGGAGATTTACCAGCAAAAGGGGAAATCGTAAAAGTTGAAGATATTAATAGTCCCAAGGCAACTACAGAACCAGATGTTAGTGAAGCAAAAATTTCATCTGAAACTTCAAAAACTGCATCAGGATACAAAAAAACCATTGAAACGGGATTGGCAGAATTAATTGATGTAGAAGATAAATCTGGAAAATATTTAGCCCTTCATCGTTCTGCACCCATTGGTACGCTCGTGAACGTAAAAAATTCAACGAATGGTCAGAGTATTTGGGTAAAAGTGGTAGGCAAGTTACCAGATATTGGAAGTGATAAAGTAATTATTAAATTATCGCCAAGAGCATTTGAAAAATTAAATCCCTCCGATAAGAGAATCAGAACTGAAATAAACTATATGACCAGCTTTTAGTTTGGAAAACGGTTATTAGTGTTTGTGAAATATACTAATAACCGTTCTCCAATACCTGATTATTGTAATAATGCCAAGAAATAAACGACAAATAACTTTCGGACATATTGTTTTTAATGTCCTTTACACATTGGCATTTCCTGCCATAGCTACTTTTGCTTTTCTCTACACTGTTCTTGTGTGGATATTTTCTATTCCTTCAAGAATTATCGCCTTCGTTGCCTCAAAAATCAAGTAAAACTGTTTTCGCTTCATCAAAATCTTCGCAAATAGCTGCTCGCTTTTTCGATTAATTCCAAATTCAAAATGACATCCTACGTTGCTGATTTATTAGAAGAAAAATATTTACAGTATAATCAGCCTAATTTTATTCCAAACGACCCTGTTTGTATTCCTCACCTTTTTTCTGGTAAGCAAGATATTGAAATTATGGGCTTTTGGGCGGCAGTTTTGGCTTGGGGACAGCGTAAAACCATCATCAATAAATGTAAGGAATTGATTGATTTGATGGATAATTCACCTTACGATTTTATCGTCAATCACGAAGAATCTGACCTCAAACGCTTTCTGAATTTTAAACATCGCACTTTCAATGCTACCGATACTCTCTATTTTATTGCTTGGTTTCGGGACTTTTATCGTAAGCATAAGAGTTTAGAAGAAGCATTTTTGATTGAAAATTCAGCTCTCGCATTAAATACCAAAAAACACCTGATACATTTTCACGACCGTTTTTTTAGTTTAGAAGATTTTCCAGAACGAACAAAAAAACACATTGCCACACCAATTAGAAATTCGTCTTGCAAACGCATAAATATGTTTTTGAGATGGATGGTAAGGCAAGACGATAAAGGCGTTGATTTTGGTATTTGGACAAATATAAAACCATCGCAATTGATTTGCCCTTGCGATGTACACGTGGATAGAGTGGCTCGGCATTTAGGACTTATTCAAAGACCAAAACCTGATTGGACGACGGCAGTAGAATTAACCGAAAATCTTAAACAACTTGACCCAAATGACCCCGTAAAGTATGATTTTGCCCTTTTTGGCTTGGGCGTTGAGGGTGAAATGTAGAATTTTATTTGATGTTCGTTTTTCGATGTTCGACACTTGTTAAGTGTAATATCGAAAAAACGAAAATAGAAAAAATAGAACACGGAACATCGAACAGAAAAAAACGAAAACCTAATATCGAAAACCAAACATCGAAATTATGAAAATTACCAAAGAACCATTTGGACATTTTACGGAATACGTTTTGACGAACCCAGAAACAGGGGAGACTTTGTATGTTTTACCAGAATTTGGCGGAATGATTCGTAAAATGACACTACAAAAAGAAGGTCATCTTCATCATGTAATTGAGTGTGGGAATACGGCTGAAAAACTTTTAGCAGGAATGAATGCCTACCCCTCTGCACATTTATTTCCGTGGGCAAATAGAGTACGTAATGGTAAATTTAGTTTTCAAGAGGTTGATTATCAATTGTCTATTAATGAAATTGGTTTAAAAAATGCCATTCATGGATTAGTCAGTTTTACTCCTTTTGAGGTGGTAGAAGAAACTGTCACTGAGGTAGAAGCTATTTTGACATTGAGGTACGCTTATTACGGTGGAGCTTTGGGTTTTCCTTTTCCTTTTGTGTTAAGTATTTCGTATATTTTTAGTTCGGATGAAGGTTTAGAAATAAATTATGCCATCAAAAATACAGGGACGAAAGATTTGCCAATGGTTTTAGGCTGGCATCCATACTTTAAAATTGAAGGTGAAAAAGCAGATGATTGGCAGATAAATTTCCCTGCAACGCATCAATATGGCACTGATAGTCAGATGATTTCAGCGGATAAAATTCCTGTAAATTTCTCGGGAGTGATGGACTTAAAGGGAAAAACCTTAGATGCCGTTTTCAAGATGCAATCGTCAAGTAAAATCATTTCAAAATTACATTCTCCCAAGAAAAACATCACGCTTAACGTTTGGCAAGAAGGAATGAAAGGCGGTTTTACGTTTACTGTGGTGTATATTCCGTCAAGTCGTGACTGTATTGCCATTGAGCCAATGACAGGCAATACCGACGCTTATAACTCAGGCGATGGACTGTTGACTTTGGAAAGTGGAAAGACTTTTGAAATTGCTTGTGGGGTTTATATTTCGTAGGTATTGTTAGAGTTTAATATGTTTTTTTTTTAGAGGCTTACCTCTTTTCCATCAATGCTACTTTTATCCCAAGTACAATGAAAGTTATTCCACAAACTTTGTTGATATATGTTGCTATGTTTTTATTTCCTTTCAATTTGGAGAAAATTTTTGAGGCAAAAATAGCTAAAATCAAACACCAGATTGTCCCTGTAATAGTAAATGAAAACCCAAGTGTGAGAAATGGTAAAATGGTACTTTTTATGTTTGAATCAATGAATTGAGGTAAAAATGCAATAAAAAATAAAGCAACTTTAGGGTTTAAAACATTCGTAATTACACCATCACGATAAATCTTTAAATAATCTGTTTGAGTTTTTCCTAATGGGTTTTCTGTGTCCAGAGCTGTTTTATCAGTGAGCGTTTTCAAACCAATATATAAAAGGTAAGCCGCTCCTGCATATTTAACGACGTTAAAAACAATAATTGACTTGGCAATAATGATTGATAAGCCCAAAGCGGCAAGAAAAGTATGAACAATACTACCCGTTGCAATTCCTAAAACTGACATTATTCCCGCCTTTTTCCCCTGAGCAATACTTCTCGACAGAATAAAAATGGTGTCATTTCCTGGGGTAATATTCAGTAAAATGCCAGTCAGTAAAAATGTTTCGTAATTGATTATTCCTGTCATGGTTTTAGCTTGCCAATGGCAATGTAAAGTAAAATATACTTCCCACATCTGGTACGGTATCAAACCAAATACTTCCTTTTGAATTATCAACCACCCACTTTGCAAGGGCAAGTCCAACGCCTGTGCCTTTGGCTTTGGTTGAGAAATCAAGCATGAAAATTTTACTATGATTTTCTTTCAAAACGCCAGTTCCGTTGTCTGTGATGCTAAAAGTTACTGATTCGGTATTAATTTCAACCTTAATTCGGATAACTGGTTTGCGTTCAATAGGTACAGATTGAATAGCATTCATCAAAAGATTATTGATGATGTTTCCCGTCAATTGGCGGTCACCCCAAACCATCACAGCTTTATTTGGTACATCTTTTGAAAGATCAATTTTCTTATCTTCAAAGAATAAATTGGCTACTTTATTTACTTCATAGACAAAATCAAAAACTTCTCGTTTGGGAACGGGCAAACGGGCAAAATCTGAAAATGAATTAGCGATGTATGATAAGTTATCAATTTGTCCAGTCAAGGATTCAATTTGGTCTTTAATCTGAACGGCATCAATTGTTACTCCTTTTGATAGTTTATGTTGTAATAATTGCAAGGATAATTTCATTGGCGTAAGTGGGTTTTTAATTTCGTGAACCACTTGTTTTGCCATTTGTTGCCACGCCGACTGTTTGGTTGTATCAGCTAAGGCAATTTTAGATTCCTCCAACTTTACCAACATATCATTATAGGCTTTTATCAAAATCCCAATTTCATCATCCGAACGCCAAGTAAGTGGCTCACTTGGTTTGCTCAAATCTACCCGTTTTAACTTGTTGGTTATCAGTCGTAAAGGGACAGTTAATACATTTGACGCAAAGTATGAAAGCAACAATAAACCCAAGAAAATAGTCGTGAAAGTATTTAATAACGAGCCAATAACTGCCCCAACCTCTCGTTCATAAGCCACTTTTGAGTCATAGAAAGGAATGCTAACCACGCCCGCCAATTTTCCATCATTGGTATTTATTCCTACATAAGACCCCATGAAATTTAGATTCCCCATTGATTCTGGAATGATGGTATTATGTTCTTTTTCTTCAATAACTCTAATGTAAGCTTCTGGGTTTAAGTACGTTGATACAATTCCTGTTTCATAACTTAATAGTTTATTGGTTGCCAATAAACGCCCAGTTGTATCAAATACACTAATGTATTTTTTTGTATTTGTCGAAATATTCTTGAGTGTATCAGTCAAAAATTGGGTACTCATTTTACCTTGAATAAATTTATCTACGGCAGGCAAAATACTGATACCAGCATTTTCAGTTTGGCTTATGTATGCTTGTTCTTGACTTTCAGAGAGTTTTGTACCAATAATACTGAGGGTAATACCGACTACCAAAATAAGCGGAAGCAAGAAGGCGACATTCAAATAAATCTGGATTTTGGTGGCAAAATTTACATTGAGGCTTGAAAAACCATAACGAATGGCATAAATCAAGATTATGAAAATGATAGTTATTACCAGAATAAGGAATAAAAATGAGAAATTAGAATAAATAGTGGCAATACTGATTTGTTCTGAAGAAACCACAATTTTACGTCCATTTTTATTGGTAACTGCTACGTGATTATAGCCATTATCAACGATTCCTTTTTCACTAATTTGTTTGCTTTCTACCAAACTGAGAGGCATTTTTCGTTCATAATTATAGTTTTTACCACCTAATTTGATGATTTTACCGTTTTCATAAACTGCATAGCTATAATTACGAGCTTCTAATTGCTCTTCGCCACTGGTTGGTAAATCGGCAAGGGCGGCATCACGGGTGGCATCATTACGTTTACGCAAATCTATAATAACGTACCCGATGGCGTTGTTTTCTTTATTTAATAATGGAATAAAATCAATATATTGTTTCTGATAGTCGTTACTGGCATCGTTAATGAAGAATAAATTGGCATAATCTGTTTTATATTTTTGTACTCGGTATTTGTTTTCATAATCTTGAAGACTTAATGCGTCCGATACATTATCTAAGGATTTTCCATTAACATCAAAAGCTGAAACCTCGGTATCGTAATAGTCAAAGTAGCTCACTAAAATTTCTCTTCGGATATAATTTTGCACCTGTTCACGGGGTAATAAAGCAGATTTAATGAGTTCTCTTAAAGTAGAGTCTTTGCTGATGTCTGTATTGGCTTTGCTTAATTTCAGCTCACCAATTTCATCATTTTCTGACAAATACTTGTTTCCAAAGGTCTGTTTCTGAACAAAATCTTTCCTAATATCTTGTTTATGAATTACATACGTACCTAATGTGGCACTGGACAAGGCCCCTAAAAAGAAATAAATAGATGTTTGGTAACGGAAAGTATATAAAAACTTTGGAAAGTGACTAATCAATAACGAGCCGATGTAAACCCCGTGCAGCAGGATTAATAATATATTGGAACTTTGAAAAATTAGGATTAAAATACTGCAAATCAGTAAGCCAATTGCGAGCGACAAAAACTCCCAACGCTTTGACTTTCTATTAAGTTTAATAACCAAGTTTATCAGTAAATGAGTCGCTAAAAAATAGACAGTTGACAGTAAAACAAAGCACGCTAAAGATGATAATTTTAAGGGTTTTTCTAAGAAATCTATGTTCAAGGCAAGGTCTAATTGATAGGTAGATTTTTCATAAATATTCTGTAATTGTTGGTGAAAACCTTGAAAAATACTAAAACTCAAGATGACAATAATCACGGATACGATTCTTTTGGTCATTTCTGGCAAATGTAATAGCCAAAAATAACGCTTCATTTTGTAGTAATTATTGACCAAGTATATTAATAAAATGATACATATAATTAAGTTTAAAATCAAATCTCCCAGCGACGGAGCAATGATTGATGAATTATAAAATTTAGTATTAAAAAGGTCTGATTCATAGAAAATGAAAGGAATATTATAATAAAATATGATGGCTCTAAACAATATTAAATAGCCCATTAGGAGTAAAAAACCTCTACCATAATGATGCGTTTTATTCAAATACCAAATCCAAGCAAAAAGATAAACCACTAAGAAAAACATACTCAAAAGCCCCAAAAGGATAACATTGGCAGGGATTGACTGGTTTTTTAAATTATCAATTTTAGAAGGTATTACCGAAAATAAAAATTCTTTCGTTTCAGAATACATATTGAGATGCGTTGCGGCAACTGGCGACGTATCTATTTGTTGAGGGTCTGCTGTGAAAATATTGGCGTTATAATTAGTCTTGAGATGATTACTGGCTGACTCGTATTGACGGAATAACGTTACTACTGAAAAAACTTCAAAATTATCAGGAGTACCAATTACTAAGCGACGATTTACAATAAATTTACCTTCTGCTGTATGAATAGATTTTAAATTATAATTGCCTTCAATTGATAGATATTCTGGGACAAAGCGGTGGTCAGACCAGAAAATTAATCGTCCATTTTTGAAAATAAAATATGGATGAATCGTAATTGTTTTGAGATGCGAAAAAGTAGTATCTTTTGATTGAGAGACTAAAGTTACAACCTTGGCTAAGTCTTCATTAGAGGCACGAATTTCCTCATGTACTTTTGTCTGAATATCATACAAATATTTGTCCTCAGTAGCACTTACAGGGCCTTTTTTGGTAATAATAAACATTAACATTGCCAAGCCAAATGTTGCCAATGCAAGGGTTAAAAATATATTTTTCTTTACAAAAATTAGCTTTACAAAGGGAGTGAATCTTTTCGACATTTAGGCTCTGTTTATTTTTTATTTGTAGTAAGACAAATTTTGTACCATTACTTCAGTAAATGTTTTAAAATAGTATATTTCAGTTGATTATCTATAGTACATTTAAGCCACAAACAGCACCAATTAGATAAAGTTATACAGGAATTCTTTAAACAGGTTCTGTATAAACTTATCAGGACAAGTGTAATTTGTGGCTTGAAATACGGTGAAAGGATACGTTAATTTACGAATAAAAAAGAGAAGACTGAAACTAAACTGGGCTAAAGGCCAGTAGAGAAATTATCCTTGTTGACTGTTTTAGTATCAATACTCAAAAACTGATTGACCAAAAATGTCCATTCTTTGGTTAAACTGATATTGGGCATGGTTGTTTTTGCTCTTCTATACCAATAATTTGCATTCCAATTATCGCCTTCTTTGCGGTGTAAATAGGCATGAAGGCGGTCGTAAGCCTGTGTTCCTTCCTGCGACTGTGCAATATTATGAGCCGCCTCCCAGTCATTATTGGCATCGTACCAAAGTGCTTCGAGGATTTCGGAGATATTTTGTGGTGGTTCTAAGGCTTTGAGGGAATCGTTGAATTCTATGATTGTCATGGTTATTTTTTTACGAATTTAAGACGAAATATATTTTCTTAAAATCCATGTGCCGAGTAAATTGTGTTTACATACAAAATTCATAAATTGCATTAACAAAATAACCCATTTACCAAAACAAATAACCCAACACATCAATCACTATGAGAAAAAATCTTCTTTATTCCGCTTTATTCATTTTGTTATGTTCCTTAACAAACCCTCCCATTGATTTTTATCAAGCTCAACTTCGTTTTCCAAGAGTTAAAGAAGCTCTAAAAACAAAGGGTAAAGTTGTAGATGAAATGCTTGCGACAAAAGGCGTAAGTACAAGCAATTTTGACCTGTTTTTTAGAGTTTTTAAGAAAGAACAGAAATTTGAAGTGTGGGCAAAAAACAAGCAAGAAAGTATATTTAAGCTTATTAAAGTCTATGATTTTTGTGCAAGTACAGGTGTTTTAGGACCAAAACGCCGTTCTGGGGATAGACAAACCCCCGAAGGTTTTTATACCATTGATGCTTTTAATCCAACCAGTAATTATTATTTGTCTTTCAGAGTGGGTTATCCAAATGCTTCGGATAAAAAATTTGCTGATTGGTTAAATCCAGGGGATAATATTTTTGTTCATGGTTCTTGCATTACCATTGGCTGTATTCCTGTGGGTGACGATAATATCAAAGAATTGTATTTATTGGCGGCACGTGCCAAAAGTGAAGGACAAGATATTCCTGTTCATATTTTCCCTAATAAAATGACCGATGAAAACTATTCAGCTCTGAAAACTGAATATGCTTCTAATGCTACTCTGTTAGAATTTTGGTCGTGGCTAAAACCAGGTTACGATGCTTTTGAAAAAAGTAATACTGTGCCAACGGTAACGGTTGACGAAGCAGGAAAATATATTGTAAAATAGAAATTTGTTGAAATTATAATATTCCAAGCCACCCAAAAGTTTGACACTTTTGGGTGGCTTTTGTTGGTTTTAAATAAGAAAGTGACATTATGTCTTTTGTTTCTTTGAAAAAATAGCCATAATGGCTTGTTATTTGGGCTGGTATAAGATTTGAAGATTTGATTATACGAACAACAAACAAAAAACTGCACAATCATGGAAAACAAGAAAATAGTAATCCCGAGAGAGATTTTAGCCAATATAGATTTTAATAATACTTTAAACGGTGGGCGAGTGGAACCCAATATTCAAGTAAATCAAACCGAAAATGCTTACGAAGTTTTTGTAAAAGTAGCAGGTTTAGAAGCCGACCACTTGAAGGTAGATATCGAAGATAATCGGCTGTTACTTTATGCTTTACAGCCCGTTTTGAAAACCGCTGAGCAGGAAGTACCCGAAAATTATGTCCAACAAACCATTGGACAATTGATGCTTCCCAATTTTGTGGATTTAGAAAATATCTCAGCACGTTATCACAATCATCAATGGAAAATTGTCATGCCATTTGACGATAACCGTAAAGGATTTAAGAGAAATGTTGAAGTTGAAGTTGAAATTTGATGTTATACTAATGTGAAATTGGTTTTCGGTTTTTATTTTTTGGATTTGAGGTGACACAGAGAGGCACAGAGTTTGAAAAATAGAGAACCACAGAGCCTATAATATGAGTTTCTCTGTGGTTCTCAATACCTTTCTCCGTGTCTCTCTGTGTAACCTCAGTCCCAAAATCATTCTTATCATTTCAGAGAAGCCCAATAAAAAAGTAAACCTTAAATAGGTCAAATCCACCCATAACGGATTACCAGTTTGCAATAACCTAAATATATATCCCGCCCTGCAAGGTACGCCTGTGCAGGGTATTTTTTTGTGTTTCGAGATAAAAAATCCTTAAATTGTGGTCTCATAAATTTTAATCTTTCACTATGAAACGCATACATATTTTTTTCTTAGCATTTAGCTTATTTGCCAATGCAGTTACCTTCGCTCAAACACCTACCAAAAAAGCAAAGAGCGATGATTTTCATCTTTTAGTTGGAACCTACACAACGGGTAAAAGTGAGGGTATTTACGTGTATAAATTCAATGTAAAAACGGGAGAATTTAAAGTTGAAAGTATTGCTAAAAATATTAAAAATCCTTCTTTCTTAGCCATTTCACCAGATGAAAAATACGTTTATTCGGCGGGAGAAGTTGATAACAACGGAGCTGTTTATGCTTTTTCATTTAATAAAAAATCAGGTGATTTAACGCAATTAAGCACACAATCTTCCAACGGAAATTTCCCTTGTCATGTGGCAGTTGATAAAACTGGGAAATGGGTAATTGCGGGTAATTACGGAGCTGGTAGCTTAACGGTTTTACCTGTGGAAGCCAACGGTGGATTGGGAAAACCAACACAAACTATTCAACACGAAGGAAAGGGCATAAATGCAGAACGTCAAGAGAAACCACACGTTCATTCTATTAATATTGCTCCCAATAATCATGACGTTTTTGTGGCTGATTTGGGAATTGATAAAATTGTAACCTATTCCTTAGATGCAAAAACGGGTAAATTGAGCAATGGAAATCCGCCATTTACGAAGGTTCAAGATGGTTCTGGGCCAAGACATTTTACCATTCATCCAAATGGCAAGTTTGCTTATGTTATTCAAGAATTAACGAGTCAAGTAACGGTTTTTGATTATAAAAATGGTTCATTAGTGGCAAAACAGAGTATTTCAACGCTTCCTGCTGATTTTAAAGGAGATAATTCATGTGCTGATATTCATATTTCTCCCGACGGAAAATTCTTGTACGGCTCAAACCGTTTTCATGATACCATCGTGATTTATTCAATTGACCCTAAAACAGGCACATTGACTTATATCGGCGAGCAATCTGTGATGGGCAAAGTACCAAGAAATTTCATGATTGACCCCACTGGAAATTTTGTTTTGGTGGCAAATCAAAAAACAGATAATATCGTAATTTTTAAACGTGATAAAGTAAAAGGAACACTCACGCCAACAGGAAAAGAAATTGCCGTACCAACACCAGTTTGTTTGAAGATGGTGAGTTTTTAAGTTATCATAGTCATCACATTATTTTAAGTTATACCTATGTTTTTGTTATTAATAATTGCTCTATTTCTTGTAATACTACTTTTTTCTCTTGCTAGAAAGGTAAATGTATCGAAAAAAAATAACACGAAATGTAGGGAGCAGACTCAAGCAGAAGTTGATATTGAAGCTGTGGAGTTAAGTAAAATGACTAAAACTAAGAATATCAATTACTCTTGTGATGTTGCGGGATTACAATACCATGATTTATACAAATGTTTCAAAACTCTTGAAATTAACTCTAAGGTTGAATTAATTCATGAGTGTAATAACCCTGTTGATTATTTTGCTGTAGCAGTTTATTATAAGCATAATATGTTGGGTTATGTTCCAGCTACAGAATGTGCAAGAATTGCTGTAAGGTTAAAAAGAGATATAATTTTTGAAGCACACGTTGAAAGTTTATATAAAAACCCAAACAATGGTTTTTGTTCTCTGCGAGTAAGAATTAAAGAAATAGGTAAGGAATTAGGAAAAATAGAATAGATACTCACAAAAAAGTATAGACTAAGAAATCATTTTCTATAAATTTCTTAATAATTAGTACTGTTATTAAGAATAAAATATTTAAATCAAATGCAAAGACGTTCAGCCATAAAAAATATCGCTTTAACGATTGGTAGTGCCATTGTGTTGCCATCGTGGGCAAATGCTTGGAATCATGAAAGCTTGAAAAATACTCATCTTTTTGTATCTGCTTCGCAAGAGGCACTTTTAGCAGAAATCGTTGAAACAATAATTCCTAAAACTGACACACTCGGAGCTAAAGATTTGAATGTGCATCAGTTTGTTCCTAAAATGATTGCTGATTGTTACGATAAAAAATCTCAGGATATTTTCAAAAAAGGTTTGGAATCGGTAGAGGCAAATGCCAAAAGAGATTTTTCAAAAATCTTTACCGATTGTGACGCTAAACAAAAATTGGAAGTTTTGACGAAAATGTCTAAATCTGATAATAGTGATGAAAAAGCGTTTGTGGGCTTAGTGAAAAACATTACTATTCAAGGGTATCTCAATTCTGAATATGTAATGACCAATCTTAGAAAATTTGAATTTGCTCCTGGTCATTATTACGGCTGTGTTCCTGTAAAGAAATAAAATTTAAAACATCGAAACAATGTCAAATATTAATATAGACTCAGTAAAAAATAGAACTTTTGATGCCATCGTAGTGGGTTCTGGAATTAGTGGTGGTTGGGCAGCTAAAGAATTGACAGGAAAAGGTTTACGTACTTTAGTGTTAGAGCGTGGACGTGAAGTAAAACACGTAGTTGATTACCCAACAACCATGATGCAACCGTGGGACTTTGAACATCGTAATCAAATAAAAAAAGAAGTAAAAGATGCCAATCCGATTGTGAGTAAATGTTATGCTTTTTACGAAGGAACTGAACAGTTTTTCGTGAAAGATGCCGAACATCCTTACGTACAAGACAAGCCTTTCGACTGGATTCGTGGCTACCAAACGGGTGGGAAATCATTGCTTTGGGCGAGACAAACTCAGCGTTGGTCGGAATATGACTTTGATGGTCCAGCTCGTGATGGATTTGCCGTTGACTGGCCTATCAGATACGCTGATATTGCTCCTTGGTATAGCTACGTAGAGAAATTTGCGGGAATTTCGGGGAATAAAGACGGTTTGGCTTCTTTGCCAGACGGCGAGTTTTTACCACCGCACGAAATGAACTGCGTCGAGAAATATTTTAGTCAGTCGGTTGCCAAAAATTACACCGACCGTCATATCATCATGGGGCGTGCTGCTCATTTGACAAAGCCCAAACAAATTCACTTCGACCAAGGACGTGCATCTTGTCAGAATCGTACAATTTGCGAGCGAGGTTGTCCTTATGGTGGATACTTCAGTAGTAATGCTTCCACTTTACCGTGGGCTGCTAAAACGGGCAAAATGACCTTGCGTCCTCATTCGGTAGTACATTCTATTATTTACGATGAGAAAAAAGGTAAAGCAACTGGTGTGCGAGTGGTTGATGCAAACACCAAAGAAATGATTGAGTATTACGCAAGAATCATTTTTGTGAATGCCGCCGCCTTGAATACTAATTTGATTTTATTGAATTCAACTTCAAACCGTTTTCAAAATGGTTTGGGTAATGATAGTGGATTACTCGGAAAATACGTAGCATTTCATAATTACCGTGCTACGATTAACGCTGAATACGAAGGGTTTTTAGACAGTACAACTGATGGTCGTCGCCCGAATTCTGCCTATATTCCACGATTTAGGAATGTATTTAAGCAAGAAACGGATTTCTTGAGAGGGTACGCTTCAGGGTTCGATGCAGGACGTTATCAACACGATGATAGAAGTGGTTTGGGCGAAGACTTGAAAAATGGAATTCTGAATCCAAAGTTAAATAATGTTTGGAGTGTAGGCTCACACATGATGGGCGAGACAATTCCGAAAGAAAGTAACTATGTAGCTTTAGACAAAACATTGGTTGATCCTTGGGGAATTCCTCAGTTGAAAATTTCGGTTGATTACGATGATAATGACGTTAAAATGACCAAAGATTTCTTTGAGCAATTGACAGAAATGTACACAAAGGCTGGCTTTAAGAATATCAGAACGAATGATTCTAAAAGAACGCCAGGATTAGATATTCACGAAATGGGTGGCGTAAGAATGGGCAAAGACCCGAAAACATCGCTTTTGAATAAATGGAATGCTTTACATTCGTGCAAAAATGTTTTTGTCACGGATGGAGCGTCAATGACTTCAACATCCACCCAAAATCCATCTTTAACCTATATGGCGATGACGGCTCGTTCGGCTGATTATGCCGTGAAGGAAATGAGAAAAGGAAATTTGTAGAATTAACGAGTGGATTTAAAAAATAAGATTTGTCAATTCTTTGAGGATTGACAAATCTCTATGAAAGCATTGATGATTTCAATTTTGTATGTTTTTCAAGACAAAATTAATCTTCCAACTTCACGTGTCCCCAGTTTTCTCCTGAACGAATACGATTCAATTGAGTATGCGTAATGCCAAATTGTTTGGCAATCATTTTCAAGCGATTTTTATCCGATCTTAACATTTTTTTAATCATAATCACCTTACTCTCAGTGAGTTTGTAATTTTTTGTTCGCTTCGGAATTACTCTATCTTTTACCGCAGGGTTTTCACGGTTATGGATAGTCATTTCATCACGAGTAGCCCATTTTAAGTTCTCCCAATAATTGTTTAGCTTATCATGGTCGAGATGAAGCACAAATTTTCGATTTTCATCATCATCCTCTTTCGGAACAAAAAACTCAGCAACCAATTTGTGGACATAACGATTCAATGATTTGTTACCTTTTGCCCTAATGTTTAATGACTTGTAGCCTTGAATTTTTGAACCTCCAATAATATCTCCATTCTCTGGGTCGTTCTGGAAACTCTTCAAACGTCCGTAGTTAGATACCTTGTAAGTGGGTGGGTTTTCCACTTCTGGAAACGGGATAAGTACCCATTTTTCATTCCAAAAACTGGTGTTTTTTTTGATGCCAATACCTGCTTTTTTCTCCGTCATAGGGGAATTTATTTTGTTCAATTTTAATACTGATTTTGTGTTATTTGTAATCTAATTATTAATTCTGAACTGAATGGAAATTAATAAGTTCAATCATAACATACTTTGAAAATTAAAATCAGCAATAAATGTTATAGTGGTTATATGAAAATTTAAAATGATAATTTGTACTAAATTTCGTATATTCTACATTCCCCTGCACTTAACGAAACACTTGAAAACGAAATTTGTTCGTTATTTTGATACGCTTTTGTATGATGTGTTGAAAAATAAGGTTTTGCATTGGTAGATGCTAAAATATTGTTCATTTCATTTGTTTCAATGACATTATCTATGTCTAAATTTACAATAAAAAGATACTTTTGACATTCTTTTTGTTTCCACGCAATGACCTTTTTTTGTCCTGTTAAATCTGGTTCAATTAGCCATTCAATTGATTGATTTTCGATGACTGGATTTATTTGCTCTGAAATTTGTTTCAAAATACTAATATTTCTGAATAATTCGCCATTTTGTCCCCAATGATATTTGCCATGAGTTGCTTTTTCACCTTCCGATAATTGGAAAACATACAATTTGGTGTAATGTTCATTGGGTGCAGGAGTTAAATGGGTGTCTCGTTGTTCAAAGCCTAATGCCATATACGAAGGCATATCAGTCAAAAACAATCCAATAAACATCCTGATTTCGTTGCCTTTTACATAAAACTCATCAAAGCGTGGGTCGTCTTTATCAGCAGTCATTATGGTAAAATTTGGAGCAAATTTGCGAGTCGTCAATAAATGGTGATAACGGGCAAATTCGGAAACAAACCTTTCTGTCCCTACTACCATCGACTGCAAATCGCCCAAGGTTGTATCCGTATCTGAGCCTTCTAAATGTTCTTCCTCAACGCCATACGCCATTGTATTGGGTGGTGCTAAAAAACTCTCCGCAAAATAGCCAAATGATGGTTTTTGTTGACGAATTATATATTTGATGTATTTGTGAATATCATAATAATTGTCTGGATTTGAAGGAGTTCCGTTCGGATTCATCTGTACGTGCGACATATCGCCACGCATAAAATCAAAATTATACTGTTGGGCAACGTTCAAATATTTTTGAGCCATATAATCCCAAACTTCGTGCCTTGGTTTTGAAAAATCTATTTCCCAATCACGATTTTCATTTTTTGATTCGTACAATTTCACTCTTGCCAAAGGGCCAAAAACTCTTGACATTTGTTCTGGCTTCGTAATAACATAATCACGCCAAACTCTTCCGTCATCATCAACGGTTTTTGCTTCTTCACGGTGGTCAACTTCAAGCCCTCGGTAGGGTGGAGCCATAGTTGCGGGTACGGGTTCGTAACCTTCAGCAAACAGGTGATTGATGAGTTGGTTTCTACGTTTATTACGCCCTTCAAGATTATTTTTTTCTCCGAAAAGAAACTTCAACCGCTTTTCTTCCGAATAGATTTCATTATCAAAAAACTCCTCTTTCCGTCTTGGATAATGCTCTGAAACTGTTCCGCCATATTGATACAAAAAGTCTAAAATACGTTCTTGTACTTTCTCGTGTAAGTTTTCAGAATGGTCAACGATTTCAAATTCACGGCGTTGCAACCACTCAAAAAACTGTGGATTTGCCAAAGAAACTTCTGAATAACGGTCAGTATGTGGAATTACGTCCATGCCGACAGTTTTTCCCATTAAGTGTAATAAGTTGCAAGTAACTTTTAGTTGCTTTTCTACGGTGTCAAGATGCGGAAAAGCAATGGCTAATTCAGCATCAAAAAACTCAGGATTTATATTCCAACTGGCTATTCCGTAAAGACTTGCCACTACACCACATTCCCAAATCGGTAAAAGGTGAATAGATGACTGAGCAGTGGGCAAAGTCAAAGCATATTTTACGACATTCCAGAAACTTCCAATTGTACGGACATTAATACCAACCATATTTACGGTTTTTAGCCAAACTCCAGCCGATTGATTGTTTACAGGGCTTTCAATAGTATTTGCAGGATTTATGGCTTGGTAAAAAGCTTGCTGTCCAAATCTTTTTTCTAAAAGATATGCCAACTGTACTGCGGGCATTTGAACGGCTTGTTCGGGAAGTAAATTTGGTATAAAAGGTTGGTTTTTAGCTATATAAGACGATATAGCCGTCTGTGGATTATTCATCCATGACTGGCGAAAACCCTCATACGATTCTGGAATATTCATGAATTTTTTATAAAAATGGTCGTAATATCTTTTGAAGAAACTAAAACAGTCTTAAAAATTGTTTTAAATTAAGAAAAAATACGCAAAAAGTACGCAAAAGATTGCAAATCCTTAGTTGTTAACTATCAAATTTTAATATTTACTACGTAAAGCGTTTAACAATCACATCCCCAAATATGAAAACTTTAATAATAGGAGCTTCGACCAATCCAGAGCGTTATGCCTTCAAAGCTGCCAATAGTTTGCTTGCTCATAGTCACGAAATCGTTTTGGTGGGGCAGAAGGAAGGAGAAATACAAGGACACAAAATTCATGCGAATTACCCTGATTTTGAAGATATAGATACCATAACAATGTACGTTGGCGTAAAGAATCAACCAGTATTGTACGACTATATTTTGAAGCAAAAGCCTCGTAGAATTATCTTTAATCCAGGAACCGAAAACCATGAATTTGAAGCAATGGCTCAAGCAAAAGGAATTGAAACAGAGGAGGCTTGTACCTTGGTTTTGTTAGCTATTGGGCAGTATTGAGTGCTTATTCTTTAGTTGCCAGCTTTCGGCACTCAGCTTTTGATTTAAAGTTTCAGACAGCTGATTGCCGAAGTGTGACAGCTTAGTTATCAACAAAAAATCCCCACAAAATTCAAACTCAGAGGTTTGAATAATGTGAGGACTAATGAGAAACTGTTTAATAAACGTGGTGTCTCGCAGTTTTAGTATGAATAATTCAAACTAATTCTTATTTACCAGCTACTAAAGTAATATCTAAGTTGAATACATCGTCGATAGCTTTATCACCGATTGTATCAAAGAATTTCTTAGAGTTATATTTTACACCGAAATCAGTTCTGTCAACTGGAATTGAAGCAGTTGCAGATACTTTACCACCAACAACTGCAATTTTTGCAGGGAAAGTGATTGATTTAGTGATTCCTTTCATTGTCAAATCTCCAGTGATGTTTGAACCAGCAACTTTAGTGATTTTGAAAGCAGCCGTTGGGAATTTTTCTACTTCAAAGAAATCTCCTGTTGAGATGTGACCGATGAATTTTTGGTTATACTCTGCATTTGTAATATCAGTACAAACAATTGATTTCATATCAATTACAAATTCTCCTCCTGAGATTTTAGCTCCGTCAGCTACTAATGAACCAGATGAAATACCGATTGTTCCTTCGTGTTGACCAGCTACTTTTTTAGCTAACCAGTGGATTTTACTCGCTTTAACGTCAACTGCTAAAGTTGCTTTTTTACTTCCTTTTGCCGGAGTTCCTGCCGTTGCTACGTTTACGAACAAAGCTGCTACTAAAATACTTGCGATTAATTTAATTGCTTTCATTTTTGTTTAAAATTTAATTGTTAAAAAGAATTATTGTGATTTAGAATTGTTAAAACTATCCTACATATTGGTAATTTATTCGGATTCCTTGCACAGTTCAGAGTTTCTTAATTTATCTAAAAGGCTGCTCAATTGATTGGCTTCGCATTCTGTAAGTCCGTATAGTTGTTCTTCCCATTTTTGTTGTAAAACATCTAACTCTTCTAATAAATCTAAACCTTTTTGTGTGATTATTACGTCAACGGCTCTTCGGTCATTTGGGCAAACTCTTCTGATAACTAACTCTTTCGCTAATAGTTTGTCCACCAAACGAGATGCGTTAGACATTTTATCAAGCATTCTTTCAATAATGGCAATAACAGTAGTTGGTTCTGGATACTGACCACGCAAAATCCTTAATACATTGTATTGTTGTAGCGTCAAATCAAAAGGTTTGAAAATCTCCATTTGTAAGGATGCCAGCCAATTATTTGTATAAAAGATATTTATAACCGCCTTTGAGTAAGGTGATTTAAAACTGTTTTGCTGTATATCTTTTTCTATGCTCATCTTGTTTGTGATTCAAAATTAATGTATAAACATTAGATGTCAATACATTGATTTGTTAATTATTTGTTAATGTTTTTTAAGTATTTGTTTATCAGCGTGTTATGATTTATTTTTTCTTAGTTTTTCCAATAAAATTATCAAAGAATCTAATTCTGAGTCATTTAATTTAATAAAGTTAGTCTCAGATTCGATAATTTTATTATTTAATTCCTGTAAAATTCTTAAACCATTCGTGGTGAGTGCCACATTAACTGAGCGAAGGTCTTGCGTTGATTTAACCTTTACTACCAATTGTTTGGCAATGAGTTTATCAACCAAACGAGAAACATTAGACATTTTATCCAACATTCTTTCAATAATAAAATTAATGCTTGCAGATTGAGGATAAATTTGATTTAGAATTTTTAGAACGTTATACTGAGGTTCGGTAATATGGTAGGGCTTCAGTATTTTGGCGTACTGGTTATTTAGCCAACCATTGGTGTACATCAAATTGACCGTTAATTTATGGTAAGGATTATTGAAGCCGCTTTGTTTTATATCTTTCTCTATGGGCATAAGGCTTTTTGTATAAATTCAATGTTAGTATATTTAATGTAGCAACAGTAAAGCGTTGAAAATTATTATACGAATAGCCTAATTCTTATTATACGGTAATTTTGGGGGAATAGAATGTTTATCTAAATGGAACAATTTCTGGAGCGGAAATGTCAAAGTCTCTTAAACGAAGATTGTAGGTATCATTAAAGGCAAAATTCAAGGTTTGGACATCTGGTAAATTGGGAAAATAGGAGAGTTTAATTTGAAAAGTATTGAATGTCAAGTTTTCATTACGCAAACGAATACCAATGCCAATACCCGTATAAGGCACTTTATTGAAGAGAAAATCGCTTTTGGGATTAACAAAAGCAAAATCGGTTTGAAAGAATGGAGCTATTCTGAAACCCACAAAGTTTAGCCTTGAGAAAAACACGATTTGATAGCCCAAGCCCAATTTTTTAGTTCCCCAAAGTTTATCACTATTTACGTCCAGAATACCATTTTCACGGTTTACATTCACAAATTCGCCTGTATAACGGTTATTCCCGAAGGCATAACGAAGATTAACAAAATGACGCACTTGCACCCGTCTTCGGTAGGCATGGAGGGTGCTGAAATAATTAGATTCTATACTCAAACCTGCCGTTCCGTTTGAATATCCACCCGCATTCAAAAGCCCATAAATATATCCAGCTTTGCCAATGTATTGCCCTTTGGCGAGTTTAATGCCTGAATACCAGCGTTTTCCGAAAGCATCCGAATTTTCATAACCAGCCACCAAGGTTGCCAAATATCCGTAGGGAACGTCTTCAGTGATACCAAAACCATAAATCAAAAAGTCTCTTTTGTAACGTCTATTTGAAAAGCCAATTCCTGCTAAATAATCACGATGATTTCTGAATAATTGATTGGTATCGGCAGTCACAGTTGGGCGTTGGGTATAAGAAATGTCGGTAAATCTTGCTCCTACTACCAGTCGAGAACGTTGTTGAACTTCCTTGTCCAAAAAAGGCAATTTGAAAGCATAAGCCGTCCAAAAATCTAAATAATTACGATTAGTTGGGAATTTTAGATAAGTGCTATCCGTATTTTTGTAGAGCGTTCCGTCATTTCCACGAAAGGTATTAACAGAATTATGGTCGTTACTCATTTCAAAACCACCCGCCAATTTCATTTCTGGGGTAAGGAATGGGCGATAAAAACGAATGGCATAATGATTAGTTAGTCGGCGTAATTCTACTTCTGCCTGACCAGTGATAAAAGTCCGTCCTATATATGGAATAGTATATTGGCTATAATATTCAATGGCGGGTTTTGCGTTATAATTAAAATAGAGAATATTTTTCCAAGAATGCCCCAACCCTCGTACATTGATTTGGTTAATCCCTAAATAATAATCTCTTAAACTATTAAAACCTACTTCGGGTAATAATGACCAAATATCTTGTGTAATAACCAATAAATCCACCAAATTAGGAAATTGTGGGTCGGGCAATACTAAAATGCGGGCATCGTGGAGGATTGTACTTTTACGCATCAAACGCTCATTGTCACGGAGGCGGTCGGCATCAATAATATCGCCAACCTCAAACATCAAAAATGACTTTCGGATAGTATTTTCTTTGGTATTGGTGTGTAGAGAGTTAAGAAAACGGTCGAAACCTTCCGCAATTCTATTGGTATCGACAATACTTTCACCAAAAACTTGCCGACGTTTTACGAATATTTTACGAATTACTCTGCCTTCATATTCTTGGAAAGGATTGTCGTCAATTTGGATAATTTCT
>JAAFIU010000337.1 GCA_013298805.1 Cytophagales bacterium | reverse complement strand
CTTGAATGCGGACACCATAGCTTTTCAAAATGTCTTTTGCTTGATACTCGTGAATATTCATTTGATACAGTTTTTTTATGCGAAATAAATTCGTTTGCTAAATTACTGACAAACTATTTAATTAAGCATTTTTCTTTGGTAAATATTTATATTTCCTATCTCTAATTTGTAATTTTGACGTATAAATACATAAATAATGATGCCGCATATCCTCTTTATGCAGTAATCACCTCCTAAAATGCCTAAACTAAGTGTCCTTGTTCCTACTTTTAATCACCATAAGTTTATTGCTCAGACATTGGAAGGAGCTTTAATGCAAAAGACCAATTTTGATTTTGAAATTGTAATTGGAGATGATGCCTCAAGTGATGGAAATCAATTAGTTATCCAAGAATTTGAAAGGAGATTTCCAGATAAAATTCGAGCATTTCTACATTCTCAAAATTTAGGACCTGCCTCTCCCAGAGAGTTGGGGGGTAAAAATAATGTAGCCTTTCTCTTTGGAGCTTGTAAAGGAGATTATATAGCTTTGTGTGAAGGAGATGATTTTTGGACTGACCCCTTGAAATTACAAAAGCAAGTCGATTTTTTAGAAAACAATCAAGATTATGCCATTTGTCATCATCAATTATCGGTAATTTATGAAGATAATTCTCCAAGACATGATTTCAATTCCGAAAATCAGCATGATACTTCAACACTTTCTGATTTATTAGAAGATAATGAATGGTTTTTGGGAACAGCAAGTACTGTTATTAGGAATGTTTTTAAGAATGGTTTACCAAAATGGTGGTGGAAATCTGCCAGCGGTGATTTGGGTATTTTTATTGAGGTCGCAAAATATGGCAAAATTAAATATTTTCCAGAAAATATGGGTTGTTACCGAAAGCATCACGGCGGAATGACCAATATTCATACGCCCCGAAATATATTTTTTCTTCGTAATAGGATGGAGATGTTTGAAGCCTTAGATGAATACTTTACTTTTAAACATACGGCTATTTTAAGTAAAACGGTGGAAAAGTATAAATCAATACTCGAAAATTTAGAAGCAGACCATTAATTTTATTAAATTTTATTATTCGGTAGCATACATTATTACTATTGATACTAAATTGAACCATGAAAAATATCCTTTTCGTAAGTCACGATGCAAATAGGGCAGGAGCTCAAATATTATTATTAAGATTTTTACGACTTCTGATTGATAGAAAGGATGAGTTTAAGTTTTCTATTCTTTTAAAGGATGGAGGCATTATTGAGGAGGATTTTAAAACGATTGCTCCAGTATATTTTTGGAAACAAACTTTGCCGTCTCGAAAAAGAGCTTTGATGAATAAACTTATTGGCAAAATAACCGCTTATAATTTAGCCCATAATGATACTTTAGAAAATCTGAAAAAACAGAATTTTGATTTAATTATTTCAAATACTGTTACGAACGGAGATATTTTGCCCGATTTGAAGGAATTGAATTGCCCAATTATTACTTATGTTCACGAGCTTGAAATGGGAATTCAGCAATACACATCGCCAGAATATTTTCGAAATGTAATTAAGTTGAGTAACACTTTTATCGCTTGTGGAGAAGCCGTAAAGCAAAACCTCATTATTAATCATCAGATTAATAATGAAAAAATCAAGGTATTACCATCGCTTTTACCAGAGTCAGCATTGAGTTTTGAAGTAGATATTGAGAAAAATATAATGCTTAGAAATCAATACGGAATACCTGATAATGCTTTTTTAATTGGCGGAATTGGAACGGTTGATTTGAGAAAAGGAGTTGATATTTTTCTGCAAGTTGCAAGAAAATTAAAAACCCGAAAAGATATTTATTTTCTATGGTTGGGTGGCCAAAGCTCAGAAACCGATTATAAACTATTTCAAATTGATAAAAATCGTTTAAGTTTAGACCAAGTTATTTTCCAAACATCTGTGACTAATCCATTGGATTTTATGTCAATTTTTGATGTTTTTTTCGTATCTTCTCGTGAAGACCCTTACCCGTTAGTAGTTTTAGAATCAGCTACCCTTAGTAAACCAATTATTTGTTTTGACAAAGCAGGAGGTGCACAAGATTTTGTAGAAAAAGATAGTGGATGTATTATAGAATATCTTGACGTGGAAAAAGTTGCTGACAAAATTGTAGAATTAAAAGAAAATACTGTACTCTGTAAACAAATGGGGGAGATGGGAAGAAAAAAAGTTTTAGAAAGGCATAATCAAGAAATTGCTTTTCAGACCTTTGTAGAAATTTTGAACAAAGCCAATTAGGAATAAACACCTAATACCTATAATAACTAATATAAAAACGAATGACTTTAGCCTTTACTATTTGTTCCATTAATTATTTAGCACAAGCACAAACCTTGGGGCAGTCGCTTCAACGAACAAATCCTGATGTGGAATTTGTGATTGGTTTGGTTGATAGGCTGGATAAAGTGACCTTAGATACCGATAAAATACCTCCTTTTCAGTTGTTGGAAATTGATAAAATTAATATCAATTGTTTGCCTGAAATGTGTGAACATTATAATATCACGGAGCTGAATACAGCGGTAAAACCCTTCTATTTTGATTACTTTTTCAAGAATCGTCCTGATATTAAAAACGTAATATATTTTGACCCAGATATTATTGTTTTTGATGATTTAAAACCATTGAAAGATAACCTTGAAAAATATAGTATCGTACTAACACCGCATATTACATCGCCAATTACAGATACATTTGAACCTCGTGAAATAAACCATCTAAATACAGGTTTGTATAATTTGGGTTTTGTAGCTGTTGGAAGAAGTGAACAAAGTTATTTGATGATTGATTGGTGGATGGAAAGGCTGAAAAAAGATTGTGTCATTGACCTTTGTAATGGACTTTTTGTTGACCAACATTGGATGATTTTTGTCCCTATTTTTTTCAAAGAAGTAACCTTTGTTGACAACTATTCAGGTTATAATGTTGCCTATTGGAATTTACATGAACGTCAGGTTACACTTCAAAATGATAAGTTTTATGTCAATGAGGTTCCTTTAATCTTTTTCCATTTTAGTGGTTATGGATTAAACAAACCGAAAGAGGTTTCTAAATATCAAAACCGTTCTCTATTTGAAAATAGACCAGATATTGTACCTCTTTTTGAGTATTATGCTCAACAATTGCGAGACAATTTTAACGATTATTATATTAAAGTTCCTTGTTATTATATCAAACCACTAAAAATGAAACGTTATTTACGAGTGCGGAAGGCTCTAAAGTATCCATTCAAAAAAATCGCCGAATTCGTTTCATAATTAACACAATTTATTTGTATTTACTTTTGATTTTTATGTCGCCTATACGTTTTATTGAAATTTGGAAACATCGTTATCACAAATATAGTGACATATTTTTGTCAGGAAAACATTGGGTATTTGACTTTTTAAAAATTAAAATTCTTAAACTCAGAAATCAGAAGCAACAATTTGTAGGGGTACTTTTAGCGGAACATTTTGGTGATATAGTTGCCTGTGAACCTCTTTCTCGTGAGCTAAAAAGAAAATATCCAAACTCGAAAATATATTGGATTGTAAAAAAGCCTTATCGAGAGTTATTAGATTATAATCCCAATATTGATGTAATTGTAGAAGAATATAACGTGCTGTATTCTATATTAATGGTAAAGCACAATCCTTTTGATATTTTATATAATTGTCACCTTTCAGGGCTTCGTCGTTATAATTATCTCCAAAAAACTTTGTCGAATCCATTAGCTGTCTCTCTCAATATTTTAACCAATAACTACTTTAATTATGGGAACATTTTGGAGGTTTTTGCAAAAGTTAGTGGTTTACCAGTGATAAATGATGCTCCCAGAATCTATATACCCAAATCTATTGAATCGTCAATTGATAGCTTACAACTACCTTCAAAAAGTATCGTAATTCATTGTCATTCAAATTATTCTCCTAAAGATTGGCAGATTTATCATTGGGAAAGATTAATCCATGATTTACTTACACACTTCGAATATCGTGTGATAGAAATTGGCTTGAAAAGTACACTTAATATTTCAGAAAAAGGATATTATAATTTATGCGGAAAGTTATCATTGCTTGAAACCGCCGAGGTTATTAAACGGGCTAATTATTTTGTAGGAATTGATAGTGGCCCTGCCCATTTTGCCAATGCCGTAGGGACTTACGGGTTTTTGTTATTTGGAAAATTAGGTGATTTTAACCATTATATGCCCTATTCTGGAGAATATGAAGGAAAAACTAATGCCCAATTTATTGTAAAAGAAGGTCATCCGTGTTCAGAACTTAATTATGATGAAGTTTGGAATGTTATCTCAAAAAGTTTACAATCGAAAGTATTGTAGCTAAGTAACGTGTAAACAATAAGACTAAATTCACCATCTTATTATTACG
>JAAFIU010000057.1 GCA_013298805.1 Cytophagales bacterium | reverse complement strand
AAAAAGGACGAAGTGAAAAAAGAAGAGAAAAAGAAGGAGGAAGTCAAGGAAGGTTTTTAAATTTGTAGAAAATCAGACGGATAATTTATGGATGTCAAAATAACTAAGGCTATATCGAAAGCTGAATATAATTATGAAAGCACCCAAGTTAATTTTAAAAATGGGCATCTCTTGTCGGCTGTCAGTAGTTCATATTTTACATATTTCTGGTTAGTAAAAGCATTGCTTTTCAAAAAGGATGTATTTGATGAAACCTATCATGGAATAAGAAATCATTTTCGTCAGTTATATTTTAACACAAATTTAATTCCATCAAAATATTTAATCATTTGGTCTGAACTTACAAATCATCGGTATGAGGCTGACTATGAGTTACGAAGTAGCTTTACAAAAGAAGAAGTACAAGAAATGATTATTTGGACGGAAGAATTTTTGGCTTTTGTTAAAGAAAATATAGAAAAATTATAATACAAAGTCCTCCAAATTAGAGGACTTTATTTTTAAAAACCCTATTATTAGAAATTTTGGTTGAAAACTAATCCCCAATAACTAATAACCAGTAACTAACAAAAATGACCGACCGTTATATGCAAAGAGGCGTTTCTGCCTCTAAAGAAGATGTCCACAAAGCCATCGAAAAACTTGATAAAGGGCTTTTCCCGAAAGCATTTTGTAAAATCTCTCCTGATATGTTGGGCGGAGATGATGCCTTCTGCAATATCATGCACGCTGACGGAGCAGGCACAAAATCATCATTAGCTTATCTTTATTGGAAAGAAACTGGCGATATTTCGGTTTGGCGTGGAATTGCTCAAGATGCAGTGGTAATGAATACCGACGACTTAATTTGTGTTGGTGCAACGGATAATATGCTCCTTTCAAGCACCATTGGTCGTAATAAAAACCTAATTCCAGGAGAAGTCATCGCTGAAATTATCAACGGAACGGAAGAAGTTTTAGAAATGCTTCGTGATAATGGAATTGGAATTTGGAGTACAGGTGGGGAAACTGCTGATGTGGGTGATTTAGTGCGTACCATCATTGTGGATTCAACGGTGATTGCCCGTATGAAACGTGCTGATGTTATTTCAAATCACACCATTCAAGCGGGTGATGTAATTGTTGGTTTAGCTTCTGATGGACAAGCAACTTACGAAAATACTTACAACGGCGGAATGGGGTCAAATGGACTTACTTCTGCTCGTCATGATGTTTTAGGGCATTATTTAGCCACAAAATATTCTGAAAGCTTTGACCCAGCCGTTCCAGAAAGTTTGGTTTATAGCGGTTCAAAAAGTTTAACGGATAGCGTTGAAGGAACTTCTTTAAACGTTGGACAATTAGTCCTCTCTCCTACTCGCACGTATGCACCCGTCGTGAAAGCACTTTTAAATGAACTTCGTCCAGTTATTCACGGAATGGTTCATTGTTCGGGTGGAGCTCAAACGAAAGTTTTGCATTTTGTGGATAATGTTCATATCATCAAGGATAATATGTTTGCCCTCCCTCCTCTTTTCAAAATGATTCAAGCAGAAAGCGGCACGGATTATAAAGAAATGTATAAAGTATTCAATATGGGACACCGTTTGGAGGTTTATCTTAATCCTCAATATGCCCAAACCGTTATCGACATTGCCCAATCATTTGGCATTAATGCTCAAATTATTGGTCGAGTTGAAGGTTCTGAAAGTAAGCAAGTAACTATCAAATCTGAGTTTGGGGAGTTTGTTTATTAGACAACGCTATTCATTTTCCGTAACACAGCCGAAATCTTGTGTTACGGAAATTCTAAATATCCATGAAAAACCTCCTTCCATCTTCTTCTGACGTAGTAGTTACAGGTGCTATCTGGATTGAACGCCAAGATGGTACTGAACGCTTTTTGGGAAAAGGAAGGATTCAATTACTGCAACTTATTATCGAACACGGTTCTATTTCCAAAGCCGCCAAAGCGATGGAAATGTCTTACAAAAAAGCATGGGATTTGGTCAACTCCATGAATTCGCAAGCCCAAAAACCTTTTGTTATTACACAAACTGGTGGAAAAAGTGGTGGCGGAACAATCGTCACCGAAGAAGGTCTTCAAGCCATAGAAGATTACAAAGTGCTTCAAACTCGCTTTCAAGCATTTCTTTTACAAGAAAATCAACGTTTAATGTAGGACAGATTTCCAATCTGTCAAATTTCAGCAATAGGTTGGAAACCAGTTCTACAATTCGTTATATTTGTAAAAATACAACGAATTTATGGATTCACATTTCCTTCTTTTACTGCCTCTTTTGGCACTTGTGGCATTTTTGTATTCATCGGTTGGTCACGGTGGGGCGAGTGGCTATTTGGCAGTTATGGCAATTATGGGCATTGCTCCACCCCTCATGAAATCCTCGGCATTGATTATGAACCTTGCCGTTTCATTATTTTCATTTATTGGATTTTATCGAGCAGGATTTTTCAAGCTAAAATTGTTCTTACCATTTGCCATAGTCAGTATTCCAATGGCTTATTTGGGAGGAACTATGACGCTTTCAGATGCTATTTATAAGAAAATTTTAGCGGTTTGTATTCTCATTTCTATTACTCGTTTGTTATATCAATTTAGAAGCGAAGAATCTGAAAATCGTGAAATTCCAACATGGGCAGGACTCACTACGGGTGGCGTTATTGGCTTACTATCAGGTATGATTGGCATTGGCGGAGGTATAATTTTGAGTCCAGTTATGCTGTTGATGAAATGGGCAAAATTGAAAGAAACCGCTGCCGTTTCGGCACTTTTTATCTTTGTAAATTCTCTTTCTGGTTTGTATGGACAAACCTCAAAAGGTGGATTTCAAATCCCCGAAAATCTACAATGGGCAATTTTAGCGACTATTTTAGGTGGCTTGGCAGGCTCATATTTTGGCAGTCAAAAATTTAATCTTCCCACTTTGCGGTATATGCTTGCCTTGGGTTTAATTATCGCTTGCGGAAAATTGATATTTACATAAACTAATATTTATCAAAAAAGCCATCTCAAATACATTTGGGATGGCTTTTTTAGTTTATCCAATCGAAGGAAACTTTGTCAAATTCGGAGTGGAGACTTTCTTTTTCTTTTCGAGTTGACGAAGGTTTTATATTTCGTTTGCTTTGAAATTCTCTCCAGTTATTTTGCTGGAAAATCGCTCTGTGTTGTTTCATGTTTTTGTTTTAAAATTAGCTTTGTTAAATCAATTTACTGTTATTGATATATTAACAAATCATCAATAAAACTTAGTTCACTTTCACCACTTTGCCTAATAATTTTCGTCCATTTTCCATTTCAATAAATAATAATACTATTCCATTTTCCAAATCAGAAATATCTAAATTGATTTTATTCAAACCTTGATTCAGATAAATAGTATCGGTTTTTAGAATATGTCCGTTGGCAGTCACAAATCTGAATATACTTGATTGACTGGCGGTTGAGTAAATTTCAGTCATAAATTTCCCTTTATTTGGATTTGGATAAATCGCTATTTCTTTATCATAATCATTTTGATTGATACACAAATCTGTTTCCTGACAAACGTTTTTTTCTTGGCAAGTCAGCACAAAAGGCTCGGCTTCGGGCAGTGCTGTAACCGTTCCTGCATATCTGACGGTCAAACGCCTGGATTTTCCATCTTTAAACAATGCCCAAGCACTCGCAGAAATATCAAAGCAGAAGGTTTTATAGAAAAGTTTTTCAGAACCCAAATTATTCACTAAGTCAAAACGATAACCTCTATTGGCTTGTGTTGTTCCAATCTTTTGTTTATCCAAATATAAATCTATACTCAAAATATCATCATAGCTTTCAGAATTGAACGCCCAACCTTTCACCGAGCAACAATTGGCTTTTTCTACAAATCCACGATATGTCAGTGATGCCACAGGGCCACTTCCAATGTCGTAAGGGTCAATGATGGGTTTATCACTACAACCTGTACAGACTTCCCCAACTCCTTTTTGGGTAATAAAAATTGTTTTTGTAATGCCTTCGCCCGATACCGTTATTTTTCCTGTACGAGTCTCTTTACTGGAAGAAGCCAGAATTTTTAGTCGAAATGTTTTATCAAAAGAACCCGTATCAGCACTAACTGTTACCCATGAAATAGATTTATCTACTTTCCATTTTAAATTAGAAGAAACTTTGACCTCATACTCTGCTCCTGTCGGAAAAACATTGGCTAAGGAATCTGGAGAAATGCCAAGCCTAAACCGAACGCCACAACTTCCAGAGCCCGTTCCCGAACAACGAAGAGATTTTTCCGTTTCATTCTGAGCATCCAAAGATTTATTTGTTCCGCCAAATTTTACAGTAACTCTATGGCGAAGGCTACTTTTAAACCAAGCTGTATCGGGTAAAACGTATCTGAATGAACGGAAATAGGCTTTTGGACTGCCAAAAGTTGTCACCAAATCTGGACGATTCCCAAGGTTTGCTTGAGTAGCTCCAATTTTAATACTATCTACGTAAATATCTACGGTTAAGATTTCTTCGAGATTTTGACTATTTAAAGCCCAACCTAAAATCTCTCGACAATCTATACTTTCTACCTTTCCTTGATATGTATTTGGAGCATCGGGCAAAGTTGTTAATTTTACACAAGCGGAACTATAAGTATCTTTAAAATTTGGGATTGAGCCACAAGTTGAATAATCAGAAGAAGGTTGATTATAACGAATTTCGGTAGCGTATTCTTCATTTATGAGCATTCTAACTGGCTTGTTTCCATTAGCATCATAAACACTTCTCCAACCTTTATAGGTTTTACAGGTATTTGTTACATTTGTTCTATCTGTATTATTACAACCATCATCCGACAGCATATCTTCCACATTATACATCCCTACACCACAAGTTTCAATGGGTTTCATTATTCCATTAGCACCCTTAATATATTTATTTACAACATCTGTAAGCATTTTTTTCTGAACAGCATCATCTAAATTATAGTTGAAAGCATTCACTAAATTTGCACCATGAGTATAACATTCTTCAAATTGTTGTTGAGGGGCATAAGGTCCTTCTGCTTCATTCATCACCCATTTATCAGGAAAAATACTTCGGCAAATATCCGTAATATGCCGATGGTCGGACAGGGGGGCATTATTTACTTTTATGCCATCTGTTCCTTCTCCAATATCCTTAAAGCCATAATTACCAATTCGGGTTTCTACAATTGAGCCATAATCATTAATGACTTTTATTCGACTATCAACTCCTTTGACGACTTTCACAAAATTCATTGAATAGTTTTTCAACAATGAATGCCTGTATATGTACCAATCTTGTGTATGCCTACCATCTCCAATAAAAATATGCCACGAAAAAGAACCGATGGGCGTATTGGGTTCGATGGTATCAAAACTATTAAACTCCTTGCCTTTGTTTCCCCAAGCCAATACCAACTTCTTAAAATCATTATTATATTTATTTTTCAAAAACTCTCTAAAGCCAGCAATTGCCGTTGGCGAATAGTCAAAAATTGCAGGGAATCCTCCATCAATACCTTTGGTTGTTTTATAGGGAAAACCAAATTCTTGTTCTGGAGTTGTCACAACACTCATGTAAAGTAAGTCATTGGTATCTAATAAATATTTATACCGATTAGCAACCAGTCGAGCAAAATTTTGTGTTCGTTCTTGAAACGTTTTTGAAGCAAAACTAAATGAAATAACATGACCACAATCATCAATAAGGTCACAACCATTATAACCAGTAGCTTGCTGTTGAAGCCTTTTATTTTTTCCTGAAACATCATAACCCAGCATTCGGTCGGTATTTGGCAATCCATCGCATGATGCTACCGAATTATCTTCCGCCGCTCCAATTACTTTTGTATTACACCAAGTGTACATACACACCCGAAGGGCTATTTTCATTCCCCTGCTTTGGGCATATTGAATCTGTAAGTCGTATTGTTCCCAAGGATTAGAGCTATTTACTTTTAGCTGATTGATTACATCCCACCGAACCGTAATGACAACAGCATTCATCCCTATTTGGGATGCCTTTTGTATTTGTTCAATTTGATAATTACGATAATCAACATTTACCAACGACAAAGCCATGTACCGTTGATTATCCTGAGCTTTTGTGGAAGAAAAAGCAAGAAAGAGTAAAAAAAAGAGAGAATAAATTTTGTGCATATTGCAAGGTTTAATGACGAAGTCTATGATTTACTATGTTAAAACGATTATGGTTTATGAAAATGTATTCAACATAATGAATTGATTTGCAAAACAGGAGAAAGTACCTCCTTATTCTTTTTGCAATAACGAATTTACAATAAAGATTTTACGCAAAAACAAAAAGACTCGTCCAAATAATTGAACGAGTCTTTTCAGAATCTATAAAAATCGGAAAACTATTCCTCTTCTTTCTTTACTTTTTTAGCTTTTTTAGGAGCTTCTTCAGCAGCAGCTTCAACTGGAGCAGCCACTACTTCTACTGCTTTAGCTACTGGAGTTTCAACAACAACAGTGCTGAAAGGTAATACATCAACGATAGAACGTCCTTTAAAGCCTTTTTTGAAAGTTACAATGCCATCAGCCAAAGCAAATAAAGTATGGTCTTTTCCAAGACCTACGTTAATACCAGGATTGTGTGCTGTACCTCTTTGACGGATGATAATGTTACCTGCAATAGCTGGCTGACCTCCGAAAATTTTAACGCCAAGGCGTTTACTGTGTGACTCACGGCCGTTTTTTGAACTACCCGCACCTTTTTTGTGTGCCATTTCTTTTGAATGAGTTTATGAGTAAGAAGTGATGAGTTTATGAATTTACGTTTATGAGTCGAATAACTCTTGAACCTAACCCCTAATACTTAACTCCTACAATGTGATTCCTTCTATTAATACTTTCGTCAAATCTTGACGGTGACCGTTTTGCTTTTGATAGCCTTTACGACGTTTTTTCTTGAAAACAAGAACTTTTTCCCCACGAACGTGAGCCAAAATTTTACCTGATACTGTTGCACCTGTTACTGTTGGAAGACCTACTTTGATGTCTCCGTCATTATCGACAAGAAGAACCTTATCGAAAACCAGTGCAGCGCCTTCCTCTCCCGCCAAACGGTGGGTGTAGAGGTAACGGTCTTTCTCAACTTTAAATTGCTGACCAGCGATTTCTACGATTGCGTACATTTGTAAATTGTTTTTAATGAAATTTTAATTTGGGTTGCAAAGATACGGCTTTAGTTTTGAAATCTAAAAGTTATCGACTACTTTTATTTCAAATTTTACGATTATTTTCGTTCGTTTATTTTTCCATAACACTCTGTATAATAGAACGTTATAAGAATCATTAGCACACAATTCTTTGAAATACAACCATAAGCTTGAATAACAAATCATAAAACAATCAATTATGTACTGGAAGCAAATGCTAAAAACACTCTACTTGGGGCTATATTTATCTGTATTTCAAGCTATTAGCCAACCTAAAAAAGTAGAAATTATCAAATTTGAACATTTGCAAAAACTGATAAACCATACTTCTGATACGACATTAATTGTTCATTTTTGGGCAACGTGGTGCAGGCCATGCGTTGAAGAATTACCAAGCCTTGAGAATTTGAGTAAAGAATATTCAACCAAGAAAATTCGTTTCTTAATGGTAAGTATGGATTTCCCGAAGGATTTACAGCAGAAAGTAATTCCGTTTGTAGCCAAAAACAATATAAAATCGGAGGTTGTTCTTTTGGATGAACCAGATTACAATGCTTGGATTGATGAAGTAGATAAAGACTGGTCTGGGACGATTCCTGCTACTTTATTAGTAAATTTAACCATGCGAAAACGTGTTTTTTTTGAAGGACAAGTGAATATGGAACACTTTTTAGAAGAACTAAAGAAAATGATACCCACTGCTGGGGCTAACTAATGGAGACTGAGTGAATTGTGATTGAGTGATTATTTACAGAGTATATTTGTCCATTTTATTCAATCACCATTAAAACTCGTTACCTTACAAAAATTAAACGTCTAAACAATAAGACATTAGAAATATTGAAAATGAAAAAAATCATGAAAAAGATATACATTTTAAGTTCCGTTGCAGTATTACTCATGGGACTTGCGGTAGTATTTGCTTTCAAAAATGAACCACCTACCATAATTGATAAAGGTTATGGTATTGGGGATATTGTTGCTGACTTCAAACTAAAAAGTACGTCTGGGGGTGTGACTTCAATGGCAGAAAACCATTCTGCTAAAGGATACATTATTGTTTTTACTTGTAATCACTGTCCATTCTCAAAGGCTTATGAAAGTCGTATCATGGCATTGGACAAAAAATATGCTTCACAAGGCTATCCCGTTTTAGCCATAAACCCCAACGACCCAACGGCTTACGAAGAAGATTCTTTCGAAAATATGCAAGCCGTAGCCAAATCAAAAGGTTATACTTTTGAATATTTGCAAGATGAAAGCCAAAATGTAGCTCGTGCTTTTGGTGCTGCTCGCACGCCTTCCGCATACGTCGTGAAACGTGAAGGGGACAAATTCATCATGCAATATATTGGTGGTATCGACGATAATACGCAAGATGCTAACGGTGTGACCAAACGTTATGTAGAAGATGCCGTAAATAGCTTATTGGTAGGAAAACCTGTGGTAGTAAACATCACCAAGTCGGTGGGATGTGCTATTAAATGGAAAGGAGTTTAAGATTAGGTTACTGGTAGATTTTAAGGACGGCTTCGTTTAAAACGAGGCCGTCCTTGTTTATAGTTTTTGCTGATTAGCACAAAAGTAAGTAGTTCTCCCTCCTACTTTTATGACACCAATTTTACTGCCACATTCTGGACAAATACCTACCCTTGTGTCTTGCAAGCCTGCTCGCCCCCAACCACGTGCGTGTATGAGGAAATTGTTTGGGAAATCATCGTAATTTGCCTGTAAATCTATGGCTGTTTGAATGACAAAACGCATGGATTTATGAATACCAAGTATTTCATTTTCAGACAATTGACTTGATATTTTTTCGGGGTGAATTTTGGCTTGAAAAAGCACTTCGTCCACAATCCAATTACCAATTCCTGCTACGGTTGACTGGTCTAATAAAACAGACTTTATTGGTGCTTTCTTTTTATTGATTGTTTTTGCTAATTCTTCAACCGTAATTTCTAAAGCATCTTTATTGATTTTCTTGCGAGTTAGATATTCGTCTATGTCCTCCACAATGCCAATTCGCTCAAATTTTCTTGGACATAAAAAGCCTAATTTAAAACCGTTGGCAAACCTAAAAATGATTCTTGCAAAACGGGGCGTGTCTTCTTCGTCTTTGAAATACGCCAAATCGCCCGTCATTCCAAAGTGAAAATGTACCCAATATGGAGCATCTAATTGAGCAAATAGATTTTTGCCCACCCGTTTCGTACCAATAAATTGACGGTTTTTCAATTGCTGATTCAGCGTGTCGTAGTCGGTTGTGAGTAGTTTTGTATCCTCCACATAAACATCGCTGATGGGTTGATAAAGACTGGTTTCTTCAAAATAACGGCGATAGGTTTCTACTTCGGGAAGTTCGGGCATGGGCTTGTTTTTTTCTTAGAGAACAGAATTTAAAAGAATTTGTTTTTCTGAAAAGGGTTCTTTCTCTACTTCAAAAACAACCCAGCCATTTCTTCCAAAGATAAAATCTTCATCGTCAATTCGCCACTTGGTGTGTAGCTTGGATTAGACGATACGAAAAGTTGTTCTACCAAAGCATTCATTTCTAAAACGGTAAGGGCATGAATACCAAAACGTCCTGCCGAACGCTTCGCCATTGAGCGAGCCACATTTTCAGATTTATCTAAATGCAAATTGGCTTCGTTATCTTTGAATTGTTCCAGAAGTCCCTCAATCATCGCTTGCTCATTTTCATCGGGCGAGTCAGCAGGAATGCCATTGACCACAAAAGTATCGTGTCCTGTAACGCTCAAGACAAAACCCAAATTCCGAATTTCTTCTTGAATTTCAAGTACCAAATGAAAATCTACGGGCGTTAGCGTTACGGTCGTCGGGAAGAGCAATTGTTGCGAAGCTCCATCATTTTTTTGTAAATGTTGCGAGAATTTTTCGTACAAAATCCGCTCATAAGCAGCCCGTTGGTCAATCAGCAACATTCCTGATTTCACCTGCGAGACAATATAACGATTGTGAATTTGGAAAGTCGTAGCTTCTGAATCTTTAAAACCACGTTGCAAACGCATATCCGAAATATCGTTTGCCTTACTTTTCATCGTGAAAGGCGTTGGCTCAAAATCTTTCCCAAAATCAAAATTGGCTTGACTGACCTCTTTTCTTTCAAAATCATCCGCCGTTCTGTTTAGTCCTTCGTATAGTTTATTCCAATTGGTTAAGTTGGTACGCTCACGGGGAGAATTGTCATGACGAATAGCAGTCGTAACGGCGGGTCCTCCATTAAACGTTTCGGCACTTTGTTGCTTCGTTTGGAAAGGAGAATTTCCGAAATTGAAAATATTATTGGTAAAATTTACATCGGTTTCAAAATCCAAAGAAGGAGTGAGGTTATGCTGACTCATTGCCTTCCGAACGGCAGCCTGTACGATGGCGTAAACGGTACGTTCGTCATCAAACTTAATTTCAGTTTTGGTTGGATGAACGTTGATGTCTATGTGAATTGGGTCAATTTCAATAAAAAGTACGTAAAATGGATGTGTACCTTCGGCAATCAGTCCTTCAAAAGCTGACATCACGGCGTGGTTCAAATAGCCATTTTTGATGTAGCGATTATTGGCAAAGAAAAACTGTTCGCCACGAGTCTTTTTTGAAAACTCTGGTTTACCTACATATCCACGCACACTCACGAAAGAGGTTTCTTCCTCACAAGAAGCCAATTGTTCACGGTAGGCTTTTCCGAATAAATCTACAATCCGACGGCTTAGTTTCCCCGCAGGAAGATTATAGATTTCCGAATCGTTATGATGAAGCGTAAACGTTATTTCTGGATTTGACAACGATACTCGCTGAAATTCATCCAAAATATGACGCATTTCTACGGGATTGGATTTCAAGAAGTTACGTCTGGCAGGAACATTATAAAAAAGGTTTTTTACCTGAATACTCGTTCCTTGTTCGGTTGCAACGGCTTCTTGAGCTTTGATTTCGGATGCTTCAATCTTGATGAGAATACCTAATTCATCCGTCTTTCTACGGGTACGCATTTCGACTTGGGCAACGGCGGCAATTGATGCCATTGCTTCGCCCCTAAAACCCATTGTACGGATTTTGAAAAGGTCTTCCGAAGTACGAATTTTTGATGTTGCGTGACGTTCAAAGCACATTCTGGCATCGGTTTCTGACATTCCTAAACCGTCATCAATTACTTGAATAAGCGTTTTTCCAGCCTCCCGAATAATCAATTGAATAGTGCTTGCTCCTGCATCAATGGAGTTTTCTAACAACTCCTTCACCACCGAGGCAGGACGCTGAACTACCTCACCAGCCGCAATTTGGTTGGCAATAGAATCAGGAAGAAGTTGAATTATATCTAACATTTTTGAATCAGTTATCAGTGAATAGTTATCAGTGAACAGTTAGTAGAAAAATTTTTACTGATAACTGTTTACTGGTAACTGTTTACTGCCCCTAAGTTCGTTATAAATCAAACGATTGGCAATAAAAAAAACAAGTTTGATGTTGATAAGACGTGGATAAGTCCATAACAATCTGACTTTCAATAGAGTAACCTACACAAACGAAAATGCTGACAGATTTTGAGTTCTGTTAGCATTTGGGGGGATTATTGACAATAAATTTTTAAGCAATTTGACGAGTTCTACGTTTTATCGTTTGTGAAGACTTTAATTGTTGAGCTTCTTTCTTTTTTTCTTCAATATCAAAACGACGATAGGCTTCTTTGATTCCTTCATCGATAATATCTAAAATATCTTTATTTTGCTTTTCCATAAGATTGTAGTTTTAACCAAATTGACTTGTTTTCAAGTATTATTATAAATCTTTAGGGATAAAAATCAAACCAAATGTCTATTTTCAACTCAGCAAGTTTTTGACATTGTTTGGGTGAAAGCGTTGGAACTCCTTGTCCATTTTTTGAAAGCCAAAAACACGATATATCAATCAAAGCTCCTTGTTTTATTAGATTTTGAATAACCTCTTTTTTAAAAATTATATCATTTAGAATATTGTCAATATGTTCTCTACAATCCTTCGATTTAACCTTTTTTTCAGAACTCAAAAACCATCCATTGAATTTTATTTTTTCATTTTTGGGTTGATAATCTGTCGGTAAAACATCTAATAATTGTGTTATTTCTTCGGGTGTAATCTTGTCATGATAAATTCTCAAAGTAGCATAGGTTTTACCACAAGTTGGATAGTTTTTATCATATTCTAATGTTTGCATAATGTTGCGAATTATAATTTCTGTACGAAGAAACACATAGATTCCACTTCCACCAAACTAATTTCGTAAATTTGATGTTTAGAATAAAATTATTCATTGTTAATTATCAATTATCCCATGTTGAAGCCCCAAATACTTATTTATACAGAATCAACGCCCAACCCTAACTCAATGAAGTTCGTTTTGAACTTTGAGTTGGTGCCAGACGGTTCTTCTTTCGACTATGCAACGCCTTCTGACGCTATTGTGGAAGGGAAAAACTCTCCTTTGGCAGTTGAACTTTTTGGGTTTGACTTCGTACAAAGAGTTTTTATCTCTTCAAATTTTATCACTGTTACTAAAAACGATGATACAAAATGGGAAGATGAGCTTTTCGGAATGAAACAATTCTTGAAACAATTTTTTGAAGATAAAAAAGAGGTTTTTGCTAAAACTACTATTTCGGCTTATGAGTCGGCAGGAGGGGAGCAAGATTCTGAAACGGTTATCAAAATCAAAGCGGTTTTAGACCAATATGTTCGCCCAGCGGTAGAATCTGACGGAGGAGCAATCAATTTTCATTCTTTCAATGAAGGAACGGTTAAAGTTCTTTTACAAGGTTCATGCTCAGGTTGTCCGTCTTCAACTATCACGCTGAAACAAGGAATTGAAAACCTTTTAACTCGCATGGTTCCAGAGGTTAAAGAAGTTTTAGCGGAAGGAGTTTAAAAGATTTGGGATTTTCGATTTCGGATTGTGGATTTTTTGTAAGTGTATTAGTTCCGACAAAAAATCCGAAATCGAAAATCCCAAATCGCTAAAATTCCGTGTGCATACGCAAGGCGAAGGCATGAACAGGCCCTCGGTCTTGGTTGTAAGCAGGATTAATTACCAATTGACAATCGGGAGTGACCGATAACCAGTCTGTTACTTTTATATTGTAGTTTATTTCAAAAATACTCTCCCAGCCATAATTTGGCAATTTCCCATCTCCAATTATAAACCCATATCCACCTTTTGCTAAATACTGACGGTGCAAGTCGGAAATTCCATTAAAGGCGAATCCAATATTCAGCCTATCCTGTTTTCTGCCGAATAAATTATCTTTTACAAATCCTCCGCTCACAGAATGGTCGATTTCCGTAAAAGCCCATGTTTCGTTATTTCCATCGTTCCAAGATGCTCTAAAAAATAACCCTGATTCGTTGGATAATTCTTGTTCGTAATTAATGCCCAACCCGTATTTTGTTCTGCCATCTTTTCGGGTTAAAGTTACGTCTGGATTCTTTTGCTTTATTGCCTCCGCATAACTTCCCATGTAAGTTGTTGTATAAAAAGCTAAGGCTCTTAGCTTTCCTTCTTTGCCAAAAAATGTTGTAGATTTTTCTAATTCAAGGGTATTTGAGTTGTTGCCGTTCCATTGCCAATTTAGGTCTGGGCCATTAGCAGTTGTTGGTACTAAAGAAGTTCCCGCACGAATCGCCCAACGTTCACGAACGTATTCCAAAACAGCATTCCATGTATAGCCACGTGTATTGGCGGGATAATCCCAACCACCCGTTGACATCAAAGACCAGTTCATAAATTGACTTCTTGGGTCGTGGGCGTAGGCATTATTGTCAAAATAATCAGCAATTGAAAATTTCCCCAAGGCAATCGTAAACCGATTTACGGGTCTTTCGCCACCAATGCTATTTGCGTCATCGTCTTCTCGTTCAACAGGATAAGCATGATTTTCACCTCGAACATCTTTCGATTTTTTTCCTATATCTACAACCTTTGTTCCAGACAAAGCAAAATCCTGACGCAAAAATAAACGTGCTGTATAAATAGTAGGAGTGGGGTTTCCTATTCTGAAACATTCTCCATTGGTAAAACCCGCAATTCCTCGGGCTTGCGAAAGTCCACTACCGCCAGCCAATTCGGGATTATAAAAAATGGCAGCACCCTTCCATAAGCGTCTGCCCAAATAGATGGTTGTTGTTAAAGACGTTTGCGTTTCTGCCGTATCCGAAAGACTAAAATCACCACTGTAAGGAGCATTTATTTTGAGTTTATGCTGTGGGATAACAGTTTGCTGAAAGTGAATCGACCAGTTTTTACTCTGTCCGAAAGATATTTGACCAAACATCAGCAATAAAAGAAATGGTACAAAATATTTCATTTTATGAATTTTTAGTTGACCGACTTTATATTCAAGCAAAGTTATTCATATTTTTAATATAAATCAAAATATATTTTTAGGTTACCCTAAAAAATACAAATACTTAAAAACTAACCTATGTTTTTTTCATCCTAATTTTAAAACCAAGTGCATATTCAAGATTAGTGATCTTTGGAAGAACTGGCTAATCTGAACTTAGAAGAAACCCCAATTCATCACGTTCGCAATGACAGTCATTTACAGTATATTTGTATAGAATACATTAAACTCTACTTAGCATGAAAAAACTACCACTTCTATTGTTGCTTATTCTCATTATAGTTTCTAAAATCAAAGCACAAGATTCTTTGAGAATTTCCAGTCATTTGGATTCCTTTCCGACTATTAAAATTGAAAAAAATACGCCCCTGTTAATTATTGGAATATATACTGGAGCGTGGCAAATGGGAGCGAGCTGTAACAATTATATCATCGAAAATCAAAAATATTATTCCAATAAACCTTTCAAACAATATTATGAGAGATTGAGAGATAGCACAGTTCTATCTGATTATCAAATACATAGAAACACAAGACCATTCTTTTTTGCAGGTTATGGTATTGGGTCTATCATATTTGTTACAGGAATTATGAAAACTATCACACCACTTTTAACCTTCGGATTGGTGCGAGATTCGGGTTCATACATTAAAGATGGGCATCAATTAATGATCATTGGTGGAGTAACTATGCTTGCATCAGCATTATTACGAGTTTACAGTTACGCTCACCTCCGCAAAGCTAATAAACGCTATAACGAACTCATTTCCAAACCCAAAACAGTCTTTGATATAAAACCAAGTCGGGATGGTTTGGGCTTAGGGTTACGTATGAGTTTTTAGGTAAGATAAAACGTTGAGATAGAATACTTTTCCAATTAAAAATAAATATGAATAAAGAAAAAGCGGTAGCGTTTCTAAAACATTTCCTCATACTAACACTTATCATCTATGCCGTAGATTGGTTTATGTCTGTTGGTTACAAATTGCTTAAAGGGGCTGACTTCACAACGTTAAATAATCAGTATCATTTCAAATGGACTTGGATTGGTGTTGCTATTGGAATTTCCTATCTTAGAGTAAAAAGTAAAGCAAAGTAAACTCCCCTTATCTCTTAAATTTTCCTAAATAAGCCACAACTATTACTAAATCGTTGTGGGTTATTGTATTTTTGTGACATGACAGAAAAACGTTGGATTTATAAACCCGTTCCACCCCAAGAACAGATTGATTTATTGGTCGAAAAACTGAATGTTTCGACTGAAATTGCTACGCTTTTGGCTCAACGTCAGATTACGAGTTTCGACGAAGCCAAAGATTTTTTCCGCCCTGTGCTTTCTCAATTGCACGACCCATTCTTGATGAAAGATATGGATAAAGCCGTTGCTCGTTTGGAAGAAGCCATTTTTAAAGGTGAAAAAATCTTAGTTTATGGTGATTATGATGTTGATGGAACTACCTCGGTGGCAACGTTTTATGGCTTCTTGAAAACGCATATTTTCCAAAATAGAGAAGATTGTCCCTTAGAATTTTACATTCCCGACCGCTACACCGAAGGCTACGGCGTTTCGCAAAAAGGCGTTGAATATGCGGCGGATAATGGTTTTGGCTTGATTGTGAGCTTGGACTGTGGTATAAAATCGAAAGATAAAGTAGCTTGGGCGAAGGCTCATAACGTCGATTTTATTATTTGTGACCACCACCGCCCAGACGATAACGACCTCCCAGATGCTGTGGCGGTTCTCGACCCGAAACGTTCAGATTGTACTTATCCGTTCGATGAATTGACAGGCTGTGGCGTGGGTTTTAAATTACTACAAGCTTTTTGTACCAATCAAGGAATTTCCGAAGAACTCCTTCTGCCTTATCTCGATTTGGTGGTTACGTCCATTTCTTGCGACATTGTTCCCATCGTGGGCGAAAACCGCACGATGGCATATTTTGGTTTGCAACAATTGAATACCAATCCAAGAACGGGACTGAAAGCGTTGATGTCATCGGCAGGTTTGGAAGGAAAAATGGACATTACAAAGGTCGTTTTTGGACTTGGACCACGCATTAATGCGGCGGGTAGAATCAAGCACGCTTATGATGCCGTTAATTTGTTATTGTCTGATAATGAGGATGCTGCGATTGATTTTGCAAAAATTATCAGCAAACATAATTCCGACCGAAAAGGCTTTGATTCGAGTATTACCGAAGAAGTTTTGGCAATGATTGAAGGCGATGAAATTCTCCAAAATGCCAAAAGTACCGTACTTTTCAAAAATGATTGGAATAAAGGCGTAATTGGGATTGTGGCGAGTCGTTGCATTGAAAAATATCACCGTCCAACCATTATTCTGACCGAATCGCAAGGACACGCTGCGGGTTCAGCTCGTTCTGTGCCTGGATTTGACGTTTACGAAGCCATCGAAGAATGCGAAGAATACCTAATTCAGTTTGGCGGACACACCTTTGCAGCGGGTTTGACTTTGGAAATCAGCGAGATAGAGAATTTTAGACGTAAATTTGAAGAAGTGGTTTCTCGTAAAATTTTACCCGAACAGCTCTCACCCATGATTTCAATAGATATGAATTTACCTTTGTCTCAGATTACGGATAAATTTCACAGAATCATGACCCAAATGTCACCTTTTGGTCCACAAAATATGACACCCGTTTTTGTTTCTGAAAATGTAAAACTGCACGGCGTACCGATAAAAATGAAAGAGAAGCACTTGAAAATCAACGTATTTCAAGAGGATTCTGCGGCTTTCACTTGCGTAGGTTTTGGCATGGTAGAAGATTTTTACGAAGAATTATCTAAAGGAAAACCATTCTCCATTTGTTACACCATTGAAATTAATGAATGGCAAGGAAAAAGGAGTTTTCAGTTGATGTTGAAGGATATAAAATTAGGGATTAGGTGATTGGTCTTAGGATTAAAGCGTGTTACGTGTGGCATTAGCAAAAACCATAATCCACCAATATCAATCCTTTTAAATATGATTTATCAAAGTTAAAAATGATACTAAGAACAGAAAATTTAGTTAAAAAATACGGACAACGCATTGTTAATGACAACGTTAGTTATCAGGTAGCACAAGGCGAAATTGTGGGACTTTTAGGACCAAACGGAGCAGGAAAAACGACATCTTTCTACATGGCTACTGGCTTGGTGAAACCCAATTCTGGTAAAGTTTATTTGGATGATTTGGACGTTACCGACTTGCCCATGTACAAGCGTGCGAGACTTGGTATTGGCTATTTGGCTCAGGAAGCTTCTATTTTTAGGGCTTTAACGGTTGAGGAAAATATTTTGGCAGTTTTGGAAATGACCAAACTCTCGAAGAAAGAGCAAAAGGAAAAAACAGAGTCACTTTTGGAAGAATTTTCATTGACGCACGTCCGTAAAAATTTGGGACAAGTTTTGTCGGGAGGAGAACGCCGTCGTACTGAAATTGCCCGTGCTTTGGCAGTTGACCCGAAGTTTATTTTGTTGGATGAACCCTTTGCGGGCGTTGACCCAATTGCAGTGGAGGAAATTCAAGGCATTGTCGCAAAACTCAAATACCGTAACATCGGAATCCTGATTACCGACCACAACGTTGATGAAACTCTTTCCATCACCGACCGTGCCTATTTACTATTTGAAGGTAAAATCCTAAAAGCAGGAACACCCCAAGAACTCGCTGATGATGAGCAAGTTAGACGTTTGTATTTAGGTAAACATTTTGAGTTGAAGCGGAAGATATAAGAGGGATATTTATTATATTTGATTAAAAATTAGCAATATGACACGAATAGTTTTAGATATTCCCAATAATACTGATGTGGAATTACTGCTTCCATTACTTCGTCGGCTTGGAATAATTATATCTAATCAAACACATGAATTAAACGAATCTGAAATAGCCTATCACAAAAATGTTATTGAAAAAGGAGGGAAAAACATAGCTGATTTTGGAAGTTTTATGCAGGACTTTGAGTTAAGTCGTCAAGACAAACCCATGCCTTTTAGAGATTAAATTATATGAAAATCTTTGATAGTAACCTCATCATCTATTCTTCTCAGGCTGAGTTTCAATTCTTGAAGCCAATTATCAACCAACCCGATAGTTATGTCTCTGAAATCTCGAAATTAGAGGTTTTGGGCTATCATCAAATTAATTTGATTGACAAACAGGTTAAACGCATTTAAAATGCGGGTTATTTATAAAATTAGGAACTTTGTCAGATGAACTGGCAAACCTTCTTTCAAGACGTTCCCGATTTTCGTATAAATCGACGTAAATCGGGTCGCCGAATCGAGCAAATTTATTAGA